>JAGRMT010000051.1 GCA_020441125.1 Roseivivax sp.
CCCAGCACGGTCCCCAGCAGCCCCAGCAAAGGAGAGATCATCGCCGTCAGCTCAAGCGTGCGGATCAGGCTGGTCATGCGGGTATATTCGGCATTGCCGCGCTGGGTCAGCGCCGAAATCAACGCCGCGCCACCGTGGCCCTTGTCCAGCGCCTGCATGGCCGACAGCAGCACCCTGTCGGCGGGGGCCTTGCCCGGGCCAAGCGCCGCCATTGCGCCAAGCCGGTCGCCGCCGGCCCATTGCGCCAGCGCCGCTGTACGGCTGCCATCGCCGCGCAGTACCGGGGCCAATTGCGCCGTCTTGACGATGATGGCCGCCAGCGACAGCACCGACATGACAGCCAGCACGATCAGGATCGGCCCGCCCGCGCCGAAGGTTTGCAGCGCGCCCATGGCTTATTTCACCAGCCGCGCGCCGGCCTTGCTGTCAAGCGTCAGGAAGCCGAAGCAATCGGCCTCGGGCTCGTTCTGCGGTTTGCAGGCGGTCAGGTCGTGAAGCAGGATTTCCGAGATGTCTTCGCAGCCGATCTGCGGGATCTCGAACAGCTTCAGCGTTGTGCGGCTGACCGGCAGCGGCGCGGCGTCGATCGACAGCAGCCGGTCGATCACTCCCGTGCCGTTCAGGATGGCAAGCGACATCTCGAAACCTTCGAAGCTTTTGCCGGTCTCGTTGCGGAACAGGAAATAGGCGCGGCATCCGCCGCCTTCGGCCGGCTCCATCTTGTTCAGCTCAACCGACAAGGGGCCGGCCTGCTGGGCAGGCGCGGCGCTTGCGACAAGGGCCGTGACGGTGGCCGCGGCGGCGATCATCCGAAGCAGGGACATTGCGTTCCTCCCAGGGGGCGCGGCCGCGACGGGCTGGCGGCCTTGGCGCCTTGGCGTGACGATTCTCCCGTCTTGCGGCGCCCGGTTGGCCGGACCCCGATTCGCTGGCGCCGCGCGCGGCGGCGGCGGTGCGGAGCGGACGGCGGGCACACAGCCCCAAGCATGACCAAAACGAGGACCGTCTCGGCTTCGGGACCTGCCGTTACGAAGCTTACGCAACGGAAGAAAACGCGATGGTAAATGCCCGGTCAAGACAATAATCGTTTGATTTGGTGTCCGTTTGAGTGTTGTCTTGAAGGAGAGATCAAAAAAAACGGTGCCACACCGGGGGGTATCCGCAAGTTATTTAAAGTTGCGGCCAAGTGCGCACCAAAAGACGATTTGGAACTGTGAATGGACATCGGCGGCCTGCTGAAACCGATTGAAGATGACGCCCCCAGTGGGCCGAACCTGGAGTACGAACGCGCGTTCCAGGACATGGAACTGGCCGGGCAATACGGCACAGAGACGCAGATCGGCGACATAGTTCGCGAAGCCCAAGAGCCCGACTTTGCCAAGCTGGGAAAGCTTGCGCGCGAAGTGCTCGATCAAAGCCATGACATCCGTGCCGCCGTCTACCTGGCCGAGGCGGTAGTGCGCACCGGCGGGCTGGTGCCCTTCGCCGAGGTGGCGCAGCTGGTGCTGGGTTATTTGCAGGATTACTGGGATAGCTGCCACCCGCAGCTGGACGAAGACGACGGCGACGCGACGATGCGGATCAACGCGGTGCAGGGGCTGAGCGACAGCACGCGCACCATCCGGGCGCTGCGCCGCGCGCCGCTGACCGACAGCCGGATGTTCGGCCGCTTCACCCTGCGCGACATCGAGATCGCCGATGGCGAGATAGCGCCGCCCGAGGACATGGAGAACGCGCCCGACATTACCTCTGTCACGGCGGCGTTCCAGGATACCGACGCCGAAGTGCTGGCGGCAACGGCGCAGGCCGTGCGCGAGGCGATCGACAGCCTTGACGCGATCGACACCGTGTTTTCGGAACGCACCCCCGGTGACGGGCCCCGGCTTGACCCGGTGATCCGGACGCTGCGCGACATCGCCGATGCTTTCGGCCGTTTTGCCGATGAGGCAACCGGCGAGGAAGCGGCAACCGACGATGCCGACGAAGACGACGGCCCCGCGCCAGCCGCCGCGCGGGGCGGAGGCGGTGGCGGGGCGATCAACTCGCCCGCCGACGTGACCGCGGCTTTGGATCGGATCATGGCCTATTACGCCCGCAGCGAACCGTCGAGCCCGGTGCCGCTGCTGCTGGATCGGGCCAAACGCCTGGTTGGTGCAGATTTTCTTTCTATCATCAAGGATTTGGCAAACGACAGCCTGACCGAGGTACGCCGCGTGGGAGGGCTGCCTGAAGACAGCGAGTACTGACCCGGCCAAGGCATGGCGCACAGCGAACCGCAGCCGGGGCACGACAATCATAGGAGCGACAGATGGCGAACAGTTCACAGAAATTCATAGCCCGCAACCGGGCGCCGCGGGTGCAGATCGAATACGATGTCGAACTCTACGGTGCCGAGAAGAAGGTTCAGCTGCCTTTTGTCATGGGTGTGATGAGCGACCTGGCCGGCAAGTCCGAGGTGGAGCAGCCGGCGATCGCAGACCGCAAGTTCCTTGAGATCGACGTCGACAATTTCGACGACCGGATGAAGTCGATGGCGCCGCGTGCGGCGTTCACCGTGCCCAACACGCTGACCGGCGAGGGCAACCTGGCGGTGGATATCACCTTCGAGAGCATGGACGATTTCTCGCCCGCGGCGATTGCCCGCAAGGTCGCGCCGCTGCGCGAGCTGTTGGAGGCACGCAGCCAGCTGTCGAACCTGATGACCTACATGGACGGCAAGACCGGGGCCGAAGAGCTGATCAACAAGGTGATCCAGGACCCGGCCCTGCTGAAATCGCTGGCTGCGCAGGCCAAGCCTGCCGAAGACGCGGAGGAGTAAGACATGGCTGACGAGCAATCCCAGGCCGCCGCGGCGCAGGGCGCGACCACCTTCCAGGACTCCGAGTTCGCGAGCCTACTGCAAAAGGAATTCCGGCCCAAGTCCGACCAGGCCAAATCGGCCGTGGAAAGCGCGGTCAAGACGCTGGCGCAACAGGCTCTGGCCAATGCCGGGCTGATCTCGGACGACGCGCTGAAGTCGATTGAAAGCATCGTCGCCGAGATCGACAAGAAGCTGTCGGAACAGGTCAACCTGATCCTGCACAACGAAGAGTTCCAGCAGCTGGAAAGCGCCTGGCGGGGTCTGCACTACCTGGTGAACAACACCGAGACCGACGAAATGCTGAAGATCCGCGTCATGAACATTTCCAAGAAGGATATGCACAAGACGCTGCGCAAGTTCAAAGGCACCAACTGGGACCAGTCGCCGATCTTCAAGAAGGTATACGAGGAGGAGTTCGGCCAGTTCGGCGGCGAGCCGTTCGGCACACTGGTGGCCGATTACCACTTTGACCATTCGCCGCCCGACATCGAACTGCTGGGCGAGATGGCCAAGATCGCCGCGGCGGCCCATGCGCCGCTGATCACCGGCGCGCAGCCGTCACTGTTCCAGATGGACAGCTGGTCGGAACTGGCCAACCCGCGCGATCTGACCAAGATCTTCCAGACGCCGGAATACGCCGCCTGGCGCAGCCTGCGCGAAAGCGAGGATTCCAAGTACATCGGCCTGGCGATGCCGCGTTTTCTGGGCCGGTTGCCCTATGGCTCGAAAACCGACCCGGTTGAGGAATTCGCCTTCGAGGAAGACACCGGCAGCGCCGACAGCAGCAAGTATGGCTGGGTCAACGCCGCCTATGCGATGGCGACCAACATCAACCGTTCGTTCAAGCAATATGGCTGGTGCAGCCGCATCCGCGGCGTGGAAAGCGGCGGTGCGGTTGAAAACCTGCCGTCTCACACCTTTCCGACGGACGATGGCGGGGTCGATCAGAAATGCCCGACCGAGATCGCCATTTCCGACCGGCGCGAGGCGGAACTGGCCAAGAACGGCATGATGCCGCTGATCCATCGCAAGAATTCGGACGTCGCCGCGTTTATCGGTGCGCAGTCTCTGCACAAGCCGGCGGAATACGACGACCCGGATGCAACCGCGAACGCCAACCTGGCGGCGCGGCTGCCCTACCTGTTCGCGACGTGCCGCTTTGCGCATTATCTGAAGTGCATCGTTCGCGACAAGATCGGCTCTTACAAGAGCCGGGATCACATGCAGTCCTGGCTGCAGGGGTGGATTGACCAGTACGTCGATTACGCCGCCGATACCTCTCCGGAAGACGAAAAAGCCAAGCGCCCGCTCGCCGCAGCCGAGGTTGTCGTCGAAGAGGTCGAAGGCAACCCAGGGTATTACACGTCCAAGTTTTTTCTGAGGCCGCATTACCAACTGGAAGGTTTGACCGTGTCTTTGCGGCTGGTTTCCACCCTGCCGTCAGAGAAGGGCGCCTGATCAGAAACTGCGGTGGCCGGATTACCCCGGCCATCGAACCCAATTGAAGATTCAAGACAACCAACAGACAACGAGGAGAACTGAAAATGGCATTTGACGCATTCTGCTTTGGCACCGGCATCGCAGGCGAAACTCAGGATTCCGATTACAAGAGCAAAGGCGCTTTTGAACTGATTTCCTTCGAAATCGGAGCAGAGAACAACATTAACATCGGATCGACGACCAGCGGCGGCGGCGCCGGCAAGGCAACCTTCAAGGAACTTTCGATCACCAAGAAGACGGACAAGAGCTCTCCCTATTTCTTCACAAATCTTGTCTTGGGCAAACACATCGACGAATTGCAGATCGACCTGCGCCGGTCGGGCGGGACAACCGACAGCTCTGGCGGCGTCTTCATGGAGTACAAGTTCAAGCTGGTGATGATCCAGGACATGAGCTGGTCTGGCTCTGACGGCGACGACGTTCTGGAAGAAACGCTGGTGCTGCAATTTGGCGCCATCGAGATTTCGTACAAGTCGCAGGACGCGAAGGGCAAGATGGGCAGCCCCGAGGTTTCTCGTTGGAGCCGCGTGCTCAACAAAGCCAGCTTCGCTGTCTAGTGACGCCACCCTGACACGGTGCAGCGCCGCCCCGTGGTGGCGCTGCGCTTTGGTGATCGTGAATAGGGTTCTGACATGACGGCTGAAGAGTATCTGAAGGCTGGCGAGCCGCGGCAGGCGCTGGCTGCCTTGCAGGACCGTGTCCGCAAGGACCCGGCCAATGCCAAGCTGCGCATCTTCCTGTTCCAGCTGCTATGCGTGCTGGGCGACTGGAAACGCGCGATCACCCAGCTGAAGGTCAGCGCCGAACTGGACCCAGGCGCGACGATGATGGCCAAGACCTACCGGGAGGCGATCATCTGCGAGGTCTACCGCGAAAAGGTCTTTGCCGGAGAGAAGGCGCCGCTGGTCTTTGGTGAACCGGCCGAATGGCTGGCCTTGCTCATCGAGGCGCAGAAGGTTCTGGCGCGGGGCGATGCCGCCGCCGCAGCCGACCTGCGTGCCCGCGCCTTCGATGCCGCGCCCGCAACCGGCGGTACCCTGAACGGAGAGCGCTTTGACTGGATCGCCGATGCCGACATGCGGCTGGGCCCCGTGCTGGAAGTGATCGTCAACGGCAAGTACTACTGGCTGCCTTTCGCGCAGATCGCACAGATCGAGGCGGACCCGCCCGCCGATCTGCGCGACGCTGTCTGGACCGCGGCCACGATGACCCTGGCCAATGGCGGCGAGGTCGCCGCGCTGATCCCCACGCGCTATGCCGGCACGACTGGTACCGACGACGCCGCGGCCTTGATGGCGCGCTCGACCGACTGGCGCGATTGCGGCGCCGAGACCTTTGCCGGCGTGGGCCAGCGGCTGCTGGCGACTGATGCCAGTGACCTGGCAATCATGGATCTGCGTAGCCTGGTGATCGGTGCGGGGGCGGAGGCAGCACGCGATGGCTGACCGCACGGTTTCGGAACGGCTGCAACCTTCGTTGCTGGATCGCCTGACCGATGATCAGCCTCAATCGCTGAATGAAAGCCGCGCCCAGCGCGTGATAGACATTGCCCGCCTGCGCGAGATCATCCAGCGCGACCTGTCCTACCTGCTGAACACCGACAACTTGGGCAGCGCGCTGGACCACGAGGTATATCCCAACGTCGCCCGTTCGACCCTGAACTATGGCATCGCGCCTTCGGCCGGAGAGCATTCGACCACGATGCAGGTCAAGGCGATGCGCAAGTCGATCGCCGAAGCGATCGAGGCGTTCGAGCCGCGCATCATCCGCGGTACGACGCTGGTACAGCTGCGCGAGGAAACCGCCGACAACGGCATGACGGTGTTCTTCGACATCCGCTCTGACATGTGGGCACAGCCGATGCCGCTGGAGCTGTACCTGCGCAGCCGGGTCGACATGTCGACGGGCCAGGTCGAAATGGACAGGGGCGGGTGATGGACAGCAGGCTGCTGCGATACTACGAAAACGAGCTGGCCTACATGCGCGAGATGGGCGCAGAGTTCGCGCGCGCCTACCCCAAGATCGCGGCCCGCCTGGGCATGGAAGGGTTCGAAATCCTCGATCCCTATGTCGAACGGCTGCTGGAAGGCTCTGCCTTCCTGGCGGCGCGGGTGCAGCTTGAGCTGGACATGCAATTCCCGGCGATGACCAGTCACCTGCTGGAAATCGTCTATCCGCATTACCTGTGCCCGACGCCGTCCATGATGATCGCGCAGCTGGAACCGGACCTGACGGGCGACAGCCTGGCCGACGGACACCGGATCGAGCGCGGCTCGGCGCTGGTCAGCCAGTTGACCGAGGGCCAACGCACCCCGTGCGAATTCCGCACCGCGATGGACATGGTGCTGTGGCCGGTTGAGATCGCCGAGGCAGAATACATCGACGGGCGCGGTGCGCTTGTTTCGGCCGGGCTGACCGGCGGTACCGAGGCGCGCGCCGCGATCCGGCTGCGGCTGCGGCGCCCGGGCGGCGCGCCGCTGTCAGAGGTCGCGATGGACCGTCTGACGCTGTTCCTCGATCCGCGCGGACACAACGCCTGGCACCTGCACGAACTGTTGTGCGTCCAGTCGCTGGGGCTGGTCGCGCGGTCGACCGACCGTCGCGCGGACTGGGCGCTGCCATTGCCGGTCGGGGCCGTGGTGCCGCGCGGGTTTGATGCCGACGAAGCGCTGTTGCCGACGCCGCGCCGGTCGTTCGACGGCTACCGGCTGTTGCAGGAATACTTCGCCATGCCCGAGCGGTTCCTGTTCTGCGAGTTGCAGGGCCTGCGGCCGGCGTTGAACAAAGCCGCTGGGGACGTGGTCGATCTCTATATCCTGCTGCGCGAGGGCAGCAAATCCGCCGAGGCGATGATCAAGCCGGAGGCGTTCACGCTGAACGCGGTGCCCGCGGTGAACCTTTTTCCCAAGCGGCTGGACCGGGTGCCGGTACATGTGCGCGATACCGAGTTGCACGTCGTGCCCGACCGTACCGCCGGGCTGGATTACGAAGTGCACACGATCCAGAGCGTGGTCGGCATCCAGGAAGGAGACCTGCCTGACATCGACTTCCGCCCGTTCTACTCGGCCACCGACCTGACGGCGGCGGGCGAGTCCTGGGGATCGTATTACACGTTGCGCCGCCGGATGCGCGAGCGCAGCGAGAAGGAACGGCTGCGGGGCGTGCGCACCACCTACCTGGGCTCCGAGGTTTATCTGTCGCTGGTCGACCGCAGCCAGGCGCCATTCTCGGCCAGGCTGGAACAGTTGGCGGTGCAGGCGATGTGCTCGAACCGCGACTTGCCGCTGCTTCTGGCGGCGGGTTCGGGCGGGGTGTTCGACCTGGCGGTGGGCGGCCCGGTCAAGACCATCCGTACCCCGGTGCCGCCGACCCGGCCGCATCCGACACTGGCACAGGGCGACCGGGCGTGGCGGCTGATCAGCCACCTCAGCCTGAATTACCTGTCGATTGCCGAATCCGGCAAGGGCGAGGCCGCCGAGGCGCTGCGTGAATTGCTGGGCATCTATGCGCCGCTGGCCAACAGGGTGGCGGAAAAACAGCTGGAGGGCATCGTTTCGGTCAACAGCCGCCCCATCGTGCGCCGCATGGCCGACGAGGTGCTGTCGACAGCGGTGCGCGGCGTGGAGATTACCGTCGGTTTTGACGAAAGCCGGTTCGAGGGCACCAGCGTCTATGTGCTGGGCTCGGTACTTGAAAGATTTTTTCGAAAATACGTCTCGATCAACAGTTTTACAGAGACGGTCCTGAAGACGGATAGACGGGGAGAGATTGTCCGATGGCGTCCGGCATCAGGCCTGGGTCGGATGATCTGAGCCTGTTTCAGCAGCTTGTGGACCGGCCGGAAGAGCTTCACCTCTTCATGGCACTCCGCATCATCGAGGCGCACCATTCCGGTGCGCCGCGGCTGGGCGAGTCGCTGCGCCCGCGCGAAGATGGCGTGCGCCTGGGACAGGCGCCCGAGCTGGCATTTCCGCCGACCACGCTGTCGGCTTACAAGCCGGGGCAGGGGGCAGAGCCGGACCGGCTTACCAATCGCTTCTTCGGTTTTTTCGGCCCGCATGGCCCGCTGCCGCTGCACCTGACGGAATTCGCGCGCGATCGTCAGCGCAACTTCCGCGATCCGACTTTCGTCGCTTTTGCCGATATGCTGACCCACCGGTTGATGGCGCTGTTCTACCGTGCCTGGGCGGCCGGAGAGCCGGCCCCCAGCGCCGACCGCAGCGATGATCCGATGGCGCGCCGCGTGTCCGCTCTGGCCGGGTTCCGGGGCACGGCGCTGGAAGACCGCGACGCGATGCCCGACGACATGCGCCGCCATTTCGTCGCGCATCTGGCCCAGGGCCAGAAAACGGCCGAGGGGCTGGCCGCGATCGTTTCGTCGTTTTTCCAGGCTCCTGTAACGCTTGAGCAGTTCGTCGGCTCCTGGCTGGAGCTGGAGCCGGGAGACACCTGGCAGTTGGGGCAACCGGCGCGGCTGGGCCAGTCGGCCAGCATCGGTTCACGGGTCTGGTCGCGCTCTGCCAAGTTCCGTCTGCGGATCGGGCCGCTGACACGCGCCGACTACGAAAGGCTGCTGCCTGGCGGCGCTTCGCTGGCTCGGCTGCAAAGCATCGTGCGGACCTACGTGGGCGACACGCTGGATTGGGACGTGAACCTGGTGCTGGCGGGCGCCGAGGTGCCGCGCGCCTCACTGGGCGGAGAAACGCGGCTGGGCCATACCAGCTGGCTGCGCGTACGGACCGAGGACGACGGCCCGCCGCCCGATGCCGATGACCTTTTTCTCTACCCGGGGCCGGTGGCGGCCTGATGTGAAACGCGGATTGAACGGAAGGATTGAACCATGACAGAGATCAGCCGCGTGGCGCTGTTCGGCAAGCTGAACAAGCTGGGGTATCAAGCCGTCGAAGGCGCGACGGTGTTCTGCAAGATGCGGGGCAACCCTTATGTCGAGCTGGTGCATTGGATGCACCAGATCCTGAACGGGCAAGACAGCGACCTGCACCGCATCATCCAGCATTACAAGCTGGACCCGGGCAAGATCGCGGCAGAGCTGACTCGCGCATTGGATGCGCTGCCGCGCGGGGCCTCGGCGATCTCGGACCTGTCGGATCACCTTCTGGACGCGATGGAGCGCGGGTGGGTCTGGGGCTCGTTGCTGTATTCGTCTTCGCAGGTGCGCACCGGGCACCTGTTGCTGGGTATTCTCAAGACACCGGCGCTGCGCAACATTCTGGGATCGATGTCGCCCGAGCTGGCGCGGATCAAGCCTGACGATCTGGCAGAGAACTTTGCCCAGGCGACCGACGGCTCGCCCGAAGACCGGCAGGCGCCGCAGGACGGTTCGCACACCGGCGGCGGGGCCGTGCCGGGCGAGGCATCGGGCGCGATGGCGCCTGGCGCAATGGGCAAGGGCGAGGCGCTGGCGCAGTACTGCACCGACATGACAGAGCAGGCCAAACGTGGCGAGATCGACCCGATTGTCGGCCGTGACGAGGAGATCCGCCAGATTGTCGACGTGCTGATGCGTCGGCGGCAGAACAACCCGATCCTGACCGGCGAGGCCGGCGTGGGAAAGACCGCCGTGGTGGAGGGTTTTGCCCTGCGCATCGCGCGCGGTGACGTGCCGCCGGCACTGAAGGACGTGCGTCTGCTGTCGCTGGACGTGGGTCTGTTGCAGGCCGGGGCCAGCATGAAGGGCGAGTTCGAGAACCGCCTGCGTCAGGTGATCGACGAGGTGAAGGCCAGCCCGGTGCCCATCGTGATGTTCGTCGACGAGACGCACACCCTTGTGGGTGCGGGCGGGGCGGCGGGCACGGGCGACGCGGCCAACCTGCTGAAGCCCGCGCTGGCGCGCGGCACGCTGCGCACCATCGGCGCCACCACCTGGGCCGAGTACAAGAAGTACATCGAGAAGGACCCCGCGCTGACGCGCCGCTTCCAGGTGGTGCATGTCGAAGAGCCGGACATCCCCAAGGCGATCCTGATGATGCGCGGCATTGCGTCGATGCTGGAAAAGCACCATCGCGTGCAGGTGCTGGACGAAGGGATCGAGGCAGCGGTGACGCTGTCGGCCCGCTACATTCCGGCGCGGCAGTTGCCCGACAAATCTGTCAGCCTGCTGGACACCGCCTGTGCCCGCGTCGCGGTCAGCCAGCACGCCGTGCCGGCGGAGGTGGATGACAGCCAGCGGCGGATCGAGGCGCTGACGACCGAGCTTGAGATCATCGCCCGCGACGAAAGCGCAGGGCTGGATGTGACCGCCCGGCGCGAGGCGGTGCAGGCCGCCAAGGATGCCGAGAGCGAGCGGCTGGCGGCGCTGACAGCACGCTGGGACGGCGAGAAAGCCGTGGTTGAAGAGATCCTGGCCCTGCGCGCCAAGCTGCGCGAAGGCGCGGCAGAGGTCGAGGGCGGATCGGAGAACGCGCCCGAGGGTGACAGCCCGCTGCCGAGTGCGACCCGCGAAGAGTTGATGGAGCAACTGAAGGCCAAGAATGCCGAGCTGACGGCCTTGCAGGGTGACAGCCCGCTGATCCTGCCGATTGTTGACCACCAGGCCGTTGCTTCGGTCGTGGGCGACTGGACCGGCATCCCGGTGGGCCGGATGGTGCGCGACGAGTTGCAGACCGTGCTGGAACTGGAAGAGCGGCTGGCCAAGCGCGTGATCGGCCAGGATCACGCGATGAAGATGATCGCCAAGCGCATCCAGACCAGCCGCGCCGGGCTGGACAACCCCAACAAGCCGATTGGCGTGTTCCTGCTGGCCGGCACCTCGGGCGTGGGCAAGACGGAAACCGCGCTGGCGCTGGCCGAAGTGCTGTACGGCGGCGAGCAGAACGTGATCACCATCAACATGAGCGAATACCAGGAGGCGCACACGGTCTCGTCGTTGAAGGGCGCGCCGCCGGGATACGTGGGCTATGGCGAAGGTGGCGTTCTGACAGAGGCGGTGCGTCGCAAGCCCTATTCGGTGGTTCTGCTGGACGAGGTGGAAAAAGCGCATCCGGACGTGCACGAGATTTTCTTCCAGGTGTTCGACAAGGGCGTGATGGAAGACGGCGAAGGCCGGGTGATCGACTTCAAGAATACCTTGATCCTGCTGACCTCGAACGCGGGGACGGACATGATCATGGACATGTGCGCCGACCCCGACCTGATGCCCGAGCCAGAGGGCCTGGCCCAGGCGCTGCGCGAGCCGCTGCTGAAGATCTTCCCGCCCGCGCTGTTGGGCCGGCTGGTGACGATCCCTTACTATCCGCTGTCGCCGCACATGATCGCCGAGATCACCAAGTTGCAGCTGAACCGGATCAAGAAGCGCGTGACCGAAGCGCACAAGGTGCCGTTCGAGTACTCAGGCGCAGTCGTGGATGAAATCGTGCGCCGCTGCCAGGAGCTGGAAAGCGGCGGACGGATGATCGACGCCATCGTGACCAACACGATGCTGCCCGACATCTCGACCGAGTTCCTGCGCCGGATGATGGAGGGCAAGTCGGTGTCACGGGTGGCCATCGACGTGACGGGAGAAGAATTCACCTACGCATTCGATTGAGCGTGACGGGAGGACGGGACGATGAAGAAAGGCGCGACACCGGAGCTGAGCCAGAAGTGGTGGTCGAACAACAAGCCCAAGACGCTGAAGTCGACGGGCTTGGGCAAGGCGTTGAAGGATTACGAAATCGCCGCCGACCGCATGGATTATGACAAGACCCTCACCAGCCTTTCGTCCGTCAAGAAAAAGGTCGCCGAGGCCCTGAAGGCCTGCAATTCAACCCTGCACAAGGAGACAATTGCGGGGCTGAAGAAATACACTGGCGTGATCGAAAAGGAGATCAAGCGCCAGAAGGACCTGAAGTCCGAGTTCGCCAAGAACGCCGGCAAGGCAGCCGGCCCCAAGAAACAACGGATGGGCAAGTCGGTCACCATCTGGGAGCGAGACATCTCGGCCCTGGTGCTGAAGAAGGGGCTGCCGGACTGGGTGGACAACTTCAAGAACTACACCATGAAGCTGACGCTGAATGAAGACATCCTCGACGCGCTCGAGGAAGAGGATGACCTGGTTACCCCAGCGTACATGGCCGAGGATGCCGAAAAGCTGGGCCAGAAGCTGGTTATCGACATCTACAACATGGGCAAGAACCTTGACTCGGCCTCGCAGGGACGTTCGCCGCAGGATCGCGACAAGATCCGCGCGCGGTTCTCGCCTGAGGTGACCAAGCTGTTCAACGCGACCGCCAAACAGATGCAGGGCATTCCGGCGGCGCGGTGGAAGAAATTCGTGTCCGACAAGCGCGAGTACCGCGACTACAAGATCAAGGCCGGGCTGGACATGTCTATCGGCGTACTGAACACCACCGTTTCGGCACTGGGCATCGTTGGTACCGGCGGCGCGGGTCTGGTTCTGGGCATTGTGGGGCTGGTCCGTTCGATCGCCGATCTGGTCAAGCAATGTTACAACCTGTGGATCGAGGCCGAGACAGTTGAGAAATCGCTCAGCTCTGACCTGGATACGCTCAGGTCGCGGTACCAGACCGTACAGGGCAAAGCCAAGAAGATGCAGGGCGGAGCGGAGGTCGGGCACACCGTGATCAAGTCTCTGATCGGGGTCGATACCCCGTTCATGGCGACCCTGCCCAAATGCAACAGCAACTATGACCTGTGGCTGAACAAGGTGCGCGGGTTGGGTGTGGCCGGGCGCAAGCTGTCTGCGACCATCGTCAAGGCATTGGCCGATTGCGCCACGCTGGAAAGGAAGATCGCCAAGGCCGCGGACAAGAAGGCGCGGAAGATCTTCGACAAGATCAAGGACCTTCGCGGCACGCTGGACGACGCGCTGAAGGATTGCAGCGCGATGATGGCGCGCGTTTCCAGCGCCGAGGGCAACATGAAGTCGCTCAAGCGGCTGCTGGACGGGCTGAACGCGACCAATCCGAAGTATGCCGACATCTTTGAAAAGGTGGCGCCGCGCGTCACCGGGGTGGTGCTGGGCGCAGCGTCTGGCGGTGTTGGGATCAACGGAGCCGAGACGACGCTGGAAACGGTCGCTGCCAGCGTGGTGCTGGCCAAGGACCTGATGCTGGAAGGCAAGGCCGGGCTGGAAACGGTGCTGGGCTGAACATGACAAGGGGACGATCGAATTGACTGAAACCTCCGCCTCTCACCCGGCCTGGTCGCGCGCCTGGATACGCGATCTGGTGCAACGCCCCGCGTTTACCAACGCGATCCTGGCGATCATCATCTTCAACGCGTTCACCCTGGGCCTGTCGACCTCTGACCGGGTGATGGCGCGCTTTGGCGGGTTGATCGACGCGATCGACACGATCGTGTTGACGATCTTCGTGATAGAACTGCTGCTGAAGCTCTATGCCTTTGGAATGCGGTTCTTTTCCAATTCCTGGTACATCTTTGACCTGGTCGTGGTCTGCCTGGGCCTGCTGCCGTCGCAAGGCGGGTTGTCGGCACTGCGGGGGCTGCGCGTGGTGCGCGCGATGCGGCTTCTGTCGGTGGTGCCGCAGATGCGCAAGGTGGTGCAGGCGCTGCTGGACGCGCTGCCCGGCATGGGCGCCGTGATCATCATGCTGGGCATCGTCTATTACGTCTTTGCCGTGATGGCCACGCTGATGTACGGCGACGCGTTCGACGAATGGTTCGGCACGCTGGGCCGCTCGCTCTACTCGCTGTTCCAGATCATGACGCTGGAAAGCTGGTCGATGGGAATCGTGCGCCCGGTGATGGAACAGTTCCCGATGGCCTGGCTGTTCTTCGTGCCGTTCATCATCATCACGGCGTTCTCGGTGCTGAACCTGTTCATCGGCCTGATCGTGAACACCATGCAGTCAGCGGTGGAAGACGAGGCCAAGGACGAGTTCGAGCACCTGCGCGAGCTGGTCAAGTCGGAGACCGATATCGTCGACGACCGGGTCAAGGAACTGATGGTCGAGGTACGCGCGCTGCGGGCCGAACTGGCGCAGGCAAGGGGGCAGCCGGGCAATGGATAACCCCTTCGTCTTTGCCGCCGGACCGATCGTGCCGCAACAGCGCGACCCGGAGCGATTTCGCCTGGCCATTCTGGGCGATTTCTCCGCTCGCGGGGCGCGCGGACCGGTGGCGACGGGCGATGCGCTGGCAAGGCGGCGGGCGATCCGGCTGGATGTCGATACGCTGGATACGGTGATTGCGGGCTTTGCCGCCGACCTGGCATTGCCCATTGGCGCCGACGGCGCGGCGGTGGCTTTGCGCCTCGCCGCGCTGGACGATCTGCATCCAGACTCGCTTTATCAAACAGTGCCTTTGTTTGCCGAGCTGGCCGGGCTCAAGTCGCAACTGCGCGCCGGTTCTACCGCGGCGGCGGTTGCGGCGCGCCTGGGCGAATGGGCGGAGCGTCATGGCCAGCGGGTAGAACCGCCGCGGCATGGCCTGGGCACGGATGCGGTACGCCCGAACCTGTCGCTGTCGGAGTTCGAGAAACTGATCGGCGCACAGCCCGCGCCCCGTCCGGCAGGCGCGATCGATGCACTGTTGGCCGGCATCGTTGGCCCACATGTGGTGCAGGCCCAGGGCGCCGACGCGGCAGCGCTGGCCGGTGCCATCGACGCGGCCCTGGCCGATACGATGCGGGCGGTGTTGCACCACCCCGAATTCCAGGTGGTCGAAGTGCAGTGGCGCACGCTTGATCTGCTGGTGCGTAGCATCGAGACGGACGAAGCGCTGGACATTGTCCTGTACGATGTTTCGGCCGATGAGATCGCCGCCGATCTTGCGGGCGCGGCTGACCTGGCGCAGTCGGGCACGGCGCGGATGCTGTCCGGCTGCGCCGACCTGTCGGCGGTGGTCGGGCTTTATACATTTGCCGAAACGCCGCCTCACGCCGCGCTGCTGGCACGTGTGGCGCATATCGCCGCGCATCTGGGCACGCCGTTCGTGTCTGCGGTTGCGGCGCGCGGGCTGACGCAGGATGAAGACATGCGTCACCCGTTGACGGTGGCGGCCTGGCAGGCGCTGCGTGCGCTGCCGCAGGCCGGCTATCTTGGCCTGGCCACGCCTCCGGTGCTGCTGCGCCGGCCCTACGGCGCCATGGGAGAGCCGTGTTACGATCTGGCATTCGAGGAATTCACCCCGGCCGAGGGGCTGGGCGGCATGGTCTGGGGCAATCCGGCGGCCATCGTGGCGATCCTGCTGGCGCGGACCTTCCGGCAAAGCGGCGCGGGCATGGACCTCGGCAGCGAGATGTCGGTAGGCGAGATGCCCTATCACGTGATCAAGGACAGACATGGTGAGGCCGTGATGCTGCCGCCGGTCGCGTTGAACCTGACCGAACGGTCCTGCACGCGGGCGGTGCAGCGCGGGTACATGCCGTTGTTGGCGCCGCGCGGGCGCGACGCGGTGCGGCTGGGCTCTTTCAGCGGGCTGGACGGCAAGCCGCTGCGCGGGCCGTGGTCGGGCGCACCGCTGCGTGTGGCGCCGCCCTCTGGCACCGGCGAGGCGATGGACGAGGCCGCGCTGGCCGCGCTGCTGGCAGATTTCGAAGACGATGGAACGGGTGGAAACAGGCCGGACGTCGATCCGGCACTGGCGGCGTTGCTGGACAGCCTGCGATGAGCGGTGCGCGGTCCGAGACAGGAGCAAGAAAGCGATGACGACCGAAACGGAAATCAGGAACAACTTTCTGGTCCAGTGCAAGGGCATCAACAAGCAGGTGTTCAACACCGGCCTGAACAAGATGGTGGACACGCTGAACATGATCCGGGCCATCGTGCACGAACAGATCGGCAGCGTTTCCGAGATTACCGTAGAGCTCTGGTGTGAAGATCGCGACCTGCTGATCGAAAGGCTGCTGGGCGCGCGGATGGACGTGATCAGCCCGCGTTTCGACGCGCTGGACGTACAGAAATCCTATCGTCGCTTCTGCGGCATCGTGGTTTCGGTTGAGGAGGTGGATCACTTCTTTGGCCGCCGGCGATTTGTTGTCGAGTTGCGCCCGACGATGTGGATCCTGAGTAAGCGCTGGAACAACCGGGTATTCCACGAAAAGAACGCCAAGGACATCATCATGGAATTGCTGCGCGAGCACGGCCTTTCCGACATTGGCGACAACGTCAGCGGCAGTTTCCCGGTTCGCGAACATTGCGTTCAGTACAACGAAAGCGATCTGGATTTCGTGCAGCGCCTGATGGAAGAAGAGGGCATCTTCTATCATTTCGAATACCCCGAAGGCCGGGATTTCGTCGATGAGCTGGTACTGAACAACGATTCCAGCAAGCTGACCAACCTGCAGGACCACTACCGGCTCGACATCCGTATGCGGGAATTCGTGGCAGAGGGCTATCAGGACGATGCCAGCGCCGACGAGGCAGGACTGTTCGACTGGGACATGTCGCGCCATCTGACCTCGGGCAAGGTCACGCTGAACGATTACAATTACCGCAACGCCCGCGACAAGCTGGAGGCCACCAACAGCATCGAGAAGGGCGGGCATTCCTACAAGGACAAGGAGGTGTACCTGTACCAGGGACACCATGACAGCAAGAACATGGGCGGAACCCGCGCACGGGTGAAGATGGAGGCAGAGGCAGCGCGCTTCAACCGCCGCGCCTGCAACACGATTGAGCCCGAAGTCGCTGTTGGCCGCCGCTTCCAGGTCGGCGATACGCCGATGGCCGGTCAGGACTTCGTCTATACCTTCCCCGAGCCGAGCGGCAAAATCTACTATATCGCGCGCGCTTCGCACTACCTGGAGCGGCCGCGCGACGAGATCACCAAGTCGCTGGGCGATCACGAGGGCCTGCTGGACTATGTGCTGCGGTTTCCCGAGCAGGCGTTCTCGCCGTTCTACACCTCGCTTGAGGCGGTGCCGTCCGAAGTGCCGTTCCGCACCGAACCGCGCACGCCCTGGCCGCGGATCGCCGGTGTGCAAACGGCGGTCGTGGTCAGCCCCAACGCCGGCGAAGAGATCTACACAGACAATTTCGGCCGCATCAAGGTGCAGTTCCACTGGGACCGTATCAACAAGAAGGACGACCAGTCGTCATGCTGGATCCGCGTCGCCACGCCCTGGGCCGGCGCCAAATGGGGCATGGTCGCGGTGCCGCGTGTCGGACAGGAGGTGATCGTGCAGTTCGAGGAGGGCAACCCCGACCGGCCGATCTGTACGGGCATGCTGTACAACGATGTCAACCAGGTCCCGTACAACTATCCTGCCGACAAGACGCAGTCGGGGATCAAGTCCAATACCTCGAAGGGCGGCAGTGGTTACAATGAACTGATGTTCGAGGATGCCAAGGGCGACGAACTGGTGCGCTTCCAGGCGCAGAAAGACTTCAAGGGCCTGGTCAAGCACGACTCTGACCACACGATCGACCACGATTCAAAGCTGAAGGTCAGCAACAACTCGACCGTCACCGTAGGCAACAACCTGACAGAGACGATCGAGAACAATCATTCCGTCACCGTGACCAAGGGCAATCAGAGCACGACGGTGAAGATGGGCGATATCTCCATCGACGCCAAGCTGGGCGCCATCTCGATTACCGCCTTGAAAAGCATCGAGTTGAAGGTGGGCAACTCTTTGATCAAGATCGACCAATCCGGCGTGACTGTGCAAGGGATCATGATCACCAACGAGGCCAAAGGGTTTTTCACCGCCAAGGGCGCCATGACCGAGGTATCCGCACAGGGTATCCTGACCCTGAAGGGCGGCCTGGTGATGATCAACTGAGGTTTGGATCATGACATCGCGTTTTGACAAGATGACCAAGATTTCCGCTGACCCGGCGGCCAAGCAATTGGCCCGGGCCAATACGCGGCTGGATGCCAAAATCGCCGCGCCGGCCAGTGCCCCGCCGCTGACCGTGCTGGAGGAGCTGTCGGCGAAAGGCGAAACCATCGACCTGTTGCGCCTGCTGGCGATCCTGCTGCCCCCGCGTGAACGGGTGTGGTGGGCATGCCTGGCCGCGCGCGACATCGTTGGGGCAGGGCCCGAGAAGGCGACGCCTTCGCTGCTGGCCGCCGAAGCCTGGGTGCGCGATCCCTCGCCGGCCAATCGTGAAACCGCGCGTGGCACCATCGACCATGCCTATGTCGATGACGATACGGTACATTGCGCGACGGCGGTGATGTATGCCGACGGTACACTGGGGCCGGGCGATCTGGCCAACCATCCGGCACCCGCCGGGGCGGCCGAAATGTGCGCCTTTGCGATGAACATGGTGGCTTTGCGCGAACACCCTGATATCTTTGAGGAATATATTCAAACCTTGATTGACCGCGCGGTCGACATCGGGCGCGGTGGAAACGGGCGCCTGCCCAAGCCGCAAGGCAAGCTGGAAAAGGAGACGTAACATGGGATTTCCCCAGGCCCGCGTGACCGACCTGCACGCCTGTTCTCTGCCCAGCATCCCGCCGCCGCCGATCCTGCCGGTGCCGATCCCCATCGCACCGCCGTGTGAGATGACGGTGCTGGTCGGCATGCTGCCGGCCGCGCGGATTGGCGACATGACCATGGCCGTGCCGCCGCATCCCATCATCAAGGGTTCCGCGACTGTGCTGATCGGCAAGCGGCCGGCGGCGCGAATCCTGGATAACTGTGCCTGTGGCGGCCCGATCGTCCTGGGCCAGTTCACTGTCTTGGTAGGAGGCTGACTGCGCGCATGGCGGTCACGTTGAAATTTCAGTCTTCCGGCATGGTCCCCGGTGACGGGCGGCCGGTAGTGATGCGTGGCGGCAGCCTGACGGTGGGGCGCGGCCCTGCCAATGATCTGGTGCTGCCCGACCCTGACCGGATGCTGTCGAAGAACCATTTCGTGATCGAGGATCACAACGGCAACATCGTGATTGTCGACCTTTCGACCAACGGCACATTCCTGAACTATTCCAAGATCCCGCTGGGCCGCACGCCGACGCCGCTGAACGATGGCGATGTTCTGTCGCTGGGCGGGTACGAGCTGGTGGTGGAAATCGGCGGCATGGTGCCGGCCGATTTCATTGCCGATCCGCTGGAGCCGGAGGGCGCATCGCACGGTGCCGCCGAACGCGCGCCCGATCCGCTGGCGCTGCTGGATGAAGCCCCGCCCGAGGGCGATTTCCTGGACGATCTGCTGGGCGGCGACAGCGCCCCGACCGGCCCGGGCCAGTTCAAGATCCCCGACCCGATCGAAGACGTGATGCCGCCGGTGGCAGAGGGGGACGATCCGTTCTTCCAGAAGCCCGCCCCGCCGGGAGCCCAGGATTCCGCGCTGTATCACAACGCAACCGTGCAAGACAGCTTTGGCAAGACCGGAGCGCAGGGCGGCGGCATCATCCCCGAGGATTGGGACGATCTGCTGGAGCCGGGCGCGCCGGAGCCGGACAGCGCCCCTGTCCAGCGGGCCGAACCGCCAGCGCAGGCCAGGCCAGAACCGCCGCAAGAGGCCAAGCCCGCATCGCCGCCGCCACCCGAACCAGAACCGGAACCCTTGCCTGAACCGCCGGCACCGCGTGCCGCGCCTGCACCCACCGCAGCGCCAGCCGCGGCTGGGGGCGATGCCGCCGCGCGCGCTTACCTGGCTGCACTGGAGGTGGAAGACCTGCGTATCGCCGACGCCGACCTGCCCGCCACCATGGCGCGGCTTGGCCGGGTGATGCGCGCGATGATCACCGGGGTCCGCGAAATCCTGATGACGCGCACCTCGATCAAGAGCGAGTTCCGCATCGACCAGACGATGATTTCCGCCGGGGGCAACAACCCGCTGAAGTTTTCCATCAGCCCCGAACAGGCGATCGAGGCGCTGGCCCGTCCGCGCAGCCGTGGCTATCTCGATGCCGAGGCAGCGGCGCTGGAGGCGCTGAACGACATCAAGGCGCATGAGGTGGCCATGGTTTCGGGCATGGAGGCGGCGCTGAAAGGCGTGCTCAAGCGGCTCGATCCCGACGTGGTGGCCGGCGAGATCGAAACCTCAGGTGCGCTGGGCAGCCTCTTCAAGGGCAAGAAGGCCCGGTACTGGGAGGTATACGAACGGATGTATGCCCAGATTTCAGACCAGGCCGAGAACGATTTTCACGACCTGTTCAGCCGCGAATTCGCGCGCGCCTACAAGCAGCAGCTCGACACGCTGAAACGCAATGCCGGCAGTCAGAAGCCGGGGGAATAAGACGGGAGGACATCCATGTCCTGGGACAACAAGGTGCTGTGGACGGAGGGGTTGTTCCTGCAACCGCACCACTTCCAGCAGGCCGACCGCTATACCGAGGCGCTGGTCACCGGGCTGGCCCGCCGGCTGACCCCCTATGCCTGGGGCGTCAGCGCGCTTGAGATCGACTACGAGGCGCTGAAGATCGGGCAATTTGCGCTGAAGGAATGCGCCGGGCTGACGCAGGACGGCACCGTATTCCGCGTGCCGCAGGCCGAAAACCATCCGCCCGCGCTGGAAGTGCCGACCACGATCAAGGATTGCGTCGTGCTGCTGACTGTGCCGCAGCGGCGACAGGGCGCCAGCGAGGTCGACCTGAGCGGGGCCGAACAATCGGCCAGCCGGCTGCGCCCGGCCGAGCAGGAAGTCACCGACACGATGAGCCAGCAGCGCAAGCCGGCGACACTGGGCGTGGGCAAGCTGCGCCTGCAATTCGCGCTGGCGGTGGACGACCTGGCGGACAAGCTGGCGATACCGATCGCGCGGATCATCGAAGTCCGCCCCGACCGCGAGATCGTTCTGGACCGGGGCTTCATCCCCAGCTGCACCGATGTGCGCGCCGCGCACCCGCTGGCCGCCTTCATCGAAGAGGTGGAGGGCCTGCTGTCGCACCGCATGAAGGCGCTGGCGGGGCGGCTGGCGGAAAGCGGCGCCGCGCGCGGCGCAGCCGAGGTGCAGGACTTCCTGCTGCTGCAACTGGTCAACCGGGCGATGCCGCTGTTCCAGCACTTCGGCCAGATCGAGAACCTGCACCCTGAAACGGCTTATCGCGCCTGTGTGCAGCTGGCCGGAGAGCTGGCCACCTTCATGGCTGCGGACAAGAGCGCGCCGTCCTTTCCGGCCTACCGCCACGACGCGCTGAGCGCGACCTATGCCCCGGTGATCCGGACGCTGCGCCAATACCTGAGCGCAGTGCTGGAGCAGAGCGCGATCTCGATCCCGCTGGAACCTCGCAAGTATGGCATCAGCGTCGGCGTGATCGCCGATCGCAAGCTGATCGGCAACGCTGGCTTTGTCCTGGCCGTCAATGCCGACATCCCGGCCGAAGACGTGCGCCGGCACTTTGCAGGGCAGACGAAGGTTGGCCCGGTCGAAGAGATCCGCCAGCTGGTCAACTCGGCCCTGCCGGGCATCACGCTGCGCCCATTGCCGGTGGCGCCACGGCAGATCCCCTATCACGCGGGGGTCGTTTACTTTGAACTGGATACCGCCAATTCCGCCTGGTCGCGCATGACCACCTCGGGCGGGATCGCGGTGCATGTCTCGGGTCAATATCCGGGGCTGAAGATGGAGCTTTGGGCGATCCGAAACAGCTGATCCAGGGGTGGACTGCGATGATTGACGACGATCCTTTCAGCGAACCGGACGACACGGACAAGACCGTGATCAAGCCTAATCCGGGTGGACGCCGCAGTGCCACGCCCGCGCCCGCGCCAATCGCAGAGCCGATGGCCCCGCCGCCGCAACCGCAGGCACCTCAGCCGCAGGCCGCGCCGGTCGATGCCTTTGGCGTTCCGCAATCCGCCGCGCCGCAGGGCGCCCAAACCCGTGCCCAAGGCGATGGCGAAGACATCGTGATGACCGGGATGAACCGGCTGAACGCCTGCGCGGCGCCGCTGTTTTCGCTGATCAGCCGAATCCGCAATCGTGCGCAGCACCTCGACCCGGACAAGCTGCGCCAGGCCGTCGTGGCAGAGGTGCGCGCCTTCGAGAATCGCGCGTTGCAGGCCGGTATTCCCGCACAGACGGTGAAGGTGGCGCGCTATGCGCTGTGCGCCGTGCTGGACGACGTGGTCCTGAACACGCCCTGGGGCGGGCAATCCAGCTGGGCGCTGCAATCCATGGTGGGCACGTTCCACAAGGAAACCGTCGGCGGGGACCGGTTCTATGACCTGCTTGCGCGGCTGGAAAAGGATCCCGGCAACAATCTGGAACTGCTGGAATTCGTCTACATGTGCCTGTCGCTGGGGTTCGAAGGGCGCCTGCGTGTCGAACAGGGCGGGCCAGACAAGCACCTGCACATCCGTTCGGCGCTGGCGCGGGTGATCCGAACCCAGCGCGGCGCGGTCGAGCGCGACCTGTCGCCCAACTGGAAAGGGCTGGACAAGCCGTTCAAGGCGTTGAGCGCCTGGAAACTGGTCTGGTTGGCGCTGGCCGCCACCGGCGTGCTTCTGGCGGCGCAGTTCCTGGGGCTGTCGTACCTTCTTTCGAACCGGACCGAAAACCTGATTGGCCAGATGTCTGTGATGGATGCCGGACAGGTGGCGCAGCTGCAGCGCCGCGCGCCGCCGCCGCCGCCCACTCCACCGTCGCCGCCGCAGGTCGAGAAGCTGCAAAAGATCGTCTCTTTCCTGCAACCGGAAATCGACGAGGGTATCGTGACCGTTTTCGAACAGGGCAATGTTCTGACGATTCGTCTGGCCGGCTCTGGCATGTTCGGGTCGGGCTCTGACGCCTTGCAGGACAAGTTCGTCGAGCCGGTGCGCCGCGTGGCCGAAGCGCTGAACGGCGAGCCGGGCAAGGTGATCGTGGCGGGCCATTCCGACAACGTGCCGATCCGCTCGTCGCGCTTTCAGTCCAACATGGAGCTGTCGCTGGCGCGCGCGAAATCGGTGATGGCAGGCATGGCCAAGACCGTGTCTGACCCGGCGCGCCTGTCGGCCGAAGGCCGCGCCGACGCCGAGCCGATCGCCGATAACGCAACGCGCGAAGGCCGCGCTGCCAACCGGCGGATCGAAATCCTTCTGGTACAGGAGCAGGACGCATGATTGCCCGCCGCTTCTTCCGCTTGGTCTTTGCCTCGATCTACACGGCGCTGTTCTTTGTCGCGCTGGTGCTGGCGGGGCTGCTGTACTGGTTCGGCCCGATGATCGGTTCCGAAACCTGGCGTCCGCTGGATAGCCTCACCAGCCGGTTGATCGGTGTCGGGCTGATCATTCTGCTGTTCTTGGTCATCGGGCTGACGATCTGGCTGCGTCGGCGCAAGCGCGAAAAGGCGATGACCGAAGAGATCGCCGAAAGCGTCGACATCGCGCAGGAGGATGTTGCCGGGGCCGAGATCGACGAGTTGCGCGGCAAACTGAAGACCGCGATGTCAGCGTTACGAAAGTCCAAGAACGGCCGCAAGCACCTGAACGAGCTGCCGTGGTACGTGATGATCGGGCCGCCGGGCGCGGGCAAGACCACGGCCATCGTCAATTCGGGGCTTCAGTTCCCGCTGGCCGACGAGATGGGCAAGACCGCAATCGGTGGCGTCGGCGGCACGCGCAACTGCGATTGGTGGTTCACAAACAACGCCGTGCTGATCGACACCGCCGGCCGCTATACCACGCAAGAGAGTGACGCGCAGGCCGACAACGCCGCCTGGCTTGGCTTTCTGGGTTTGCTCAAGAAGTACCGCAAGCGGCAGCCGATCAACGGCGCCATGATCGCGATCAGCCTGAGCGACCTGCTGATGCAGGACGAACAGACCCGCGCCGGCCATGCGCTGGCGGTGCGGCGGCGGTTGAATGAGCTGCGCGAAAAGCTGGGCGTGCGTTTCCCGGTCTATGTGCTGTTCACCAAGGCCGACCTGATCGCCGGTTTTACCGAGTTCTTCGATCATCTGGGCAAGGAAGACCGCGAACAGGTCTGGGGCTTTACCCTGCCGCTGGACACGCCCAAGGCAGAGGTGCCGCCGGCCGGGCGCTTCGACGAGGAATTCGCCAAGCTGCTGGAGCGGCTGAACGCCCAGTCGCTGGAGCGTTTGCAGGCGGAAACCGACCCACAGCGCCGGGCGCTGATCGCCGGCTTTCCGTCGCAGGTGGCGGCGATGCGGCGGGTCGCCAAGGAATTCCTGGCCGAAACCTTCCAGGACAACCGTTTTGAACAGCGCCACTTGTTGCGCGGGGTCTATTTCACCTCGGGCACGCAGGAAGGTACGCCGATTGACCGGCTGATGCTGTCGATGGCGCGGACCTTCGGCATTGGCCGGCAGGCTATCGGCTCGGGCCGCGGGACGGGGCGGTCTTTCTTCCTGACACGTCTGTTCGAACAGGTGATCTTTCCCGAGGCGGGGCTGGTTTCGGCCGATGACAAGGTCGAGCGTCGCTATCGCGTCACCAAGTGGGCGGCGATCGCGGCCACCATCCTGGCGGCGGCGGGGCTGGGTACGGTGTTCGTGCGCAGCTACCTGGGCAACGAAGAGCTGATCGCCAACGCGCAGGATCACCTGGACGCTTACCAGACCGCTGCGGCGGCGCTGCCGCCCAGCCCGGTGGGCGATACCGATCTGCAGCCGGTGGTGGAGGCGCTGAACATCCTGCGCGACATGCCGGCCAACCCGGTCCTGTCCGATCCCGAACCCGAGCGGCGCCTGACCTGGGGCCTGTACCAGGGCGAGATCATCGGAACCACCTCGGCCCAGACCTATCGCGCGGCGTTGAACCAGCGTCTGTTGCCGCGGCTGCTGCTGCGGCTAGAGGAACAGATCACCGCCAACATCAACGAACCCGACGTGCTGTACGAGGCGTTGAAGGTCTACCTGATGCTGGGCCTCGAAGGCCCGATGAACGGCGACCTGGTGCGTGAATGGATGAACCTCGATTGGAGCGTGTCCTTCCCCGGACCGCAGCGAGAGCCGTTCCGCGCCGACCTGAACGATCACCTTGACGCGCTGCTGTCGCAACCGATGCAGAAGATTGAACTGAACGGCCCCCTGGTCGAACAGGTGCAGGCGATCCTGTCGCAGATGCCGCTGGCGCAGCGGGTCTATGCCGGGATCATCAACAGCGCCGCGGCCACCTCGCTTCCGGAATGGCGCCTGACCGATGTCGGCGGGCCGGCGGTGTCGCGGGTGCTGGTGCGTTCGTCCGGCAAGCCGCTGACCGAGGGGATCGAAGGCATCTTCACCTATGACGGGTTCAACGGCATCTTCATGGGCGAGGCGCTGGGCGTGGCCACACGCATTCAGCGCGACAGCTGGGTGCTGGGCCCGCGCGGCGCTTCCGAGCAGAGCGAGGACGCCCTTGCCCGTCTCAGCCGCGACGTGCTGAACCTGTATTACAATGACTATATCGCCCGCTACGATCAGGTTCTGGGCGACATCGACATCATTCCGCTGGAATCGCTCAGCCATGCGGTTGAGGTGATCAACGTTCTGTCGGGTCCGACATCTCCGCTGGTCAATATCCTGGACGCCGTGGCGCAGGAAACCAAGCTGACCGAAACCCGCGACCTGATGGACCCTAACCAACTGTCCAAGGAAGCAGGGGAACTGATCAACCTGGAGGTGCGCAGCACGTCTCTCCAGACGCAGCTTCTGTTAGAGGCGCTGGCACGGACCGCAACGCTGGAAGGTGGCCCGCCGCCGGATCCGCCCGGCACCTATGTCGATCAGCGGTTCGATTGGCTGCACGATCTGGTGGACAGGCCCAACGGCCAGGCCTCGCGCCTGGACGAGCTGATGCAGGCGCTGACCGAGGTCTATCAGGAGCTGAACAAGATGTCGTTCAGCGGCGTCAGCTCTGTGCCCGAAGACGGGGGAGCGATCCGCCGCTTTCAGGAGATGGCCTCACGTATCGACGGGCCCATTCAGCGCTGGTCGACGCAGATCACCACCGGATCATCGGGGATCACGGCGGACGGCACGCGGGCCTCGATCAATGCGCGCTGGCAATCGGCGGTGCTGCCGTTCTGCACGCAGGTGACCGAAAACCGCTACCCGTTCAACCGGCGGGCCAAGGCCGACGTGGCGCTGGCCGATTTCTCGCGGCTGTTCGCCCCGGCGGGGCTGATCGACGCGTTCTTCACCGATAACCTGGCCAAACATGTCGATACGCGCACCCGCCCGTGGACGTGGAAGCGGGTCAACGATGTCGATCTAGGCATGTCGCCGGCTGTGCTGGAACAGCTGCAATACGCCGCCGAGATCCGCGATGCATTCTTTGCGGGCGGAGCGGCACCGGCGGTGCAGTTCCAGATAACGCCCGAGGCGTTGGATCCAAAGGCCAAGTCGGTGACGTTGGAGGTCGACGGGCAGAAGGTGGAATTTTCCCACGGGCAGTTGCCGACACCGCTGGCGGTCAGCTGGCCCGGGCCGGTGGGGCTGGGCCGCGTGGTGTTCGAACCGTCCAGCAAGCAGGTCGAAAGCGTGCTTTCGCGCGATGGTCCCTGGGCGGCGTTCCGGCTGTTGGATGCGGCCGAGGTGCGGCGCACCAACGTGTCTGACCGCAAGCGGGTGGTGTTCAACGTCGGCGGGCGCATCGCCATATTCGAGCTTCAGTCCGGATCGGTTCTGAACCCGTTCTCGTTGCCGGCACTGACCAAGTTCAAGTGCCCCAGTTCGTTCTGATGGCGGGCGGGTTCGGAGCCTTCGGCAAGATGCCAACGGTGGGGGACTTCTTCCGCACCGGAACCCCGGCCGGTTTCGTGTCGGCCTGGGATGGTTGGGTGCAGACCGGGATGCTGGATTGCCAGGAGGCGCTGGGCCCCGCCTGGGACGAGGCGTTCCTGACCGCGCCGATCTGGCGGTTCTGCCTGGCACCCGGGCTGGCCGGGCCGCAGGGTGTGCTGGGTGTGCTGATGCCCTCGGTCGACAGGGTCGGTCGGCGCTTTCCGCTGACGCTGATGGCGCCGCTGCCAGACGGGGCAGATCCGCTGTTGGCGCATTTCCGCAACGGCGCATTGTTTGCCTTGCTGGAGGATCTGGCGCTTGCGGCGCTGGACGACCTGCCCAAAGCCGAACTGGAAGAGCGCCTGGCAAGCCTGCCAACCGTTTCGGCAGAGCTGCCGCGGCTGGTTGCCGTGGGCCAGACCCGCGCGCTGACCGTATCGGGGGGCGAGGTGGGCGGTGCGTTGGCCGCGGCTCTGCTGGAGGGGCAGCGCCAGGCACCCAGCCTGTGGACGTCCGAACTGGGCGAGGAACGGCGGCTGATCCTGTGCGACGGGCTGCCCTCGGGGCGGGAGTTCCGGGCGCTGATGGCGCTGGACGCCCCCTTGTGGACCGGAGGAGACTGACCGATGCCGCGTGTCCGTTACAGCGCCAAGACCCATGTCGGCCTGCGCCGCCCGATGAACGAGGACGCGATCCTGTCGCTGCCCGACGAAGACCTGTGGCTGGTTTCCGACGGAATGGGCGGGCATGACGCCGGAGACTATGCCAGCCGTCTGATCGCCGACATGGCGGCGACGATCCAGCCGGGCCTGCCGCCCGCCGAACGGCTGCCGGCGCTGCGCGAGTTGCTGCACAAGGCGCATGACGTGATCCGACAGACGGCCGAGGCGCGGGGCGGCAGCACCATTGGCGCGACAGTGGTCTGCCTGATGCTGGCCGAAGGGCACTTCGTCGGTCTGTGGGCCGGGGACAGCCGTCTGTACCGGCTGCGCGACGGCGAAATCCAGATGCTGTCGCACGATCATTCGCTTGTGGCAGAACTGGTCGATGCCGGCCAGCTGAGTTGGGACGAGGCAGAGCATCACCCGCAATCCAACGCCATCACCCGCGCTGTGGGCGTGGGCGATGACCTGCGGCTGGACAAGGTGCGCGGCCCGATTGCGTCCGGCGACCGGTTCCTTCTGTGCTCGGACGGGCTGACCAAATACGCAACATTTGGGATGCTGGCGCGGGTGTTGGCCGCCAACCCGATCGAGACGGTAGCCGACGCGCTGATCCAGATCGCGCTGGATGGCGGCGGGCGGGACAATATCTCGGTGATCGTGGTCGACGTGCTGTAGCGGCTACTTCACCGTTTCCAGCAGCCTGCTGTCGAGCGAGAAGATCCGCGTATTGCCGTTGCGCTGTTGGTCCATCAGCGCCTGCGCAAAACCCGCAACGCTTTCCGTGGACGGGCGCAGTTCTGTGAACAGCGGACCGTCTGCGTGGATCGCGATCACCTTGCTGAAACCCAGCGTGCTGTCGTCGACGCGGAGGAAGCCCGATTTGCCCCCCTTCCTTGCCTCTTCCTCGCTGTAGGCCACGCGCACCGACACCGTGCCGGGCTTGCCCTCGCGCAGCGTGGATATGGCGTTGTCCGGGCGCTCCAGGATGGGCAGCAGATGGTATACGTTGCCGGCAATGTCGATGATCGAGACAAAGAGAAAACCTTCGGTCATCGACGCAGGCAGCACCACGTCAATCACCGGGTTCTGACCCACGGTGAAGCGCCCGTCGGCCACCGGCGCGCCATCGGCATCGCCATCCCCCAGAAGGATCTCTATGCCGCCGAGCGGGGCTTTTGGCAGGCGGGTCTCAACCAGGCACAGCTTGGGGTTCAGCACGGTCACGTCGATTGTCACCGGGCGCGGCGCGGCGAAGGCGGTCAGCGCCTGTTGCAGCGCATTGCGCACCACCTGTGACGACAGCGTGCCCTGCACCACGATCGGATCGTCGGGAGCAAAGCCTGTGGCGGGGCTTTCGGCAAGGCCCAGCGGGCCGCAATCGGCCACCTGGCTGAGGATTGGCTGAAGCGCAGAGACCGGCAAGAATTGCGGGATCAGGTCGATCCGGGGTGTGCCTGTCAGCGCGCCGGGCATGCCGGCCGACAGCGCGGCGGTCACCGCGTCATGGGTGGCGCGGCTGACGGTGCTGCCGGTCAGGGCCACGTCATTGTCCGACACGGCGATGCGCCATTGTTCCAGCGGCGAGACGATCTCGACCAGCGCCATCACGTCGGCGGGCCAGCTTGCGGCGATGGCGCCGCTGGCCAGGGTGATGTCGGCCGCGCCGCCTTCCTGCTCGGCAAATTGGGTCAGGGTCTGGGCCATGCCTTCGTCAGGGGCGAAGCCAGCAACATTCAGCGCACCGCTGGCGGGCTGCGAGATCACCAGGGTGAAGGGCGTGGCCGGCGGGTATTTCGGACCTGTCAGCCCGTCAAGCATCCCCGAGACATAAGCCCCGCCCGCCCCGAGCAGGACCAGAACCAGCACCAGCGCCGCCCAGAGCCCGCCCGAGGATTTACGCGCGGGCGCAGAGGTCTTGGCCCGTGGCGGGGGCGGCAGGGTCTTTTCTTCAGTGCCGGTTTCCGGCGCGGCTTCGCCCGTGATTGCGGCCAGGATATCGTCTTGCGGGGCGGCCTCGGCGGGCGTCCGGTTCGGGGGTGGCGGCGCGGCAGACAGCGGCGGCGGCACCGTGGGCTCTGCCCGGCGAGGCGGCGCGATCACCGTCTTGTCCTCGAGCGGCGGAGTCTCAGACACAGGACCGGCGGCTTCGAGCGCGGCCAGAACCTCGGCGGCGGATTGATAGCGGGCGTCGGGGTCCGGGTCGGCCATGCGGGCGATCAACCCGTGCAGCGGCTCGGGTACGCCGGTCAGATCCAGCGGCTTGGCCTTGTTCTGGATCACTTCCATCGGGTTCTTGCCGATATCCGGCGCCTTGCCGCGGAAACAGGCCAGCAACAGCGCGCCCAGCGAATAGAGATCGGTCCGCTTGTCAGTCTTGCCCGCCAGTTGTTCCGGCGCGGCATAGGCGTATTTGCCGGCGAATTCGTTGCCGACGATGGTTTCGGCACCCGGGTTGGTATCCTTGGCGATGCCGAAGTCGATGATCACCGCCTGTGCCGGGTCGCCGCCGCGCAGGATAATGTTGTCGGGCGACAAGTCGCGGTGCACGATGTTGCGGGCGTGGGCCGCCTGAAGCCCTTCGGCCACCCGGCGGCAGATCACCAGCAGCTGATCGGCGGACATCGGGCCCTGCTTCAGCAGCTTGTCCAGGCCCGGCCCGTCGACATAGTCCATCAGCAGATAGACATGGCCCTCGGCGGTGCGGTGGTTTTCGGAATAGCGCACCACCGCGTCATGGCGGATCTCGCGGATTTCCTCTTCGCGGGTCAGCAGCAGCAGATAGTCGTCATTGCCAGAAAACTCGGCCTTCAGCACCTTGATCGCCACCGGCCGGCCCGAGATCTGGTTGCGCGCGCGATAGACGTCGGACGTGCCGCCGCGACCGAGGATCGCTTCGATCCGGTAGGTGTTGTTGACGATGTCGCCGGGTTGAAACAGGTCGCCAGGGCGCGCTTCGGTCATGGCATTTCCTGTTTCTGTCGGTCGATCAACCGCGCCACCTTTATCCCAGCGCCTGGAACTCGACCCGGCGGTTTTCGTCAGCGCGTGGGTTTGCCTCGTTGAACGGAGCGCTTTCGCCCATGCCAACGGCCTGAAGGCGCACTGCGTCGATGCCGCAATCGTCCGTCAGGAAGCGTTTGACCTCCTGCGCACGCAGGAGCGACAGGTTCTGGTTATAGGATGCAGACCCGGCTGCATCGGTGTGGCCGATGATCTGGAACACCGCGACATCGACCGATTGCATCACTTCGCACATGGCGGCCAGCACCGGCTTTTGATCATCACGCAGGGCAGCGCTGTCGAAGTCGAAGGATATCTGCAGGTTGATCTGGTCCTCTTTCGCGACTTCCTGATAGGCGGTCACGGCGGTGACGGTGTTCTGCGCCGGGGCAGCGGGCGCCGGTTCCGGAGCGGCGGCGGTCTGTGCGGCGGCCTCCGTGGCGGCGGGCTGGGTTACTGGTACCATGACCAGTCCGCGCGTTTTCTGTTTTAGCAGGCGTTCGGCAATTTCCTGTTTACTCAAGCTGTTGCCGCTTTGTGCCACGGCGCCAAGAGCGATCCAGGACAGGACCAGCGCCGCACCGGCCACACGCGTAATTCGGGGCAATGCAGTCATTTCGGGTTCCTAACGTCGTACTTGAAATTAATGTTTTCAGCGTAGCGCACGCATGATTTTCGCTCAACAAGTTTGACATGACGGGCCTGCCAGCGTTTCCTTGAAGGGAAACATTGACCTGTGACGCTTTCATTGGCCCGCCACGCGCGGGCAAGGGAAATTACGATGCGGCTTGTGCCTGCGATCATTGTCGCCGTGGCGATCATCCTTGCGCCGGTGCTGTGGTTCTTCCTGCCGCGGCTTTTCGCTGGCGAGGAAGGCTTTGCCGGCCCGGCCATCGACTCGGGCGCGCGCATTGAAATCGAGATGCTGAACCAGCAGGTGGAAGACTTGCAGCTCAGGCTGGAGACGCTGACGAATGAGGTGCAGCGCCTGGCCAATCAGGGCTATGCCGGGATGCCGCCGCAAGACCAGTCTGCGCCAGACACCGAAATTCCGCGTACTGGACCGAACGAAATCATCGACGCCTATGCCCAGGTGGTGCTGATCGCCAACCGGTTGCAAGTGAACGACCGGCTGACCATTGCCGGGCCGTCCTTTCTGGCCAGCACCTTTGGCCTGCCGCGCGAGGAACTGAACGACCAGTGCCAGGAGATGACCAACCCGCGCCTGGCGTCCAAGCTGGTGACAGAGGACGTGGGGCCGATCCGGGTGAAAATGCTGAAGCCCGCGATAGACTCGCTGCGCACCGTGTTCGAGAATGTGCGTGCCACCGATCCCGATCTTTACGCCCGTATCAGCACCGCCGGATCGTTATGCGTGCGGCTGATCCGCGGCTCTCGCCGCAGCGCCTCGACCCATGCCTTCGGGCTGGCGGTGGATCTGAACATTGACGGCGCACTGGATACGCTGGGCGACGGGCGCACCCAGCTGGGCCTGACCATCCTGGCGGATTTCTTCAAGGCCGAGGGCTGGGTCTGGGGCGCGGCTTGGCGGCGCGAGGACTCGATGCATTTCGAGGTCAGCCGCGAGAAGCTGGAACAGTGGATCGCGGACGGGGCGCTTTAGTCGCGGCGCTCAACTGCTGGAAATCCTGACGTCGTCGATCAACAAAACCGAGCTGGCACGATTTTTCTTGCCGGGGCGATAAAGGCCGAACTTCACGTGCGGGACAGAACAGTCGCGCATGTACATGGCCTTGTCCTCGACCAGCGCGGCGCCGTCCATCCAGATCGAGATCCGGGGCGATTTGCCCGCCATGTCGAGCAGAACGCGGAAATCATGCGGCTTGCCCTTGAGCGACCCCATGCGCGGGCTTCTGATCAAGCCGAAACCGCCCATGGCATCCGACAGCGCGCCTTTTTCGCCGCGCGATACGCCGTTGTCCTTGAACGGATCGGAGGCACGTTGCAGCACTTTCACATCCATCCTGCCGCGGTTGAACTGCATCATCAGCAGCGGCGCCGAGCTGCATTGCGGCGTCCAGCCGTGGATCTGGAAGAAGTTTTCCTCTTTGCCGTGGAAACCATCGACAAAGGTCGCCTGAAAGCGGATTTCGTGCCGTTTGCCGCGGCTCAGGGTGCCGCGTTGCTTCAGCTCGGCCCGTTCCCAGTTCCGCGCGCCGTTACGCGGCCCGTCGTCTGACTTGCAGCCGCCGACATCGCCCGGAGCCAGCGTGAACTGGAGTTTTCGGTCGCCGCCCACCGTCGTCCAGCCGATGGCCGAGGGCTTGGGCGCGTCGCAGTTCTGGTAGAAGCTGGCGGACCAATCCGCGTCGCGGAAGTCCTCAGCCGCGGCCGGAGCCACCGTCAGCACAAGCGCAGCGGCAGCGGCCAGAATGGGGCTGATGAATTGCATGAACATGAAAGCCTGCCTTTCTCTCGGCGGCACTGCTACCCGTGCAATTTGCTGCAAATGCGCGGGGAACGTGTCAATGCGTGGGCATCGGCGGCAGTTCGCTGATATGCGCCTCGAGTTCATCAAGCGAAATCCCCGGGGCGCAGGTGGGCTCGTTCGCGCCGGTCACCTGCAATTTGTCCAGCAGCAGGCGCGACAGGCCGGGGTTGATGCCGCCAGGGCGGTAAATGCCGACCTTGAACCGCGGCTGGGCGCAGGCTTGCATGTAGACCGGTTCATTCTGCACCAAAGGCTTGCCATTCAGGATGACAGTCAGCGTTGCGCCGGTTCCGCTACGGTCGAACTGGACGTAAACATTGACGCGGCGTGTCAGATCGCTGAGCCGGGGCTTGTCCTTTAAGACTTGCTGCAAGTCGCCGTGCGCATCCTGCTTGCCAAACTCGGGTGACGACGGTTTCAGGACCCGGACCTGAAGCGACCGCCAATCGAAGCTGAGCATCGCGAGCGGCGCCGATGCACAGTCCGGCGACCAACCGTGGATCTGGAAAAAAGTTTCGCGCTTGCCGGCAAAGCCCCGGTCGAACGTCATCGCGAACGAGATGAGGGTGCGCGAGCCGTGCTCCATCACGATCGGGTTGGTCAACTCGGCCCGTTCCCAGTAAAGCGCGCCGTCGCGGGGCGAGGTATCGCTTTGGCAACCGCCGACATCGCCTGGCGCAAGTGAAATCGCCAGTGCCTTGCCCTGTGCCGTGTCCTGCCATTGAACGGATGCAGGCCGCGTGCTGGATGTTTCGGTCGAACAAGGGAGACGGCACGTGTTGACCAGCGTGGTGTTCCAGTCGCTGTCTTTATACTCGGCCGGCATGGCCGGCCCAGCAAAAGACGCAGCGCTCAGGATGAAAGCTATCACATTGATTGCACGCATAAAGTGTTTCCGTCTATCAGGGGAAGCGCGATTCGATTTCATTACATCCTGCGGTAGAAATTTGGCCGGAGTTTGACCGACGCAAAAAGCGACAGAACGCACAAAAAAAACCGCGCCCGAAGGCGCGGTTTCGATAGAACGGTTAACGACCGTATTAGCGGCGAATGCCCAGACGCTCGATCAGCGACAGGTAGCGCGCTTCTTCCTTGCCCTTCAGATAGTCCAGCAGCTTGCGGCGCTGTGCCACCAGCTTCAGCAGACCGCGACGCGAGTGGTTGTCTTTCTTGTGGGTCTTGAAGTGCTCGGTCAGGGTGGAAATACGGCTGGTCAGGATGGCCACCTGGACTTCGGGCGAACCGGTGTCGCCGTCCTTGGTCGCATATTCCTTCATCAGGCGGTTCTTTTCTTCCGCGGTAATCGACATCGGGGTCTCCTTGTACGTTAAGGGTGAAGGCGCAAGCCGGGATGTCGTCCAGCAAGGCCCGTGGAGAGTATCCGCCACGCGGCGGATGGGCGCGTATAGGGCAGATCGCTGTGAAAGGAAAGCGATTCCGTCCTGCCAGGGTTCACCCGGCTCAGGTGGAGCCGGTCAATGCGGCGATGGCCGGCGCCTGGCTATGCGCAACCAGCACGATGTCTTCCAACGATGGGGCGTCTTCCTCTGGCAGCCAGGCCATCACGTCGCCATTGGCGGCAATGCCTGTCAGGCCGGGCAGGTCCGACCGTACCTCCAGCGTCAAGTCGGGCGGCGGGCCGGCGTCGTCGTAGACGACCATCATCTTGTCCTCGGCTGCGTCGAAATCCATCAACGCGGCCTCGCCCTCGGCCGGGTCGGCCTGAAGCGCAAAGCTGTCTGACCCCGGGCCGCCGGTGGCCACGTCCCGTGCGCCGATGTCCAGCCAATCGTCGCCCCTGCCGCCGCTGAGATAGTCAGTTTCGGCGTCGCCGCCGGACAGGGTATCGTTGCCATCGCCGCCGATTAGCGTGTCGCTGCCCTTACCACCGTCTAGCCGGTCATCGCCTTCGCGGCCCAGCAGGGCATCTTCGCCCGCGCCGCCCCAAAGCCAATCGTCGCCCAGGCCTGCCAGCAGGCTGTCGTCGCCCGCGCCGCCGTCCAGCGTGTCGTTGCCATCATGCCCGTACAGATCGTCGGCGCCGTCTTCACCGCGCAACAGGTCGGCGCCAGTTTCGCCGTGCAGGGTGTCGTCATCCGCGCCGCCGTCTACCGTGTCGGCGCCGCCGCCAGCCATCACCACATCGGTGCCGCCCAGGCCGGCGATCCAGTCGTCATCCTCGGTTCCGAAAAGCTGATCCAGCAGTTCCGAGCCGACGGTCATGGTGATGTCGTCCGCTTCGTCTTCATCCTCATAGGAAAACCCGCCGGCGGATGGCCGTAGATGCGCCAGGGCGTTGCCCGATCCGGCGTCATCCTCCTGCGTTTCTTCGGTGTCGTCTGTTTCATCGGCGTTATCGGCGCCGGGTTCGATGGCGAAGATCGCCACGGAACTGACCATTATCATGCCCAACAGGCCCGCCAGGAACAGCATTGCCCAGACCCCAAATCCGTTTCGGGACAATGTCCGCGCCTTGGCGGTTGGATGCAATGTGTTTTGAATCAGATGGTTAAGTGCTGGTTATCAGCGGCGAAGCTCGATTTCCTCGATGATCCGCGTGGTCAGTTGGCCGATGACGGGAATGAACTCGAACTGGCTGAGAAACAGCACCACGCCCGAAACCATCAGCGATGCGCCCACTGCCGTGCCAAAGCCGAAGGCCATCCCGCGCAGGAACTGGAACCACAGCAGGTGACGGGTGGAATTGTGCATCCGCACGAAGCGATGCTCGGCCAGCGATTCCAACGCGTCGGCAAGGCGTTTTGCGTCCTGTTCCGATTGCAGTGTCATGGCGTTCTGTCCCAAGGTTCGGGCCGCGCGGCATAGGCGACGTACAGCGGATGGCGAGGCAACCCGCCGCGGGTCAGGCCCAGGTGATGCAGAGGCCCGTCAAGCAGGGACAGCACAGCCCGGTGCCGCCCCAGGTGCGCACCGTGCACGCCCCATGCGGCCAGCGTCATATCGGCCGCGCGGTGCCAGTCAAGCAACAAGGCGTCATTCTCAGCGCCAACCGGTTCGGCTGCGCGCTTCAGGTCACGCGGGTCGGTGGCGCGAAAGGCAAAGAGGTTGGCGATCGACAGGGCGCCGAAACCCAGCGCCCGCGCCCGCCGCTCGCATCGCTCGATCGTGGGATCGTTGCGCCGTTCGTCGGCAGTCGAGGGGTTCAACATGACATAGAGCAGAGACGGCCCATCGGCCCAGCGGCGGCGCAAGCCATAGCGATAGGCACCGCAGTCCGAGAACAGCGCCGAGGATCGGCGCGTTCCGTCATCATGCCTGCGGGTGATCATCGCCGGGATCGGCTTCGACAAACACCCGCGCGGGGTGCAGCATGCCGCCCTTGAATATGCCCACCGCCACTGCGCGACCGTCCAGCGAGGCCCAGCATTCATCACCGTATTCGGCTTCGGTCGTCAGCACCATCGCCGGGTTGCCATTGCGCAGCCGGGTGGCGTTTTCCGGGGTGCATTGCGCCTGTGTCACTTCGGCCAGCCCTTCCTCCAGCGGGCGCAGCAGTGCGTCCAGTTCGGGCGACTTGGCCAATTGGTCGATCTGGTCCAGGCTGACGCCGTCCTCTGCCTCGAACGGGCCGGACCAGATGCGGCGCAGCGTCACGACATGGCCATGGCAGCCCAGCGCCGCTCCCAGGTCGCGCGCGATGGAGCGGACATAGCCGCCCTTGCCGCAAACCATCTCAAGCGTGACGTGATCGGCATCGGGCCGGCCGGTCATCACCAGCTCGTCAACATAGAGCGGTCGCGCCTCCAACGAGATATCTTCGCCTTCGCGGGCCAGCTTGTAGGCGCGCTGGCCGTCGATCTTGACCGCCGAGAACTTGGGCGGCACCTGCTGGATGTCGCCGACAAAGCCGTGCAGCGCTTCCTTGATCGCGTCGTCGGACGGGCGCAGGTCCGAAGAGGCAATCACCTCGCCTTCGGCGTCGTCGGTGTTGGTCGCCTGTCCCA
>JAGRMT010000052.1:0-4985 GCA_020441125.1 Roseivivax sp.
AGCTTCGAACAGCTCTGCCGCCGCGCGATCTCGCTCGCCCGCCACGGCGAGGCGGTGGCCGCGCTGCCGGTCTATTTCGCCGCCGAACGGCTCTACGGCGGCGATCTGTTCGAAGATCTCGCCGTCGAATACGCCCAGCCCGAACATGACGATTGGTGCATGCCGCGGCGGATCTGGCTGCGCGAGATGGCGATCCGGGTGCAGTACGACATGTCGAAACTGCTGCGCAAGGAAGGCCGCACCAACGAGGCGCTGGAGCGGGTGCAGCGCGCGCTCGCCCTCGATCCGGCCAACGAGGACGCGGTGGCCGAGGCGATGCGGGTGTTCCACGCCCAGGGCCGGATCGACGCGATCAACCGCCAGTACAAGCAGTACCGCACCGCCGCCGCCACCATCGGCGAAACCCGTTCGAGCGCCGAGCTCGACGAGCTCTATACCGAGCTTTGCCGGTCGCTGAAGAGCCTTCCCGGTGACCAAAGAGAAACCAAAGTGATTACGTTAGGGTGATTCTCGAACCCCGCGCGACGGTCCGAGGAGGGACCGGGAGACGGGGCAGGGAGGAAATCCGATGAACGTTCATGACGGTCAGATGCCGTCGGACGGGTTCGATCCGTTCGACCTCAACAAGCCCCACGCGCTGTGGAAACAGTTCCGCGAGGAACAGCCGATCTTCTACCACGAGCCCTCGGGCTACTGGGTGGTCTCGCGCTACGACGACGTGAAGGCGATCTTCGACGACTGGAAGACCTTCAGCTCGGAAAACGCCCAGAAGCCGATGCGGCCGATGAGCGAAGCGGGCCGCAAGATTCTCACCGAGGGCGGCTTCACGGCCTATTCGGGCCTCACCGCCCGCGTCCCCCCCGACCACACACGCATCCGCAAGATCGCGCAAGGCGCGTTCGGCCCGCGCCGCTTCAAGTCGATCGAGCCGCAGATCGAGGTGATCGTGAAGGACCATCTCGACCGGCTGGAAGACGCCGGCAAGGACGGCAAGCCGGTCAATTTCTGGGAGATCGTCGCCTTCCCGGTGCCCGCCCATGTGCTGTTCACCCTCATGGGCATCCCTGACGAGGACGTGCCGAAGATCAAGCAATACGGCGCGAGCCGGGGCAAGATGACCTGGTCGGACCTCACCGACGAGGAGATGATCCCGGTGGCGCACGACATGGTCGCCTACTGGAAGTACATCCACGATCTGCTCGACATGCGGCGTGAGACCCCGGGCGACGATTTCCCCTCCGACATGCTGGCGGCCCAGGCCGCGGGCGCCGAGATCGACAACGAGGAAATCGCCGGCCTGCTCTACTCGACCCTGTTCGCCGGCCACGAGACCACCTCGACCTTCATGGGCAACTACGTACTCGCGATGATGGAGAACCGCGACGCCTGGGAGGCGATCAAGGCCGACCACGCGCTGATCCCGAATGCGGTCGAGGAAATGCTGCGCTACATGCCCTCGGTCGTCGGCTGGCGCCGCAAGGCCCGCACCGCCAAGGTGATCGGCGGGGTCGAACTGCCGGAAGGCGCCGAGATCCTGATGATCACCGGAGCGGCCAACCGCGACGAGGCCCAGTTCCCCGACGGCGAGGAGCTCAACATCATGCGCGACAACGCGCGCACCCACCTGAGCTTCGGCTACGGCATCCACTATTGCCTGGGCTTCCAGCTCGCCAAGATGGAAGCCTCGATCCTGCTGCGCCAGCTCTCGGAACGCTTCCCCGACATGAAGCTCGCCGACGGCTTCGAGGCCACCTATCATCGCAACATCACATTCCGGGTGCCGACCTCGGTGATGGTCGAACTGGGCAAGTGAGGGACGAGATGAGCGCGAACGATCTCTATACCCTTCCGTTCCACACCATCGGAACGGCCGATCACAACCGGGTGGGCGGCAAATGCGCCTCGCTCGGCGAGATGACCCAGGCCGGTGTTGCCGTGCCCCCCGGCTTCGCCGTCACCACCGACGCCTACCAGGCGATGCTCGACCACCACGGGCTGAAAGCCGAGATCGAGCGCCACCTCGCCGGCGCCGATCCCGACAATCTCGACCAGATCGACCGGGCCGCGCAGGCGATCCGCATCCGCATCCGCTCGCATCACCTGCCCGAGGCGGTGGAAGCGGCGATCCGCGCGGCCTATGCCGGCATGTGCGCGGAGGCCGGGATCGACGACATGCCCGTCGCCGTGCGCTCGTCCGCCACCGCCGAGGACCTGCCCGATGCGAGCTTTGCTGGCCAGCAGGACACTTACCTCTGGGTCAAGGGCGCCGATGCCGTCGTCGGCAAGGTGCGCGATTGCTGGGCCTCGCTCTACACCACCCGCGCCGTCGCCTACCGCGAGAAGAACGCGATCCCGCAGGTCGACGTGCTGATGTCGGTCGCGGTGCAGAAAATGGTCAACGCCAAGGCCGCCGGCGTGGCGATGAGCCTCGACCCCAACACCGGCGACCGCACGAAGATCGTGATCGACGCGTCCTGGGGCCTCGGCGAAATGGTCGTTTCCGGCGTGGTCACGCCCGACAACTTCCGCGTCGAGAAGGTGCTCGAGGAAATCCTCGACCGCAAGATCTCCGACAAACATGTCGAGCTGGTCGGCGACCCGGAGCTCGGCGAGGCGGTCGAGCGCGACGTCGACGACGCGAGGCGCAAGATCGCCTGCCTTACCGACGACGAGGTGCTGGCGGTGGCCCGGCTCGCGAAACGGCTTGAGCGGCAGAACAAGTGCCCGCAGGATGTGGAATGGGCGATCGACGCCGATCTGCCGGCGGGCGAGAACCTGCTCGCGCTGCAATCGCGGCCCGAAACGATCTGGTCGCAGAAGCCGAAGGAGAAACCCAAGAGCGCCTATGGCGTGGGCATGATGGGCATCGTCAATACGCTCAACAATCCGGTCGGGTCGAAGACCCGCGGCTAGGAAATGGGTCGAAGACCCGCGGCTAGGTAGGACCGGGCGAAGACCCGCAGACGACGCCGGGGGCGAAGGCCCGGCAGAACAACGAGCGTCACCAACAAGGCGCCAAGCAACCATTCCAGGGAGGAATAACATGGATGTGAAAAAACCGCTCTTTCCCAGCGCCTTCGACGTGAAGGCGCCCGAGGGGGCCGAAGGCTGGCAGGAGCTCTACCCCTATTACACCCGCTTCCAGCCCGCGCGCCGTGCCGAGGACGACGAGAAGTTCTGGTTCTGCAACTCGCAGCACTGGCCCAACCCGCTGCGTCCGTTCGACGTGATCTTCCTGGATTTTGCCATCAAGTGCCTGGGCCAGTACAACAGCCGTCATCTGCTGGTGCCGCCGGCCAACGGGATCGATTACCGCATCCTGAACGGCTTCGTCTATTTTTCGCCCGTGGCCGTGGCGCCGCAGGACATCGAGGCGCGAATCCCGCAATTCCTTGACCGGGCCGGCCATTACTTCGGCAACTGGAACGATCTTCTGGCCAACTGGAAGACCAAGGTCATGGGCATGATCGACGCGATGAACGCGATCAGCTTCGAAGAGCTGCCCGACGTGGTGCCGGTGGAATGGGTCAAGGAAGGCCGCGGGCTGGACAACACCAACGCGCTGTTCGAGGCCTATGACAAGCTGATCGAGCTGTCCTACAAGACCTGGCAGTATCACTTCGAGTTCCTGAACCTGGGCTACGCTGCCTATCTGGATTTCTTCGGCTTCGTGAAGGGCCAGTTCCCGACCATCCCCGACCAGGCCATCGCCAAGATGGTGCAGGGCGTCGACAGCGAGCTTTTCCGCCCCGATGACGAGGTCAAGAAGCTGGCGCGACTGGCGGTCGAGTTGGGCGTCGACGGTGCGTTGATGTCGGGATCGGTGGACGAGGCGCTGTCGGCCGTGGGCAAGCTGCCCAATGGCGCGCAGTGGCTGGCGGCCTGGGACAAGGCCAAGGACCCGTGGTTCAACTTCACCAGCGGCAACGGCTTTTATTCCACCGACAAGTACTGGATCGACCACCTCGACATCCCGCTGGGCTATCTGCGCGACTACATCCCGCGGGTTAAGGCCGGCGAGCGGATCGAGCGTCCGACCGAGCGGCTGCTGGCCGAGCGCGACCGCATCACCGCCGAATACCGCGAGATGATGGACGAGGAGGCGCAGGCCGTGTTCGACGGCAAGCTGGGCCTCAGCCGCGTGGTGTTCCCCTATGTCGAGGATCACAACTTCTACATCGAGCATTGGGCGCTGGGCGTGTTCTGGCGCAAGATGCGCGAATTGTCGAAATTGCTGTCCAAGGCCGGGTTCTGGCCCGACGAAGACGGCATGTTCTTCCTCAGCCGCAACGAGGTACGCGACGTGCTGTGGGACTACGGCGCGTCCTGGGCCATCGGTACGCCCAACGTCGGCAGCGCCATCTGGCCGGCCGAAGTGGCGCGGCGCCGCGCCCTGGTCAAGGCGCTGGGCAGCGAGTCGCCGCTGCCGGCGCTGAACAATCCGCCCGAGGTGATCACCGAACCCTTCACCATCATGCTGTGGGGTATCACCTCGGACGCGATCGACCGTTGGACCGGCAGCGCAGACGAAGGCGACGGACTCAAGGGCATGGCCGCCGCGCCGGGCACGGCCGAGGGCATCGCGCGGGTGCTGCGCAGCCCTGACCAGCTGGGCGAGTTGCAGAAGGGTGAAATCCTGGTCACGCCGGTTACCGCGCCCAGCTGGGCACCGGTATTCGGCAAGATCGCGGCGGCGGTCACCGATATTGGCGGCATGATGAGCCATGCCGCCATCGTCTGCCGCGAATATGGCTTGCCGGCGGTCACCGGCACCGGCAATGCCAGCGCCCGTATCAAGACCGGGATGCGTCTGCGCGTCGATGGCAACACCGGCAGCGTGACGATCCTCGACAAAGCCACCGGCGGGGGGCTGGTGCTCCCCGCCTTTACGCCCTGGATGGACCCATGACCCACGACCTGACGCGCTACGACCCGGTTTGGCGCGCCGCCGAACCCTATATGCGGGCGCGCAAGAACGATGTGCA
>JAGRMT010000052.1:5062-16403 GCA_020441125.1 Roseivivax sp.
CTGGCGATCCTGCTGCACGATATCGGCTGGTGGGCGATCGACATGGAAGAGATCATCGCGCAAGGCTTCCGGTCGGAAAACATCCTGCAATCCGACGTACGTTACCGGCACGAAGCAGAGGGCGTGCGGCTGGGTGCAGAGGTGCTGCGCCGTACCGGCTGGAGCGAGGCGATCATCGCCCAGGTCTGCGAGATCATCGACGGGCATGATACCCGCCCAGAGCCCCGCCACCTGAACGACCGCATCGTGCGCGATTCCGACAAGCTGTGGCGCTACGAGGTAACGGGCACCGCGGTGGGCTGCGACTGGTTCGGAGAGACACCGGCGCAGAACTGCGCGCGCAACGCAGCGATCCTGCCGAAGTTCGAGACAGAGCCGGGCCGTGCGATGGCCACGGCGGAACTGGCCAAGACCCGCGCTGCGCTGCTGGCGCACCTTCTGTAAGGGGCTGACGGCATGGACATGTTCATCGACGGCGGTTGGACGCCCTCTGCCAGCGGGCTGACACAGCCGGTGACCGATCCGCGCCGCGGCGCGGCGTTCGACACCGTGCCGCAAGGCACGGCGCAGGATGCCGATGCCGCGATCCGCTCTGCCGCCCGCGCCTTCGAGGCGTGGCGCCGGGTGCCGATGGCCGAGCGGGTGCGCATCCAGAAAGCCTGTGCGCAGGCGATGCGCGACAGCGCCCAGACCATCGGCGCGACCCTGCACCGCGAATTGGGTCGTCCGTTGCCCGCCTGCATCCAGGAAATCGCCCGCTCGGCCGACCTGCTGGACATCTACGCCGAAGAGGGGCTGCGCCTGACAGCCAGCTACAGCCTTGGCGCGGCACCGGGCGAAAAGACCGTGGTCACCCGCGATCCGGTTGGCGTGGTGGTGGCGATCACCCCGTTCAACTATCCGATCACGCTGCTGATGTTCAAACTGGGCGCGGCTTTGGTGGCGGGCTGCACCGTGGTGGCCAAACCTTCGGCCGACACGCCGCTATCGACACTGCTGCTGGCCGAACTCTTCTGCAAGGCGGGCCTGCCGGCGGGCTGCTTCAACGTGGTAACCGGCGCCGGGCGCGAGATCGGCGAGGCGCTGATCAACCATCCGGTGCCGCGCAAGATCGCCTTTACCGGCGGTACGGCCGCCGGCAAGGCCATCGCCGCCGCCGCGACGGGCACGATGAAACGGCTGACGCTGGAATTGGGCGGGCAAAGCGCCTGTATCGTCTGTGCCGATGCCGATCTCGACAAGGCGGCCGAGGCGATCACACGGCACGGCTTCGCCAATTCGGGGCAGTTCTGCTATCGGGTCAACCGCGTCTACGTCGAGCGTCCGGTGTACGAGGCGTTCCTGGAACGGCTGGTGACGCGCGTCTCGCGGCTGACGCTGGCGCCGGCTGGGGGCGAGGGCGATCTGGGGCCGCTGGTCAACGAGAAGATCTTCGCCAATTCGGTGGCGCAAGCCGAGGACGCCCGCGCGCGGGGCGCGCGCATCCTGCTGGGCGGGGCGCGGGCCACCGGGGCGGGTTATGACGCGGGATTTTACTTCCCGCCGACGGTCATCGCCGATGCGAGCCACGAGATGTTGATCCTGACCGAGGAAACCTTTGGCCCGGTGCTGGGGATCTGCCCCGTCGATAGCCCGTTCGAGGGGCTGGCCCATGCCAACAACAGCCGCTATGGCCTTGCCGGCTTTGTCTTTGCCCGCGATCTTGCGCTGGGTCTGACCCTGTGCGAGGGGCTGGAGGCCGGGTCGGTCTGGCTGAACGACATCCAGCGCTCCAGCCACTACGTGCCGTTCGGCGGCATGAAGGAAAGCGGCCTGGGCCGCGAGAAGGGGCGTTACGGCGTGGAAAGCTACCTGGAATACAAGACGATGTACCTCAGCTATGAGGTGCCGCGGTGAGTGCCGCCGACGTATTCCTTCCGCGCGACCTTCCGCTCTGGCAGGCGGCTCGGCCGTTCCTGGACGTGCGCAACAACGACGAGCACACGATAGTGGCCTACGGGCTGGCGCGGGCTTTGCTGGCCCAGATCCCCGAGGCCGATGAAAGCGTGGTGCTGCCCGCGGTGGTGCTGCACGATGTTGGCTGGAAACGTATCCCCGAGGAGCTGCTGCTGCTTGCCATCGGGCGCAATCCCACCCGCAAGGACCTGGTGCGCGAGCACGAGTTGCACTCGGTCGCCATCGCGCGCGAAATCCTGGAGCGGCTGCGTCCTGCGGGCGTGGACATCGAGGCGGTACTGGCCATCATCGACGGCCATGACACCACGCGCGAGGCGCGCAGTCTGAACGACGCCGTTCTGAAGGATGCCGACAAGGGCTGGCGCACCACGCCGCACGGGATGCGCACCATCGCCGGCTGGTACGGCGTGCCGGTGACCGAGATCCTGATGATGCTGCGCGAGCGGTCGAATGCGCTGATGCTGACGCCGCAGGGCCGTGCCCTGGCCGAAGCCAACACAGCCGCCGTCGCGGCCGAGCAGCAGATCCAGCAATACCTGGGCCGGGGCCCCGAGTTTCCGGTGTTTGCCGTCAGCGAAGGAGCACAATGGTGAGCAAGATCGACCTGGGCGGTGCGCGGGTGATCGTGACCGGCGCGGGCGGGGGGCTGGGGCGCGCCTTTGCCCAAGCCTTCGCGGCGGCGGGCGCGCGCGTGGTTGCGGCCGACATCAACCGCGCCGGCGCCGATGAAACCGCGGCGATGATCGGTGCGGCAGCGGTCGCGGCCACCGTCGATGTCACCGACGGCGGTTCGTGCCGCGATCTGGCCGAGGCCGCCACGGCAGAAATGGGCGGGATCGACGTTCTGGTGAACAACGCCGCGCTTTATGCCGGGCTTCAACGCCGCCCCTTCGAAGAGATCGAGGAGGCGGTCTGGGACCGGGTGATGGCGGTCAACGTCAAGGGCGTTTGGCAGATGTCGCGCGCCGTCGCACCGTCGATGCGCGCGGCCAAGGGCGGCTCTATCGTCAATGTTGCTTCGACGACGGTGTTCTCGGGCTCGCCGCTGTGGATGCACTACGTCGCCTCCAAGGGGGCCGTGATCGCGATGTCGCGCACCATGGCCAAGGAACTTGGCGGCGACGGTATCCGGGTCAACGTGCTGGCCCCCGGTTTCACCCTGACAGAGGCAAGCCTGGAGCTGATCGACGACGCGCGCACCTATGGCGTGGATCGCGCCGCGCTCAAGCGCAACGCCGAGGTCGAGGACATCACCGGCGGAGCGTTGTACCTGGCGTCCGGCCTGTCTTCGTTCGTCACCGGCCAGACGCTGGTGATCGACGGCGGCAAGCAGTTCATCTGAGGAGGGAATATGGTCAAGGTCACGTTTATCGAGCAGGACGGCAAGCGACGCGAGATCGACGCGGTTGCGGGTGATCCGTTGATGTACTCGGCCAAGGATGCCGGCATCGACGGAATCGTCGCTGAGTGCGGCGGCTCTGCGATGTGCGCGACCTGCCATTGCTACCTGCTGGAAGCGCCAAACGGCCCCTTGCCAGACCCACTGGTGGACGAAGCCGACACGATCGAGTTCAATGCCAACGAACCGCGCGAGAACAGCCGCCTGACCTGCCAGATCAAGGTGACTGAAGCGCTGGAAGGTGCGGTGTTCCAGGTGGCGACCGGGCGCTAATCGCGCGCAAAGACGGGTTGAGACAGCAGGCCGTGCAGCGACGGCAGAACCTGATGCGCGCGCTCTGCCTCGGGCTGGGCGCCAAAGCCTGCCGCATCGACGATGCCGGTGGTCACCCCGATGCAATAGGCGCCGGCGCGGCGGCCCATGCGGATTTCCAACTTGGGATCGTCGCCGATGATGGCCATCTCCTGCGGGCGCGCGCCGGTCAGGGCGCTGACGATCTCTAGCCCGGCGGTTTCGGGTTTGCCGAACACCGTCACCGGCACGCCGGTGGCGTTGGTCAGCGCCGCGGCGATGGCGCCCGAGATGCCCAGCAGCCGCTTTCCGCCCGCGCCCGCGAAATAGGGCGCGACGGACCCGGCATAGGGCCGTGCACCGTCCCAGACCGCCTGCACCACGCTTTCCACCTGCTCGGCGTTGAAATCCTTGCACCAGCCCAGCAACACCGCGTCGACCGGCGGCGCGCCACGGGCGGCGGCGATCACTTCGATCCCGGCTTCTTCCAGCGGCACCGTCGTCCCCTCGGCGCCCAGCACCATGATCCGGCGATACCCGTCGCGCGCCAGCGCCTGCGCGGCGACGGCGGCTGGGGTCAGCACGTGGCCGGGCGCCAGCTCCAGCCCGGCGGCGGCCAGAACCGGATAGTAATGCGCCGGCGGAAAGAAGGTGCCGTTGGTATAGGCCACGGCGGGCAGCCCGCGCGCGCGGCAATCGTCCAGCGCCTGCGCCGCTCCGGGCAATGCGGCATAGGTGCCGGTTTCCTTGTCCAGCAGCGCCAGAGTGCCGTCGATGTCGAACACCGCTGCCTTGATCGGGTGGGAATGCGGGGCGCCGGTCATTGCGCACCGCCATTCAGTTCCAGCCGCAGGCCCGGCTTCTCGATCACAACCGAACTCAGGTCCTTGCGTTTGGTCAGCTCCTGCAACAGCTGCATCACCGGCCGCGACTTCGGGTCATACCCGCGCCGGGCCGGCCCGGCGGCCACCATCGCATCGACCTGGTCGGCCGGCATCACCGCGCGCAACAGGAATTCCTCATCCGAGTAGCCTTTGCCGATCCGGGCGCGCAACGCGTCGAGCGAGGCCATGTGCGGCTCTTCTTCCAGTTCGCGGGCTCGGCGCGAGTCGCGGATGCGCGCCTCGACCTGCGCGTCCATCGGCATTGCCGGCTGGCCGAACCGGCCCAGAACGTAGCGCGTCACCTCGTCGGGGATGGTCTTGTACCGCTCACCCTGCATCACGTTCATCAGCGCCTGGGTGCCGACCACCTGCGAAAACGGTGTGACCATGATCGGATAGCCCAGTTCGGCGCGCACGCGCTCAACCTCTTGCAGCACCTGCGGCAGCAGGTCCAGGCGGCGGATCTCGGCCAGCTGGCGCTTCATCGTGCCCATCATCCCGCCCGGCATCTGGTGGCGAAAATAGGCGCGGTCGAATTCGCCGGGCTGTCCATGGACCAGGCCCTCTGCCTTTGCCAGGGCGGCAAAGTAGCTGTCGACCTCCGCGATCGCCTCGTCGTCGACATCGACGCTGTGACCCAGGTCGCGCAGGTTCGCGACGACGGCGCCGGTCCAGGGCTGGGCGGTGCCGTTGGCCGCGCCCATCGCGGCGGTGTGCAGGCAGGCGGCGCCCAGCGGCGCGGCTTCCAGATAGCTGAACGGCGCCAGCCCGATGGTCGTGTGCGAATGGAACTCCAGCGGCGTCTTGCCAATCACCGCCATCAGCGCCGGGATCAGCGTGCGCGCGCGTTCCGGGGTCACCAGTCCGCCCGGATCCTTCAGGTACAGTCGGTCGAACCGGCCGGCAGCGGTCAGCCGGCGTGCGGCATCGGCGAAATGCGCATCGTCGTGCAGCGGCGACAGGGTGAAAGTCAGCGCCGCGACGATCTGCTCGCCGCCGGCGCGGCGCGTGATCGCCGCCATGTTCAGCATGGCGGGCACGTGGTTCATCGGGTCCATGATGGCAAAGCGCCGGATGCCGTTGTTGACCAGCAGCCGGAAGGCGAACTCCATCAACTCTTCCGATGCCACTTCCCATGATATGAACCGCATGCCGGTGGTCAGGAACTGCAGCGGTGTCTCCGGGCAGGCCGCGCGCATCAGGCGCAGCCGTTCCCATGGATTTTCCTTCTTGAACCGCACCGCCACACCCATGTGGGTAGAGGCGAGAAAGTCGATGGCATGAAACCCCGCACGGTCCATTGCCGGGGCGATCTGCAACATCATCCCGGTATCCAGACCGGTGGCGCCCCAGTTCGACTGGTTGCCGTCGCGCACGGTGGTGTCGATCAGGTCTATCTTCATGTCCGGTCTCCCAGCTTGGGCAACAGCCCGGCAAGGTAATTGGTGTCGACGCCGCCGGCGCGGAACGCCGGGTCTGTCAGGATTGCGCGGTGCAGCGGCAGGTTGGTGACCACGCCTTCCAGCGCGCAGACGTCGAGCGCGGTCAGCATCCGGTCGATCGCCTGCTCGCGCGTTTCGCCCCAGGCGATCAGCTTGGCGACCATCGAGTCGTAGAAGGGCGGGATCATCGCGCCCGGCACCATGTGCGTGTCGACGCGCAGCCCCGGCAGCGGCGGAAACCAGGCCTGGGTCACGCGCCCGGGGCAAGGGGCGAAATCGCGCGTGATGTCCTCGGCGTTCAGCCGGCATTCGATGGCGTGACCCCTTGGGCGGATCGCGTCCTGCGTCAGCGTCAGCGGCCGTCCCTCGGCGATGGCGATCTGGGCGGCGACCAGGTCCAGCCCGGTGATCGCCTCAGTTACCGGGTGTTCCACCTGGATGCGGGCGTTCATTTCGAGGAAGTAGAACTCGTGCCGTTCGACATCGACCAGGAACTCGACGGTGCCAAGCGAGCGAAAGCCGATGTGCCGCGCGTAACGCACCGCCGCATCGCACAGCCCTTGCCGCAACGTGGCGGGCAGCTTGGGCGCGGGGGCTTCCTCCACCACTTTCTGATAGCGGCGCTGCACCGAACAGTCGCGCTCTCCGGCATGCAGGACGGTGACCCCGTCGCTGATGATCTGCACCTCGACATGCCGGCCGACAGTGACGAAGCGTTCCAGGTATACCCGTGCGTCACCAAAGGCGGCCTCGGCTTCGGCCATGGCCAGGTCAAGCTGGGCCGGCAGCGCCGCGGCGTCGTCGACCCGCTTCATGCCCTTGCCGCCGCCACCCGCAACCGCCTTGATCAGCAGCGGAAAGCCCACGGTCTGCGCCAAGGCGAGCGCGTCTTCGGCCTGGGTGACGGTGCCGCCGGGCACCACCGGAACGCCGGCCGCCTGGGCATGGGTGCGCGCGGTCAGCTTGTCGCCCACCGCGGTCAGGTTGTCGGGCGTCGGTCCGACAAAGATCAGCCCCGCCGTCTCGCAGGCGCTGGCCAGTTCGCGGTTTTCCGACAGAAATCCATAGCCGGGGTGGATAGCGTCGCAACCGGTGCCGCGGGCCGCCTCGATCACCGTGCCGATGCGCAGGTAGCTGTCTTTCGACGGCGCCGGACCCAGAACCACCGCGCGCGTTGCCAGTTGGGCACCCAGAGAGCCGCTGTCGGCGCGCGACACGCCCAGCACGGTTTCGATGCCCAGGGCGCGGGCCGTGCGGATGATGCGCACGGCGATTTCGCCACGGTTGGCGATGAACAGGCGCTTGATCGGGGCCATGGCGTCAGGCCGGCTGGATGCGGATCAGGGTCTGGCCGTGCTCGACCAGCTCGCCGTTGGGGGCGACCACTTCCAGCACGGTACCGGCAATCCCGGCGGGGATCGAGTTCATCAGCTTCATCACCTCGATGATGCCGACAACCGTCTCTGCCGTCACAACGTCACCGGGTTTGACGAACGGCTCCGCGCCAGGGCGCGGGGCATGCCAGAAGGTTCCCAGCAACGGTGCCGGGATCTCGGCCCCGCCGCCGGAGGCGGTCACAGGCGCCGCGACGGTGACCGGGGCAGACACCGGGGCAGGGGCCGGGACTGGCGGTGCCGTCATGGCCGGTGCGCTGCCTCGGCGGCGCAGTTCCAGCTTCAGCTCGCCCATCTCCAGCTTGAGATGGTCGAAGTCAGAGCCGTCGATCAGCTTGAGAATGTCCTCGATGTCGGTGCGCGTCAGTTCCGCCATTCTGCCCTCCCCGATTGCCCGCAAACCCTAGGGCCGGCGGGGCATGTCGGGCAATCGGGCGCACAGAAAGATTTCACCTGGTGAAATCTACACCCGTTGGGCCAGACCTTCGGCAACAGTGGCCGCCGCCTCTTGTACGGTGGCAGCAAAGCGGCTGGCGCCGGCTTCGCGCCCGTGCACGCGGCGCGACCAGGTGATGTTCAGCGTGCCGGGAACGTGGTTGCCCAGCCGGATCGGCACCGCCAGCGACTCGCGCCCGTCGTCGACATCGGCGCGGCCGCGGTCGAAATCGCCGCCGAAATCGGGATCGCGCAGCCCGTAGCCCTGGGTCTGGGTTTCGCGCAGCAGGCGGGCGACAAAGGCCTGATCGCGTGCGCCCCGGTCGCCTGGGTGGCCGGACCGCCGCAGCGTGTCGAGGATGGCCTCACGCACCGGTGCCTCGCAAAAGCTGACAAAGGCCCGGCCTGAGGCCGAGCGCAACATGTTGACCCGAAACCCCACGGGGCCAAGCGGGATGTCGTCGAAATAGGCGCGCGTTGCGTTGGTCTCGATCACCTCCATGTGGGTCAGCCGGGGAACCGCCAGGACAGAGGGCCAGTGAATGCGCTCGGTCAGCGCCTGCAGAACCGGCGATGCGACCTCGACCAGCGCCGCCTCGCGGTCCAGCCCGCCGGCCCGCTCTGCCAGAGAGAAGGACGGCACGTAGGCGTCGTCTGCCATGCGCTGCCAGACCATTCCGTGTTCGCGCAGCGTCCTGAGGATGCGCAGAAGTGTCGCCTTGGGCAGGCCGGTTCTGTGGAAAAGCTCGTTCAGTGTCAGGGCGCCGGTGGTCTGCAACAGTTGCAGCACCTGCAGCCCGCGGGACAGCGCCCGGATGGATTTGACCTGTGCCTCGCGCATCGGCGCACGCTAGCGCCGCCGCCCCGTGCTGGCAAGCGGGCTGGCCCGGTGTGTCACACGGCCGCGCGCGAGTCGCCGTCGATGGGGAAGATCTGCCCCGAGATCGAGCGCGCGGCTGGGCTGGCAAGGAACCAGGCCAACGCGGCGATCTCGTCCGGGTCGACGAAGCGCTGCACCGATTGATTGCGCAGCGCGCCACGCCGTTCGTCCTCGGGCGTGGTGCCGTTGGCCTCGGCCCGGCCGCGCAGCACCGCGTCGATCCGCTCCCCAGCGACGGCGCCGGGCAGGATCGCATTGCAGGTGATACCGTCGGGGCCCAGTTCCATCGCCATGGTCTTGGCCAGGCCGACCAGCCCCCATTTCGTGGCCGAGTAGGCAGAGCGGTTGGGATAGCCAAAGCGCCCGGCGAGCGAGGACATGATCACGATGCTGCCCTGCTGCGACTTGCGCAGATGCGGGATCGCGGCGGCAGAGGCAACGAAGGTTCCGGTCAGGTTGACGTCGATCACCTTTTGCCAGGCGTCCAGCGGGTATTCCGCCACCGGCGCTGTCGGCCCTGCGATGCCGACGTTATTGATCAGCACGTCCAGCCCGCCTAGCGCGGCGATGGCAACTTCGACAGCGGCGCGCAGGGCGGGGGCGTCGGCCGCATCGGCGCGGCTGCCGGTGATGCCCTCTGTCGCGGTGGCGCGGGCCAGCGCGGCCTCGTCGATGTCGAGGACATGCACACGGGTGCCTTCGGCGGCAAACTTGCGGGCGATGGCCAAGCCGATGCCGCCGGCGCCGGCGGTGATCAGGGCAGTGCGGGGCATGGGCTCTCCTTGTATGGACCGGTCCAAGGTAATTCGCAGGCTGGCCTGTGTCGATCCTGGATCGTTGCTTCGAATCGCCTGCGCGTTGCGACGAGCGGCCAACGAAAACGGGCGCGCGGCTTACAGCGTTACTGTTCAATTGGTTACCGGAATCGGTTTGTGTGCATATTATTATTGACGATAATTGATAAGTACAGTTACCATTTCAGGCATCGGACAAGGCGCGGCCGGGCCGCGGGGCGGAGGAGACAAGACGATGCAATTCTACGTGGACGGTTTTCGCGGCGGGGATCCGGATATCAAGAACGCGGCGCCCGGACGGCGTGATCGCGGCCCGAACGCCCCTTTGCCCGACAAGGTCGACGTGCTGATCGTCGGCTCTGGCCCGGCCGGGCTTTGCCTGGCTGCGCAGCTGGCGCAATTCCCCGAGATCGACACGATGATCGTCGAGGCCAGCCCGTGCAACATCGTCAAGGGCAAGGCCGACGGGATCAACACCCGCACGATGGAGATGTTCCAGGCCTTCGGCTTTGCCGACAAGGTCAAGCGCGAAACCTATTGGGTGAACCAGACCACCTTCTGGCGGCCCGATCCCGCCAACCCGTCGCATATCAAGCGGATCGGGCGGGTGCAGGACGTGGCCGACGACAGCTCGGAGATGCCGCATATCCTGATCAACCAGGCGCGGCTGCATCAGCTGTTTCTGGACGTGATGCGCAATGCCCCGGCACGGCTGGAAGTGGATTACAACCTGGCCCTGAAGGACCTGACTGTCGATCCAGACACTGACGATCACCCGGTCACCGTGACGCTGGAGGATACCGGAGTGAACTGGGGCGAGACCAGGACGATCCGCGCCAATTACGTGGTTGGCTGCGATGGCGCACGCTCGAAAGTGCGCAAGGCCATCGGCGGAGAGCTGCACGGCGACGCCGCACACCAGGCCTGGGGCGTCATGGACATCCTGGCCAACACCGATTTCCCCGATGTCCGGCAGAAATGCCTGATCACCTCGGCCACCGAGGGCAACGTGCTGATCCTGCCGCGCGAGGGCGGATATCTGTTCCGGATGTATGTCGAGCTGGACAAGCTGAACGCCGATGAGCGCGTGGCGCAGCGCAACCTGACGCAAGAGCACATGATCGCCGCCGCGCAGCGCATCATGCGGCCCTATACGCTGGACGTCAAAGAGGTGGTCTGGTGGTCGATCTACGAGATCGGTCACCGCCTGACCGACCGTTTCGACGACGTACCCGAAGACGCGCGCGCCACGCGGACGCCCCGGGTCTTTACCGCGGGCGACGCCTGTCACACCCACAGCCCCAAGGCCGGGCAGGGGATGAACGTGTCGATGCAGGACACGTTCAACCTGGGCTGGAAGCTGGCGCATGTGTTCCAGGACCGGGCGGACGCCAGCCTGCTGCACAGCTACTCGCGCGAACGCTGGCTGGAGGCCAAGCGCCTTGTCGACACCGATCACGAATGGGCGCGGATCATGTCGGCACCGCCGGGCCAGTCCGAGCTGGACAATGGCGACGAGCCGCGCTTCGTCCGGGCGTTCAAGGCGAACCTGGAATTCACCGGGGGGCTGGCCGTCAAGTACGACCCTTCGGCACTGATCGCCGCGCCCACCCATCAGGCGCTGGCCACGGGCGAGGAGATCGGTCGCCGGTTCCACTCGGCCCCGGTGGTGCGGCTGGCCGACGCCAAGCAGATGCAGCTGGGACATGCCGCAGAGGCCGATGGCCGGTGGCGCATCTACGCCTTTGCCGGGCACGGCGATACCGGTGCGCCGGGCGGGGCGATGGCTGCCCTTGCGGGCTGGCTGGCGCGCGACCCGGCCTCGCCCGTGGTGCGGCACACCCGGACGGACGAGGACATCGACGC
>JAGRMT010000052.1:16461-38147 GCA_020441125.1 Roseivivax sp.
TGCTGAAGCCGACCAAGGGACGGCTGGGCCTTCAGGACCACGAAAAGGTCTTCTGCGTCGATCACAAGGGCGTGGGCGACATATACGACATGCGCGGGATCGACCGGGCTCAGGGCTGCATGATCGTGGTGCGCCCGGACCAGTATATCGCGCATATCCTGCCGCTGGACGGCTATCAGGCGCTGTCGGAGTTCTTTGGCGGTATCCTCAAGCCGGCCCGCCGGGACTGATCGCGCCGGGTGGGGGCGGCGCGCCGCCCCCTTGACTTTCGCCCGGGCTCCGTCGCGGTTAGGCGCGGGGGCCGGGCCGTACCGGCCGGCAACGCGGGGCCAACGCGATGCGAGCAGACCGATGCCGATGAAAGATCACGCGACGCCAGCGCCGGGTGGCTGGCGCCGTCTGCCGGCGGGCCTTTGGGTGCTGGGCTTCGTGTCGATGCTGATGGATATCTCGTCCGAGATGATCCACGCGCTGCTGCCGCTTTACCTGACCGCGGGTCTGGGTGCCTCGACCCTGGCGGTGGGGCTAATCGAAGGCATGGCCGAGGCGACCGCGGCCATCACCAAGGTGTTTTCCGGTGCGCTGTCCGACCGGATCGGCCGGCGCAAGGAACTGGCCGCGCTGGGCTATGGGCTGGCGGCGGTGACCAAACCGGTGTTTCCGCTGGCGGGCTCGGTCGGCTGGGTGGTGGCGGCGCGGTTCGTCGACCGGGTGGGCAAGGGCATCCGCGGCGCGCCACGCGACGCGCTGATCGCCGATCTGGCGCCCGCCGGGCTGCGTGGTGCGGCCTACGGGCTGCGCCAGTCGCTGGACACTTTCGGCGCTTTTGTCGGGCCGTTGGCGGCGATCGGGCTGATGTGGCTGTTCGCCGACGATTTCCGCGCAGTGTTCTGGGTGGCGGTCATCCCGGCCGTTCTGGCGGCGCTGCTGATCACATTCGCCGTGCGCGAACCGCCGCGCCCCGCGGGACGGCGCCAGGTGCGCAACCCGCTGTCGCGGGCCGAGCTGCGCCTGCTGGGGCCGGTCTACTGGTGGATCGTCGCGGTGGCGGCGCTGTTCACGCTGGCGCGGTTCAGCGAGGCGTTCCTGATCCTGCGGGCCGATGCCGCCGGCCTGCCGCTGATGCTTGCGCCGCTGGTGCTGGTGGGCATGAACGCTGTCTATACCCTGTCGGCCTGGCCGGTGGGGGCACTGTCGGACCGCAACGGCCGGATCGGGCTGCTGGCGGCGGGTATGGGGCTGCTGGTCGTGGCGGACCTGGTGCTGGGCCTGGCCGGCGGGTTGCCCGGCATCGCGCTGGGGGTGCTTCTGTGGGGGCTGCACATGGGCTTTTCGCAGGGCCTGCTGGCGGCGCTGGTGTCCGAGACCGTCCCGGCCGAGTTGCGCGGCACCGCCTTTGGTATGTTCAACCTGGTCACAGGGCTGGCCCTGCTGGCGGCCAGCGTGATCGCAGGCGGGCTGTGGCAGGCGCTGGGCCCGCGCTATACATTCCTGGCCGGGGCGGGTTTCGCCGCGATGGCGATGGTGGCGCTGCTGCCGCTGGCGCGGCGGCTGCGGGCTGCGACGAAACCGGCCAACCCGTCCGCGGGCGATTGAAAACTCCGGCCCGCTGCGCCAAGTGATAGGGGTGACTTCGGCCGGGAACCCCCGATGCTTCGCTGCCCTTTGATCCAGCACGACCAACCCGGACCGTGGCGCCCGGCCATGAAGGTGGCGCGTATCTGCCCATGGCGTTTCACAAAATCGACACCCCCGGATGAAACCGCTGGGCCCGGACAGGGGGTGTTCCCGCCGCCCTCCGCATCGCATAAGCCGCCCTACGGGCGAGACAGAACCAGACCGAGCCGGAGCAGGGCATGGCGATCCGAATGACATTGCAATCCGTGCGCAGCGCGATCCCGGTCCTGCTGGGCGCGGCGCTGTTCGCCATGGGGCTGTTCGCGCTCTACCATCTGCTGCGGCCGGTCGATCCGGCCGATGTGGCGGCGCAGATTCGCGCCACGCCGACGCCGGTCCTGCTGGCTGCGCTGGGCTCGACCTTCGTCGCCTATGTCGCGCTGATCTGTTATGACTGGTACGGGCTGCGGTTCATCGGAAAGATGCTCAGCCCTGGCGTGATCACGGTGGGCGGGTTCCTGGGCTATGCCTTTGGTAACACCATCGGCGTCAGCGTGGTTTCCGGCGGGGCGGTCCGCTACCGCATCTATTCGGCGGCGGGGCTGAACGCCTTCGAGGTCGCGGCGGTGTCGGGCTATATCGCCATGGCGCTGGGCACGGGGCTGACGCTGGTCGGGATCGCGGCGCTGGCGATCCATCCCGGCGTTGTGGCCGGCTACGTTCCCTATGCGCCCGGCCTGGTGCGGCTGGCGGCCGGGGTTACCGTGGCGGTGTCGGTCTGCATCATCCTGTGGCTGTCGATCAGCCAGCGACGGTTGCGCATTCGCGGCTTCGACCTGCGCATGCCGCCGCCGGGCGACCTTGGCGGACAGCTGGTGGTGACGCTGGTCGATATCGTCGCCGCCGCGTTCACGCTCTGGGTCCTGCTGCCGATGGGCAAGCCGGACTTCTCCACCTTCATCGCCATCTATTCCGCCGCGATCATGGTCGGCGTGATGAGCCACGTTCCCGGCGGCATCGGCGTGTTCGAAACCGTGGTGATCGGCACGCTGCCGCCCTCTGTGCCGGTCAGCGACGCGGCTGCGGCGCTGCTGCTGTTCCGCCTGATCTACTATCTTGTGCCCTTCGTGCTGGCTTTCCTTCTGGTCGCGTTGAACGAGGCACGGTTGGCCAGCGGGGTGGGCAGCCGCTACCTGGCGCGCATTCCCGGCGTGCAGGCGGCGTTGTCGACGCTGCATGGCTTTGCGCCCGGTGTGGCCGCGGCGGTCACCTTCGGCTTTGGCGCCTATCTGATCCTGGTCACCATGCTGCCAGCGGCGCGAACCGACGCGATCGCCGAAGGCGACATCGCCGGCGCGCTGCTGCTGGAGGGCGGCACGATCGGTGCCGCGATTGCCGGCGTGTCGCTGCTGATCGTGTCGCACGGGCTGGTGCGGCGGGTGTCCGGCGCGTTCTGGTTCGCGATCTTTTCGCTGGTGGCCGGCGCGGTGGCGCTGCTGCTGAACGATACCGATATCGAGAACGCCGCGCTGCTGTGTGTCGGCGCGCTGACGCTGCTGCCCTTCCGCACCGCCTTCGACCGGCCCGGCCACCTGACCGAAGGCGTGTTCGAGGCGCGCTGGTTCGCCAAGGTGTTCGGGGTGGGTCTGGTGACGGCGGCGTTCTTCTTCTTCGTTCACAAGTCTGTGCCCTATTCCACCGACCTGTGGTCTGAATTTTCGCAATCGTCGAACACCCCGCGCGCGTTGCGCGCCGGGATGGCGGCGACGGCGCTGTTCTTCTTCTTCGGCCTCTACCTGATGACGCGGCCGACACGGCGCACGCCGCCGGTGGCGGGCGATGCCCAGACGCTGGCCCGCGCGGCCGGGCTTTCGGCCCGGGCCGACGATCCTCAGGCCTGGCTTAGCCAGACCGGCGACAAGCGGTTCCTGTTCTCGGACAGCGGGCGCGCCTTCATCATGTATGCCGTGCGCGGCCCGTCATGGATCGCGCTGGGCGATCCGGTGGGCGACCCGCTGGAATTCGAAACGCTGGCATGGTCCTTTGTCGACCAGGCGGCCAAGGCCAACGCACGCCCCGTGTTCTACGAGGTGAGCGGCCGCAACCTGCCGCTGTGGGTCGAACTGGGCCTGTCGGTCAACAAGATGGGCGAAGAGGCCATCGTCCGGCTGGCCGAGTTCAGCCTGTCGGGCAGCCGGTTCAAGTCGATGCGCGCGGCCTACAACAAGCGCCAGCGCGACGGCTTTGATTGCACGCTGCTGCCGGCGCCGCACGATCCGGCGCTGCTGGCAGAGCTGCGCGCGGTATCCGACGCCTGGCTGGGCAGCAAGACCGGGCACGAGAAGGGCTTCTCTGTCGGTCAGTTCGAGGTAGGTTACCTGAACCGCTTCGACATCGCCGTGGTGCGCAAGGATGACCGCATCGTCGCCTTTGCCAACATCATGGTATCGGATGGGGGGCGCTTTGTGGCGGTGGACCTGATGCGCTATCTGCCGGACGAAGCGTCCGGCCTGATGGAGTTCATGTTCCTGGGCCTTATCGAGATCTTCAAGGCGCGCGGCGCCGAAGAGTTCAGCCTGGGCACAGCGCCGCTGGCGGGACTGTCGGACCGGTCGGTGGCACGGTCGTGGAACCGGTTCGGGCGGCTGATCTACCGCCACGGCGGGGCGTTCTACAATTTCGAGGGGCTGCGCGCCTTCAAGCAGAAGTTCCAGCCCGATTGGCGCCCGCGCTACCTGGTGCTGCCGCCAAACCTGTCACCGGTCCTGGCGTTGCGCGATGCGGCGCTGCTGATAGCCGGATCGGTGCGAGGTCTGACTTCCAAGTGATCTGCGTGGCCGCCATCGAGAGGCATTGACAGCTGCGCGGCGAAGCGCCAGACAAATCGGTATGGGGATCCGCGACCTCCCCACGAGGCGACAGCCAAAGTTCGCGTTCCACCCAATCCTGATTTCTCTGGAGGAACGCACATGCCTGTGCCCGATGCCATTACACCCGACAAGCTGGCCAAGCTGATCGGAACGCCCCGCTGCCCGATCATTCTGGACAACCGCCGCGACGCGGTGCGCGCCGAAGATCCGCGTGTGGTGCCCTGTACGCGCCCCTTGGACGATGAAAGCATGAAACCGGCCGCTCTTGATGCCTTGGCCGCCGGGCTGGCGGGGCCGGTTGTCACGATCTGTGCCGAAGGCCATGCCCGGAGCCAGGGCCTGGCCGCATTGCTGCGCAGTCGCGGGATCGCGGCCGAATACCTGGAAGGCGGACATGCCGCCTGGCGGTCTGCCGGTCTGCCGCTGGTCGATGCTTCAAAGGTCACCGCACGCGACGGGCAGGGCCGCAGCCTTTGGGTTACCCGCTCGCGCCCCAAGGTGGACCGCATCGCCTGTCCCTGGTTGATCCGGCGCTTTGTCGATCCAAACGCGGTTTTCCTGTTTGTCGCCCCGGCAGAGGTGGCCGGCGTGGCGCAGTTGTTCGGTGCCATGCCCTTTGACGTCGAGGATACATTCTGGAGCCATCGCGGCGAGCTGTGCACCTTCGACGTGATGCTGGCCGAGTTCGGCCTGGCGCTGCCGGCGCTGGACCGGCTGGCGACCATCGTGCGCGGTGCCGACACCGCGCGGCCCGACCTGGCGCCAGAGGCACCGGGCCTCTTGGCCGCGTCGCTGGGCCTGTCGCGGATGTATTCCGGCGATCTGGACCAGTTGGAGGCGGGCATGGCCCTTTATGATGCCTTTTACCGCTGGTGCTGCGATGCGACGGGTGAAACGCACAACTGGCCGGCGCGGCCTGGCGGTGCGGCATGACACGCCCGGGCTACCCCAGCCTGGCCGAGGCTTCGCGCGTCTGGGCGCGCATCGCCGCGCTGTCTTTCGGCGGGCCTGCCGGGCAGATCGCGGTGATGCACCGCATCCTGGTCGAGGAGAAACGCTGGCTGGGTGACGGACGTTTCCTGCACGCGCTGAATTTTTGCATGGTGCTGCCGGGACCCGAGGCACAGCAGCTGGCCACCTATATCGGCTGGCTGATGCACGGGGTGCGCGGCGCGCTGGTGGCGGGGCTGCTGTTCATCGCGCCCGGTGTCGTGGCGATCATGGCGCTAAGCTGGATCTACGCGCTGTGGGGCGATGCCGGGCTGGTGGCGGGGCTGTTCTTCGGGCTCAAGGCGGCGGTGTTGGCCATTGTCGTGCAGGCGGTCGTGCGGGTGGGCCGGCGGGCGCTGAAGAACCCGGCGATGCGCGCCATTGCGGCGGCGGCTTTCGTGGCGATCTACGCGCTGGCGGTGCCGTTCCCGGTCATTGTCCTGGTTGCCGGGTTGATCGGCTGGCTGGGCGCGCGGGCCGGCTGGCCGGCGTTTCGCGGCGGCGGAGGGCACGGCCATTCCGGCGCGGCGCCGGTGGCGGACGGGGTCACCCTGCTGGGTGCCGAAAGCGCAGCCGGCGAACCGGACGCGGCGGGCGCATGGCGTGCCGGGCTTGGCGCGCTGGCGCTGTGGCTGGCACCTGTTGCGGCGCTGCTTCTGCTGGCGCCGGGCAGCGTCTTTGCCGATATCGCCGTGTTCTTTTCGAAACTGGCGGTGCTGACCTTTGGCGGCGCCTACGCGGTGCTGGCCTGGGTCGCGCAGGAAGCGGTGGGCCATTATGGCTGGCTGGCCCCGGGCGAGATGCTGGACGGGCTGGGCATGGCAGAAACGACGCCGGGCCCGCTGATCATGGTGCTGCAATTCGTTGGCTTCATGGGAGCGCTGCGCGAATCCGGCTGGTCCGCGCCGCTGCTGGCCGGCACGCTGGGCGGGTTGCTGGCGACCTGGGTCACCTTCGCACCGTGTTTTGCATGGATATTCCTTGGCGCGCCCTGGATGGAACGGCTGCGCAAGAATACCGCTCTTTCCTCTGCGCTCAGCGCGGTGACCGCCGCGGTGGTGGGGGTGATCCTGAACCTGGCGATCTGGTTTGCCATGCACGTGATCTGGCGCGAGGTGGTGCCGCTGACGCTTGGCCCGCTGCGCCTGGCGCTGCCGGTGCCAGGTTCGGTCGATTGGTGGGCGGCGGCGCTGTCTGCGCTGGCGCTGGTGGCTGTGTTCCGGCTGAAGCTGGGCATGGTCCCCGTGCTGGCCGGGGCGGCTGCCCTTGGCATCCTGCTGCGGCTGTCCGGGCTGGTCTGATCTAGCCGCCCAGCGCCGGGGCGGCCAGTGCCAGCACCACATAGCGCCCGCCCTTGGCCAGTGTCACCACCGGCAGGAAGCGCCAGAGCGGCTCGCCCAGGGTGCCGGCGATGACCGTCAGCGGATCGCCGACGATAGGCAACCACGAGCCCAGAAGGCTCCATCGGCCCCAACGGGCATACCAGGCCTCGGCGCGGGCCAGCGCAGCGGGCGAGGCGGGAAACCAGGACCGGCCGGAAAAGCGGGTCAGGAACCGGCCGATGGCCCAGTTGACCACCGAACCCAGAACGTTGCCGGCGGTTGCCACGGTCAGCAGCAGCCAGACCGGGTGTTGCTTGGCCAGCAGCAGGGCCATCAGTACCGCCTCGGACTGTGCCGGGATCAGCGTCGCGGCCAGTAGCGCGGTGGCAAAGAGGACGACCAACGACAGCATCTCAGCCCCGGACCGGATCGGCAGAGCAGGGCGCGGTGATTGGGGGGTAATCGGGCTGGGCGGTCATCGGTCCGGGCAGGGGCGGTTCAGGCCGCGCCACCATGCCAAGGCGCAGCGCCCTTGTCGCGCGCATAAACCGGCAAGGCGCCCGTCATTCGGTGAACCCGATGACACCCTTGCGCAAGATCACGTTGGCGTAGAAACGCGGTTCGCTGGTGGCAACGATGGCATGTGCGGCCTTGACCCGGTCGTAGAAAGCCATCGGCGGCAGCGCCACCACGGCGTGGCCGGGCGCCATCTCGGCGCACAGCAGTTCGACATCGCGGTGGATCGCGTCGGGCTTGTCGGGTGTCGCGGCATTGACCGCGCGGAAGATCGCCTGCGGGGTCGAGGTGTCAATCGGCAGGACCGACAGGATGGCGCGCAGCACCGGGATCAGCCCGTGACCATCGGCGCGCAGCAGTCGGCGGGCATCGGTCAGAGCCGGGTAATTGCCGTCGACGATGGCGATCTCGTCGCCATGGCCCATCGCACGCAGCACGGCCAGCATTTCGGGACCCAAGAGCGGGTCCAATCCTTTCAACATCGTCCTTCTCCCAAGCAGTGGCGCCGGCGCGTGTCGGACGGAAAGGACCCTCTCCCGCGCCGGCGGGAGAGGGCAACGACTCAGATCGAGGCGATCAATCGTACAGAACGGCTGCGACTTTGGGATCGTCCATGTTGGACTTGTCGTACCAGTAGAAGCCGGTGTCGATGACGGTCGGCAGGGTTTCGCCCTTCAGCGCCTTGGCCAGCGAGTCAACCACGCATTCGCCGATGCCGACGGGGTTCTGGGTGATCGAGCCCAGCAGGGTGCCGTCCATGATGGCGTCCTTCTGGCTCTTGCCCGAGTCGAAGCCGACGCCGACGATCTGCGTGCCGGTTTCCTTCATCGCGACGGCCAGGCCAATGGCCGAGCCTTCGTTCGACGCGAAGATACCCTTCAGGTTCGGGTGCGCCTGCAGCATCGCCTTGGCGGTTTCGGCCGCCTTCAGCGCGTCGTTGGCGTACTGAACGTCGACCACGGTCACGTTGGGATAGGCGGCCTGAAGCTGGTTCAGGAAGCCGTCGCGGCGGCCGATACCGGTTGCCGAGGTCTGGTCGTGGATGATCGCAGCCACTTCACCGGCTTCGCCGATGGCCTTGGCCAGACCGTCAGCCGCTGCGGCCGCGGCCGCCAGGTTGTCGGTGGTGCAGGTGGTCAGCGGCAAATCGCTTTCGACGCCCGAGTCAAAGGCGACGATGGGAATGCCCGCATCGGCGGCCTTCTTCAGCGCGGGAACCTGCGCCTGGCTGTCGAGCGCGGCAAAGCCCAGGCCCTGCGGCTTCTTGGCGATTGCGGCGTTCAGGATGTCGGTCTGCTTGTCGATCTCGGCCTCGGTGTTCGGGCCTTCGAAGGTGATCTTGACGCCGTTACGCTCTGCCGCGGATTCTGCGCCGGCCTTGACGGCCTGCCAGAACTGGTGGCTGAAGCCCTTGGCGATGATCGGGAAATACACGTCCTGTGCGTAAGCAGGGGCGGTCAGCATCGTGGTGGCGCCAAGCGCGAACAGCGATGCGATAAGGGTCTTTTTCATGGGTCTCCTCCCAGATTGAAAAGTAGTCATTGGTCGATAGGTGCCGGTACGGTTGCGGGTGTTTGTTGTCTTCGCTCCTCCCGCGTTACATTTTCTTGCGAAGCAGGATGTCGACATACACGGCGGCGATGATGATCACGCCTGTGATGACGATCTTCCATTCTTCCTGGACGCCCATCACACGCAGACCGTTGGTCAGCACGCTCATGATGAAAGCGCCGATGATGGTGCCCAGCACGGTGCCGCGCCCGCCCGAAAGCGAGGTGCCGCCGATGACCGCAGCCGCGATGGCGTCCAGTTCGTATCCCAGGCCCAGGGCCGGCTGCGCCGAGTTCAGGCGGGACGAGATCAGCAGGCCGGCGACGCCGCAGATCATGCCGCTCACGCCGTAGGTGACGATCTTCCAGAAGTCGACATTGACGCCCGACAGACGTGCTGCCTCTTCGTTGCTGCCCAGGGAAAACACATAGCGCCCGAGGATCGTCCGGTTCAGAACGATAGAGGAAACGATCGCGACCGCGAACATGATCAACACGCCGTTGGGCACTTCGAGCGACGGGATGATACGCGAAATCGAGCTTTCGGACGAAATGTAGTAATAACTTGGCGTATCGTTGAAATAGATCGGTTTGGCGCCCGAGAACACCAGTGCCAGGCCACGTGCGATCTGCATCATCCCCAGCGTGGCGATGAACGGCGGGATCTTCAGCTTGGCGATGCTGGCGCCGGAAACCGATCCCATCAGACCGCCAAACAGCATTGCTCCGATGATGCCAAACGGCAGGGGCATGCCCAGGTTGGTCAGGATAATCCCCGACATCACCGCCGTCAGCGTCATCATCGTACCGACTGACAGGTCGATCCCGCCTGAAATGATCACGAAGGTGACCGCCACGCCCAGCACACCGTTCACAGCGGTGGCCTGCATGATGTTCACCATGTTGCTCCACTGGGCGAAGTTCGGCGCGAACACGCTGAAGAAGGCCAGCAGGGCGATCAGGACGACGAAGGCCACCGCCTTTTGCAGCGTCCCGATAGAGATGATGCCCTTCTTGCCGTCATCGGCCTTGGACAGGGTCGTGTCGGTCATGCGTGTGGCTCCTAACCCTATGCGGCGTCGCTCTGGCGCTGGGTGGCCAGCGTCATGATGGTTTCCTGGGTGGCCGTGCGGCCGTCGATTTCGCCGGTGATGCGGCCTTCGCACATCACCAGGATGCGTTGCGACAGGCGCAGAACCTCTTCCAGTTCGGACGAGATCACGATGATCGCCTTGCCCTGCTCGGCGAGGCTTTCCAGCAAGCGGTAGATTTCCGCCTTGGCGCCCACGTCGATGCCCCGGGTCGGCTCATCGAAAATCAGGATGTCGCAGTCGCGCAGCAGCCATTTGGCGATGACCACCTTCTGCTGGTTTCCGCCCGACAACAGCCGGGTTTCCTGGTCGACAGAGGGTGTCTTGACCTTCAGCTTCTGGACATAGCCTTGGGCCACGTCGCGCAGCTCTCCGTCGCGCATGAAGACGCGGCCGGTCAGGAACCGTTTCCATGACGGCATGGTAATGTTGTCGCGCACCGACATGCCTGTCACCAGTCCGAACTGCTTGCGGTCCTCACTGAGGTAGGCGATGCCATTGCGCACAGCGTCCTTGGGGCTGGTGATCTGGCGGCGCTGGCCGTGAACATGGATGACGCCGCTGTCGATCGGGTCGGCGCCGAAGATTGCCCGCGCCACCTCTGTCCGGCCGGCGCCCATCAGCCCGGCAAAGCCGAGGATTTCGCCCTTGCGGACAGAGAAGCTGACATCGCGGATCACCCGGCCCCGGTTCAGGTTTTCCACCCTGAGCACATCTGCGCCCGCCGTGGCCTCCATGGCGCGGTGCTGGCCGGAAAGCTCGCGCCCGACCATCAGCTGGATCACGGTTTCGATCGTGGTGTCGCGGGCGGGCAGGGTGTCGATATACTGCCCGTCGCGCATCACCATGATGCGGTCGGCGATGCGCTTCACCTCGTTCATCTTGTGGGTGATGTAGACGATCCCCACGCCCTGGCGCTTGAGATCGTCGATGATGTCGAACAGATGCTCGACCTCGGTCTCGTTCAGCGCCGAAGTCGGTTCGTCCATGATCAGCACACGGGCGTTGTAAGACAGAGCCTTGGCGATCTCGACCAGCTGCTGACGCGCGACGGTCAACTCGCCCACTTCGGCGCCCGGGTCGATATCGACCTTCATCCGCCGGAAGATCGCCGCCGCGTCGGCCTTCATCTTGGCCTCGTCGACGAACATGCCATAGCCCTTGCGCGGCTCGCGGCCGATGAAGATGTTCTGTGCCGCGGTCAGGTGGCCCATCAGGAACAGTTCCTGATGGATGATGCTGATGCCCAGATCCTGCGCGACATGCGGGCTTGGAATGGTGACGGCGGCGTTGTCGACCCGGATCTCGCCCGCATCGGGCTGGTAAACCCCGGTCAGGATTTTCATCAGCGTGGACTTGCCCGCACCGTTCTCGCCCATCAGGGCGACCACTTCGCCAGGATACAAGTTCAGGCGTGCGTTCTGCAGGGCACGGACACCTGGGAAGGACTTGTCGATTCCCGACAACTCGACAACCGGCATTTGCGCCGGCGACTCGCCGTTCATGACCATTCCCTCCCTTGGTAACCCCAGGTTTTCCCGGTGGATTTTTACCCGCGCGCCCTGGCTTTCGCCGGATGGGGCCCTCTCCTCAGGGGGCCGCCAGCCTGTTCGCGCTATCACTTTGTACCCAGCGGGCCGTTCGTCCAACAGATTTTTCTTGATCTGATCAGATCAAAACGGAGCGGAGCGGTTCAGATGTCGATTTCGATCATCCCGGCGCTGACGCGGGCGGGATAGGTGTTCAGGTTTTCGCAGGCCGGCGGGGTCATCACCTCGCCCGTGCGCAGGTCGAACACGCTGGAATGCTTGGGGCATTCGACCTCGTAATCCATCACCAGCCCGTCCGACAGGTGGATCGCCTCATGCGTGCAGAAGCCATCGGTGCAGAATACCTCGTCGCCCGTCATGCGGTAGATGGCAAAGCTGCGCCCGCCGGCATCGAAGCGCCGCGCGCTTTCCTCGTCCAGCTCTGCCAGGCGGCACACAGCTGTCCAGCTCATGCTGCGTCCTCCTTGGCGTTCAGGCGGGCCTTCTTGGCGGCATAGCGCGCCTTCATGCGGGCATCGCCGTCTTTCGAGCCGTCGTGAAACGTGCCCAGCCACTTGTCGATCGGGATCAGCCCGTCGCCGTAATTCACCTCAAAGTACTTGTGGTGCAGATAGTGGATATAGGCATGGCTATCGAGCGCGGTTTCGTCCGTCAGTTCGACCTTGTCAAAGCCGACATGGCCCGGCACCGCGCCAAAGCCGGCGACGTGCAGCTGGTACAGCGCGATCAGCGGATGTGACGGGATCACCAGGTGATAGGCCATCGTGGCCAGGTAGAGCAGGTGCTCGACCGGGTGCATCGACAGTGACGACCAGGGCGAGGGGTTGATCGAGTTGTGGTGCACCGAATGCACCCATTTGTACAGGAAGGGCGTGTGGATCAGCCGGTGGATGCAGAAGAAGTGGAATTCGTGGATCACCGGCACGATCAGGCACAGAAAGGCCAGCCACAGCCAGTTGTCTGACCAACTCAGCCAGGGCGCATAGCCGTTGGCAAATGCCCAGAGTACCAGCACCTGAATGCCGGTCCAGATCGGGACGCCCGACAGCATCCCGCGCGCAAAGTTGTCGATGTTCTGCGACTTGAACCAGAACACGTTCGACGGCGCGTCGGCGGGGAACTTGGCGTTGTACTTGAAGCGGGTGCCCTGGGCGCGGCGGATGTAGAGATGCAGCTCGAACGCGCCGTACCACAGGAACACCGCAACGGCGTTGATCGCGAACAGCCGCAGCACCCAGCCCCATTGCAGCGTCTGCATCACCTCTACCGGCGGGATCACCCAGGCCCACCAGGCCAGAGCGGACAGGAAAAAGAGCGCGTTATAAGGCAGGAAATAGTGGGGCAGCCAGCGCAACAGCGCGGCGGGCTGGGGCGGAAACACGAACAGCGGCGCGGTGCCGGCCGGTTCGTTGGGGGTATAGTTGCCGCGCTTGTCGCGGGTGCCGTATTGAAGCTCGTCCAAGGCGGTCTCCGTCAAAGGCTGTCGGCGCGGGCCAGGAACCCGTCCAGTGCCGCCGCGTCCATGTGAACCTGGTGCCCGGCTTGCGGGTAGCCGCCGGCGGCGACGTCGGCGGCATAGGCGCGGAAGGCGTCCACGCGCTTGGCCTGCAACTCGGCCTCCAAGGCGCGGAAATCGGCATAGCGCTTGGAATGGCGCGGATAGTGCCCGGCATGGGTTCCCAGCACGTCGCAGGAAAACAGGTATTGCGTGTCGCACACGTCGCCGCAGCCCATGCCCATGGTGATCGCCGGGGTGTTGCGGGTGATGTAATCGGCCAGTTCCACCGGCACGACCTCGACCTCGATACAGGCGGCGCCAGCGTTTTCCAGATCGCGCACCTTGCGCAGCACCCCAAGCGCCTCTTCTGCGGTCTTGCCCACGGCACGAAAGCCGGTCCAGGCCGCAAGGTTTGGCACCAGCCCGACGTGGCCGGTTACCGGAATGCCCTCGCGGGCCATAGCCTCGATGAAATGCGGCGAGTGAGAGCAATAGACGGCATCGGCGCCACGGCGCAGGATGTCGAACCCGGCGCGGATCGCCTCTTGCGGCGAACTGACCTGCCCGTGCGGCATCCCGGCAGAAACAAAGGCCAGCGGCGCGGCTGCGCGGATCGGCTCCAGCGTATGGTCGGGCTCGCAAGACAGGATCACGATACCGGCTTCGGCCGCGGCTTCGGCCTCGGCGCCGCTGTCGACATGCAGCTGAACCCACTTCTGCCGGCCCTTGCGCGACAAAAGGTGATGGATGGTCACTTTCCCGTCCATGCCGTCCTCCCTGTTTGGCAGACAGGGCTAACGCAGGCCGGACAGATTCGCGCGGATTCCCTTGATCAGATCAGATCAAAGGCTTTCGGCGGTAATGGTGGTGAATCGGATCGGCGGATTGTCCACCGGTTCCTGGATCAGCCCCAGCCGCAACAACATCAGGTCGGTCGCGCGTCTTGCCTGGGCTTCGGGCGCCTGGTCCAGGATCACGTCGGCGCTGCCGTTGGCCAGCGCGGCGCGGGTGGTCTCGGTCAACTCGTGCCCGACAAAGAACACCTTGCGCCGGGTGCGCGCCAGGGCCTGCAACACCGCGCCATTGGGGCCGCCGGCGTTATAAACGCCGGCCAGGTCCGGATGACGGTCCAGCGCCTCGGCCACGCGGGCGGCGGCGGTCGAGGTGTTGTCCTGGGTGAAGCCGATCCAGGTGAATTCGGGGCCCGGGCCGAAGGCTTCAAGGTAATCGGAAAAGCCGCGCATCCGGTCGCGATGCACGCGATAGGCGGCGCTGTGCGACAGTGCCAGGACGGGGCCGCGCACCGCCCCCAGGCGCGCCATCATCAGCCCGGCGGTGCGGCCGGCGGCATAGTTGTCGATGCCAACGAAATCGTCGCCCGGCGCGGCCTGGCTGACGATCTGCACGATGGGCAGGCGGCGGGCGCGCTGCCGGTCCAGCGCGGCGCTGATCTGAGGGTGGTCTGGGCTGGCGATGACCAGCCCGCTGCGCCGTGCGCCCGGTTCGGCGATGCGTTCGGCGATTGCAGCGGGGTTGCTTTCGTCGAGAAAGGTCAGGTGCAACTGGATCGCCGGGTCAAGCGTGGCGGCAATGCGCTTGAACGCGCGAGAGAGGCGGACAAAGAACGACAGCTCGGGCCGCATCAGGATCACCTCTATCCGGACGATCCCCAGATGTTTGTCGGGCAGCCGGCCGGGCCAGTCCAGCACGCGCGCGGCGATCAGCACCTTTTCGGCGGTGTCGGCGCGGACGCTGCCGCGGCCGTTCAGTACCCGTTCGACCGTCGCCGTCCCCACCCCGGCCCGGGCTGCGATATCGGCATAGGTCGGTTTGGACATCGCGGCGCGCTCCTGCGGGATCGCCCCTGTTTAGCGGTCCGGCCCGGTGGCGGCCAGCCCCCGGACCCGCTCAGGCGACGATGCTGACCTTGCCGATCGGGTTCGAACAGCAGGCGAGGATATAGCCGTTGGCGATGTCGTCTTCTGTGATGCCGCCGTTGTGCACCATGTGCACCTGTCCTTCGGTCTTTTTCACCTTGCAGGTGCCACAGATGCCGAAGGTACAGCCCGAGGGGATGTTCAGCCCGGCCGATCGCGCCGCCGCCAGCAGGGTTTCTGTCTCGGCGCATTCGATCGTCACGCCCGACGCGCTGAATTCCACCGTCGCCTTGGCGCCCTCGTCCAGGGTGATGCCCTCGGGCACGTCCTCGGTCGCGCCAACCGGGGCAGAGAAGCTCTCCTGGTGGTAGCGGCTCATGTCATAGCCCAGGCCCGACAGCGCAGCGCGCACCGCGGCCATGAACGGCTCTGGCCCGCAGCAGAACACTTCGCGCTCCAGATAGTCTGGCGCGGCCAGGCCCAGCAATAGCTGGTTCAGCTGGCCGCGATAGCCGGTCCACGGCTGATAGCGGTCGGTCTGCTCAACCACCCAGGCCAGCTCGATTCCGGTGATGCGCGAGGCCATGTGCTCCAGCCGCTGGCGGAAGATGATCTCGGACGGGCGGCGGGCGCAGTTGATGAAAACGATGTCGGGGTCGCGCCCGGCGTCGTACATGTAGGTGGTCATCGACATCATCGGCGTGATGCCCGAACCGGCCGAGATGAACAGGTATTTGCCTGCCGGGTGATTGAGGTGAGAGAAGGCGCCCCCCGGCCCGGTGGCGCGCAGCCTCATGCCGGGGCGCAGGTGGTCCAGCATCCAGCGCGTACCCAGCGAACCGGCCTGCGCCTTGACGGTGATCGTCAGCGAGGTCGGCCGCGAAGGCGACGAAGAGATGGTATAGGTCCGGTACAGCGGCCCCCCCGGCACCGGCAGTTCCAGTGTTACGAACTGGCCCGGTTGAAAGCGGAACAGCGCACCCGACGGTGCCTGGAAGGTAAAGGTCACCACGTTCGGCGCTTCGGGCAGGGTCGAAACGCATTCCAGCGGCTCGGCGTCGGTCCAGAACGCCAGGGCAGGGGCAGTCATTGCGCCTACTCCGCCGCGACGGCGCTGGCCGGCAGCGCGCGCTGCATCGTCCGGATGTACCAGTCGATGAACTGTTCCACCCCGTCTTCCATCACCGGGCTGTAGGGGCCGGGGGTGTAGGCGGGCGAGTTGATGCCCTGCTGATTGGCCTCGACGATCTCGCGGTCCTCGTCGTTGGTGGCGATCCACACCTCTGTCAGGCGCTTGAGGTCGTAATCCACGCCCTCGACCGCGTCCTTGTCCACCAGCCAGGTGGTGGTGACCTCGGTTTCGGTCGGGCCGATCGGGGTGACCCGGAAAGTCATCGAGATATCGGGCAGGAAGTGGTTCCAGGTCGAAGGGTAGTGGAACTTGAGCAGCGTGCCTGCATCCGGCACGCCGACATGGCCCAGCGGGCGGCGCACCGCCGGCTTGAGATCCATTGTATAGCTCAGGGCCTTTTCCTGAAGCGGCATTCGGGCCAAACGGTATTGGCCGGCAAAACCGCCCATGCGGAAGCGCGACGGCGCGCCGGCGGCCTCGCACTTGTCGAAATGCGCCTGAAGCCGCGGCGGAACAGAGCCATCGGCGGCCACGCCTGCCACGGCCGGGTCCAGCGGGAAGGACCGGCACAGCGCCGGGTGCGTCCCGGCGCAATGATAGCATTCGCGGTTGTTTTCCCAGACCAGCTTCCAGTTGCCCTTCTCGATGATGCGCGAGCTATAGGCGACCTTGGCGCGGCCCAGGTCATGTACTGCCAGGTAGGGGCGTGCCATTTCGGCAAACGCGTCGAAATCGGGCGGGGTGTCGGCCAGGCAGATATAGATCAGCCCGGCCAGGTCGCGCAGGTGCACCGGACGCAGGCTGAACCGCGAGGGGTCGAAATCGGGGCCCATGTCGCGCGCCCAGATCAGCCGCCCGTCCAGGTCGTAGGTCCACTGGTGATAGGGGCAGACCAGCTTGGCCACCAGGCCGTCGCGCGCCTTGCAGATCACCGAGCCGCGGTGACGGCACGAATTGTGGAAGGCGCGGATCTGCCCGTCCGACCCCTTGACCAGGAAAATGTTGTAGGCGCCGATCTGCAATTGGGCATAGGCGCCGGGCTTGGTCAGCTGGCAGGCCGGGATGGCATAGAGCCATTCGCGGTAGAAGATGCTTTCCAGATCCTGGGCATAAATGTCTGGATCGGTGTAGAAGGCGCGCTCCAGCGAATAGCCGGGCTGGCGGCGCGCCAGGAGGGTGGTCAGGGACTGGGGCATGGCACGGTCTCGCGAAACGGCGCAGGGTTACTTTTCTTGATCCGTGAAGCGGCGAAGCCCGCTTTTCAATGGCAATAATTCTCAATCCTGGATTAGATGAATTCATCTGTCAGGTTTCCGACCCGACCCCGTTCGAAAGCGACGCGATGGACCGCCCCTACGATCTGCCCTCGATGACCGCGCTGGTATGTTTCGAGGCCGCGGCGCGCTGGCTCAGCTTCAAGGACGCTGCGGCCGAGTTGAACGTCACCCCGGCGGCCGTCAGCCATCAGATCAAGGGGCTGGAGGCGGAACTGGGCGTGCCACTGTTCCGCCGGCAGCATCGCGGTGTCGACCTGACCGAGACCGGTGCTTACCTGTTCGTCGCACTGCAACGCGGGTTTGAGGGGATGTCGGACGCGATTGCCGAGATCAGGCCCAAGCCCGAGGCCGAGGACGTGATCATCCAGTCAACGACAGCGGTCAGCGCCTTCTGGCTGACGCCGAAGATCGCCGGTTTCTGGCGGGCAGAGCCGGGTATCGTCGTGTCGCAGATTGTCAGCGACCTGCCGGTGACCGGGGCGCGGGCAGACCTGAGCATCCACTACGGTGCCATGCCCGAAGGTGACGAGGGCTGCCGCGCCTTGTTTCAGGATGAAATTGTTGCCGTGGGCGCGCCCGACTTCGCGCGCGAGCGGGGGATCGCCGGGATTGACGATCTGCTGGCCGTGCCGCTGATCCATGTCGCGACCGAAGGCACGGACTGGACCGGCTGGCCCGAATGGCTGGCCGGCTTCGGCCGGGGTGCGCCGACCGGGCGGCGTATCGCCGTGAACAACCACATGATCGCCTTGCAGTTGGCACGCGACGGCGTCGGGGCCGTGCTGGGCTGGACCGGGCTGATCGGTCCGTTGCTGGACAGCGGCGCGTTGCGGCTGCTGGTGCCTGACCGGATGCCCTCGCCGCACGAGTTCTACTTGCGCACCCATCCGCGGGCCTCGGCCCGGGCGCTGGTCTTCCGCGACTGGCTGACCCGAGCGGGGCGCGCACTATAGCCCGTGCCGGGCGTGGAATCGTGCCAGTTCCGCTTCTGTCGGCGACTGGCCGCAGTAGGTTTTGACATAAGCCGGGATGCGCGCCATCCGGTCCTCCAGCGCCTCGCGGATTTGCAGGGCGATATAGCCGATCTGCACCAGGTAGACGGTGCGCGCACGCACGTCGGCCTCGTCCGGGGCAAAGCCGAAGCGCGCAAACAGGGCGCGTATCGCGCCCAGCCGGGCAGCATCGGCCTGCGCCACGCGCTCTGCCACCGCGGGTGATTGCTGCGCCCAGCCGCGTACCGCCATGTCCAGCCGGGGTTCAAACCGGGTTTCGTCCAGGAACACGCTGATCAGGTTCAGCAGCGCCTCGGCCACCGTTTCGGCATAGGCATCGCACCCTTCGACCAGAGCGGCGGTGTTCGTCTGCTCCCAGTTGTCCAGCAGTGCATCAAGGATCGCGGCTCGATCCTTGAAGAACCAGTAGAAGCTGGTCCGCGACAGGTTCAGCCGGCTGGCCAGCGGCTGCACCTTCACCGCGTCGATGCCGCCGTCCATCAGGGCATCTCGGGCGGCCTCAAGCCAGACCGCACGCGATCCACGCCAGCCCTTGTCGCTGTCGCCGTCACCGCCGGTAAGCTGCTGAACTTCGGTTTTCATGCGCGCAGCCTAGCGGTGGCGGACGGGGGCGGCAACGAAAAATGGACACCGATGAACGAAAACTTGACACAAATGTACATTTCGTGGAATCCCGTTGGCAACAAGGGAGACCGCCATGTCCAACGATCCGCTCCTCCAACCCTACCGGCTGAAGCATCTGACCCTGCGCAACCGGCTGATCATCACCAGCCATGAACCGGCCTATCCCGAGGACGGCATGCCCAAGGACCGTTACCGCGCCTATCATGTCGAGCGGGCGCGCGCCGGGGTGGCGATGACGATGACGGCGGGTTCTGCCTCTGTCTCGCGCGACAGCCCGCCGGTGTTCAACAACGTCCTGGTCTGGAAGGACGAGGTTGTGGGCTGGATGAAGAAGCTGGCCGACGAATGCCACGATGCGGGGGCGGCGGTGATGATCCAGCTGACGCACCTGGGGCGGCGCACCCGCTGGGACAAGGGCGACTGGCTGCCTTCGGTCGCTTCGACCCATGACCGGGAGCCGGCCCACCGCGCCTTTCCCAAGCTGATCGAGGACTGGGACATCACGCGGATCGTCAAGGATTTTGCCGACGCGGCGGAACGCATGAAGGCGGCGGGGCTGGATGGTGTCGAGATCTGCGCGACCGGCCACCTGGTCGATCAGTTCTGGTCGCCGCTGACAAACCAGTTGGACGGGCCCTATGGCGGCAGCCTGGAAAACCGGATGCGCTTTGTCTTCGACGTGCTGTCGGCGGTGCGCGAACGGGTTGGCCCGGACTATATCCTTGGCCTGCGGTACATCGGCGATGAAATGATGGACGGCGGCATCTCGGCCGCTGACGGGATCGAAATCTCGCGCCGGCTGAAGGCCTCTGGGCTGATCGACTATCTGAACGTCACCCGCAGCCAGATTGCTACGGACGCGGGCCTGACCGACATGATCCCGGTGCAGGGGATGCGCAGCGCCCCGCACCTGGAGTTTGCCGGACAGGTCCGGGCGGCGACGCAGATTCCCACCTTCCATGCGTCCAAGATCCAGGATGTCGCCACCGCCCGCCATGCGATCGCCACGGGCAAGCTGGACATGGTCGGCATGACACGGGCGCACCTGGCCGATCCGCATATCGTGGCCAAGATCCTGCGCGGCGAAGAGGATCGCATCCGTCCTTGTGTCGGGGCCAACTACTGCCTTGACCGGATTTACCAGGGTGGCATGGCGCTGTGCTTGCACAACCCCGCCACCGGGCGCGAGCTGGAGCAGCCGCATGTCATCCCGCGCGCCGATGGAGCACGCCGGGTGGTGGTAATCGGCGCCGGCCCGGGCGGGCTGGAAGCGGCACGGGTCGCAGCAGAGCGGGGCCATCAGGTCATCGTGCACGAGGCGGCCAACGATCCCGGCGGGCAGGTGCGGCTGACCGCGACCACGGCGCGGCGGGCCGAGATGATCCAGTTGATCCAGTGGCGTTACGAAGAATGCACGCGCTTGGGCGTGACGTTCCACTTCAACAGCTATGCCGATGCCGAAACCGTGCTGGCCGAGGCCCCGGACGTGGTGATCGTCGCCACAGGCGGGCTGCCGCATACCGAAGTGCTTGAGCGTGGCAACGAGCTGGTTGTCTCGGCCTGGGACATCCTGTCTGGCGATGTGCGTCCGGGCACCTCGGTGCTGATCTACGACGATGCAGGCGACTATGCGACGTTGCAGGCCGCCGAGAAGATCTCGGAAACCGGTGCGCGGGTCGAGGTCATGACCCGCGACCGCAATATCGTGCCCGAAGTGATGGCCATGTCGCTGACCCCGTCGCTGCGCCTGCTGCAGCAACGTGACGTGACATTTACCGTGACGTGGAAACTGGACGCGGTCGAACGGGCGGGCAATGCATTGCGCGCCACGGTGGGCAGCGACTATGGCGGCGTGACACGCACGCGCGAGGTCGATCAGGTGGTGGTCAACTGCGGCACGCGACCGCTAGACGATCTCTATTTCGAGTTGCGCGCCGGCTCGTCCAACCTTGGCGAGGTGGATCACCAGGCGCTGATCGACGGCACGCCGCAAACCGTCGTGCGCAATCCCGAAGGGCGGTATCAGCTGTTCCGCATCGGCGATGCCGTTTCCGCGCGCAACACCCACGCGGCGATCTATGATGCGCTGCGACTGCTGAAGGCGGTGTAGGGGCGGCGCCCGTTATCGCTAGCAGGCGTCGCGGGGCCGGGCTAGAGTGGCAGCGGCCGGGGGCGGGGGACGCCCCCGGCGCTTTCCCGACTGTGAACGAGGCCCCGCATGACCCCCGACCGCCCCGCACCCGGTGACGCCCAGGCGCCCGGCTTCTGGCTGAACGATCCCGCGCACCGCGCCTTTCTGGCGGCGGACGCGCGGGCGCAGTTCGATTTCTTCCGCGCCAGCCTGCATCCGGTGGCGGGGTTCCATGTTCTGGGCTACGACGGCGTGCCCTTGCCGGACACGGTGCAAGAGCTGCACACCACCACGCGGATGGTGCATTCCTACGGCCTGGGCAAGCTGGCCGGCCAGCCCGGCTGCGAGCCGCTGATCGACGCCGGAATGCGTTATCTGTGGAGCCATCACCGCGATAGCGTCCATGGCGGCTATGTCTGGGCGATGGATGGCGACGCGGTGCACGACGGTCGCAAGCTGGCCTATGGGCATGTCTTCGTGCTGCTGGCCGGGTCCACGGCGCGGCTGGTCGGGCATCCCGATGCCGACCGGCTGATCGACGATGCCACTGCCGTGCTGGATGCGCATTTCTGGGAAGAGGGGCCCGGCCTGTTCTGCGACGAGTGGAACCGCGACTGGACGCCGTTCT
>JAGRMT010000052.1:38241-63034 GCA_020441125.1 Roseivivax sp.
CGCGGGCGGGACGCATCCTCGATTTCTTCCTGGGCCGGATCGCCCCGGCCGAGGGCTGGCGCCTGCCCGAGCATTACACCGCCGACTGGCAGATCGACCGAGCCTATTCCGGCAACCCGATGTTCCGTCCGCATGGCACCACGCCGGGCCACAGCTTTGAGCTGGCGCGGCTGTTGCTGCAACACTGGGATCTGGCCGGCCGGCCCGGCGGCGATGCGCCGGCCACGGCGCGGGCCGTGGTGCAGCGGGCGCTGGACGATGGCTGGGACAGCACGCGTGGCGGGCTGGCCTACACGCTGGGCTTTGACGGGCGGCCGGCGATCCGTGACCGCTATTGGTGGCCGGTAACAGAGGCAATCGGCGTGCTGGCCAGCCTGATCAAGCTGGAACAGAACGCGGGTGATGAAATCTGGTACCGGCGGCTTTGGCAATTCGCCAGCGACCATTTCATCGACCATGCTCGCGGCGGCTGGTTTCCCGAGATCGACGACGCGGGTCGCCCGGCTGTGACCCAGTTCAAGGGCAAGCCCGACATCTATCACGCGCTGCAAGCCGATCTGTTCCCCGCCGCGCCGGGGCTGTCGCGGCTGGCCGAGGCGTTGCGCCCCTGATGGCGTTGCGGCGGCGGGGGCGCGCACCCCGCGCCGCCGCCCGTGTCATTCGCCGGCGCTGTAGGGCACCGCTGTGCTGACCTGCTGCAGGAAAGAGTCTGCGCCGACGGACTGGGTGTATTCCACTGCCTCGGTGCAGAAGGCTTCTTCTTCCGTTACCGCCTTTTCCAGCATCAGACCGGTCAGCACGCCGAAGGCGATCAGGGCAAAGTCCTTGTGTTGCTGGGCTTCGTCCTTGGTCGCGCCGTCCAGCGCGTCATGGGTCGAGGCGACCAGCGCGCCGTAGACGGCGCTTTCGTCCAGCGCCAGATCCGGGCACAGCCCGGCGGCGGCGGCGGAATAGGCCAGCAAAGACAGGTGTGCGACCGTTTCATGTGACAGGGTCTGGCTGATCCGGGCCATGGCGACATCGTAGGCGCGGATATACTCGGACGAGACGCCCGGCTCTGTCACCGCGGTGGTTTCGGTGCTGGCGGCTGTGTCTTGCGCAACAGCCGGCAGCGCGACGACGCAGGCGGCGCAGGCGAACAAAAGGGATTTCATCGGGCCGTCCTTCCTAGCGATAAATGGTATGGGTCCAATGGGCGTCGAACCGCCCGTTCTTGTAGCAGGCGCTTTGGTAGGAGTTGCACGTTATCCCCTTGGCCGGGCTGAACCAGCCGCTGTCGTTGCTGCCGGTATTCGAGCTGCTGGCGCCCTTGTCGATGGACTCGATGATCGCCCCGGCGATCGCCGCGCCGATGATCGCGCCGACAGCCTGGCCAGCGGTCACGTTGCCCCCGCCGCCACCGCCTCCGCCCTTGGCCTTGACGCTGATATTGCCGGTCTTGCCAGAGCGGAAATTGTAGACGCAGCTGTAGCTGAACGGTGTCCAGCCGCGCTTGGTGTCCATCTGGCCGCGCCCCGAAACGCCGGTTTCGGCGTTCGATACCTGCTTGAGCCGGGGTGCATCCAGGAATTGTGCGCGGCTGGCGTTCATTCGTTTCGTGATGTGCCCGGCGACTGACCGCTGACAGGCATCGGCAGCCACGGCGCCTGGGTTCTTGGCAGCGGCGGGCATAGCCCCGGCCACCAGGACCAGCGCCGCAATTAACCCGGCGTAGGCTTTCAGTTTCATTGCATTGCTCCCATAAATTTTTTTGAAATTTGGCAGCGGATGCCGTCGCGACGGCAGTGGCGGCAAGAGCAAACGAGCACTCGATACTTCGAACGTGGAATCGATCAAACGCTAGGATAACACCGGTACTGCAACTGATGGTGGCGTAATTTTCTGGCTGTCTGGCGGCTTTTCCGCTTGTGACACTCTCTTAGAATTCCCGTCTAAATGGTATTGATCACAATCCTTTTTCCTGATTGCCCAAAACCTGATAGGCTTTGGCGGGACCGTGGGGAGGGCTTGGCGATGCCGACCAGCGTGACGAATGCCGTGATGCAGGCCCGTGCGGCCGAGTTCCTGGCCAATTCCGCGACCGCCGGTGACCAGCGCACACCATCCGTCGCCGCGCTGTCCGATGGGCATTTCATTGCTGTCTGGCACGATGGCGGCAGCCTGCGGATCAAGGGCCAGCTATTCACCGAAACGGGCCTGCCAATCGGGCGCGAATTGACGATCAGCAGCGGCGCCGGGGTGGACTCGATGCCGGTTGTCGCTGGCCTGTCGGGCGGCGGGTTCGCCGTGGCGTGGAACCGTGCCACAGGTTCTGCCAGCCAGACCGTGAACGGTGTGCCCATCACCTATCCGGCCGAGGCCGACACCTTTGCCCGCAGGTTCGACAATTCCGGCGCCGCGCTGGCGGCCGAAGAGCGGCTGAACGCTGATCCGGTGGGGCTGCAACTGGTGCCGGGCATCACCGCGCTGGCGGGGGGCGGCTACTTCGTTTCGTACCTGAGCCTGAACGGTTACGATCCCTTCCGCATCCTGGACGGATCGCTTGTTGGCACGATCTATACCGCCGCGGGCACCGCGCCGCAGGGCGAGTTTCTGGTCAACAACTTGACCTATGGTCTTGGGATGCAATCGGATTCGGCCGGTTTTGCGGATGGCCGCTTTGTCACCGTCTGGGACGGGGTGGACATTGCCGGACAAGACCGGTCTGGCACCGGTATCTCGCTTCAGATGTTCAACGCCGATGGCACCAAGTCGGGCGGCGTGGCCACGGTGAACCAGACCAGCACCGGCATCCAGATCGCCCCGCGCGTTGCGGTGCTGAATGACGGCAACTTCGTCGTGGTCTGGAATGACTGGTTGAGCGGGCCAAACGTTGCGCAGAAGTTCGATATCCACGCGCAGGTGTTCAGCGCCACCGGGGCGCCGATCGGCAACGAGTTCCGCATTGCCAACGACCTGGGCGTGCAGCGCGAACCCGAGGTGACGGCCGCCGGGCCGAACGGATTTGTCGTATCCTGGACTGACGAGAGCGGGCTTGTGGGCGCTGTGCCGCTGGGCGCGCGCGATCCCAGCGCCAGCGTCAAGGCGCAGTACTTTCAGCTGGCCTACAGCTATGACGATACCGGCGCGGTGACCGATGCCAACGCCCTGGCCAGCCGCGTGTTCCAGATCAACCAGGTGGTTGCCGGCCCACAACGCGAGGTTTCGGTCGACCAACTGGACGACCAGACGCTGGTGTTTTCCTGGGCCGATGGCAGCGGTCAGGGCGGTGACGGTCAGCCTTCGGGCATCCGTACGCAGGTGGTGACGCTGGACCTGGCACCGGAGTTCACGCGCAGCACGCTGCCTGGCGTGCAGCTGGATGCGGCGGGCTATGTCCATGTCGATCTGGCGCGGGGGCGGGTCTTCGACCCTGAAGGCGATTCGATGACGTTTCGCCTGCTGCAACCGGGCACCAACCAGGCCGCCGCCCTGCCGTCATGGCTGTCGTTCGATACGCAAACCGGCGCGTTGTCAGGTACTTATACCGGGCAAGCTCTGCCGCAGTTGAACGTAGACCTGGAAGCGCGCGACAGCCACGGCGCCGTTTCGCGCATTTCCGGCACCATCGCGTTCGAGCGGGCCGGGCTGAGCGGGCAGGGTGTCAGCCGCGCGTTCATCGCCCATGAAGGCCTGCCAGAGCGGTTTGACGCGCCCGGCGGCGGCTATGCGCTGGTTTATTCCGGCGCATCCACCGCCGACACAGGCGAATGGCGGCGCAACTTCGTGATCGAGAGCCACGACGCGGCGGGCGGGCTGGTCCAGACGCAAGGCATGACGGCCAAGACCCCCTATACCGATCTGCGCCTGATGCCGGTCAGCGCCGACGGGGGCACTTTCACAGCGGACGGCTATGTGCTGACCGGGGTCGAGCTGCGCGGCGGACGTGACCGCGTGGTCACCTATGCCTCGGCCCAGCCGCCGGCCGGGCTGATTGACCTCGACTCGGTGCATTTCGGTTCGACCAATGGCCTGAACGGTCTGACCAATTACGCCGTGCTGCCGATGGCGGCTGGCGGCTATCAGATTTTCAGCAACCACCAGCCGGTTTCTACCCTGTCGCCCGGCACGCCGTCGGTGGAAACGGCGCTGTATCGGCGGTTTCCTTCGGGCAACCTGTCGATCCTCGACTATTTCCACACGCAGGATGCTTCGGTCGGGGCCACGGTGCAGGGCATGACTGGCCAGTTGGCGGCGGTGTCTGATGCCGCGGGCAAGTCGCTGCTGGTTTACGAACGATACAAGACCAGCCAGTTTTCACCCAGCTACGGGCTGGGATACGCGGTGTTCGACGATGTCGCGGGCACGGTGGTCAGCGGCGCCCTGGGGCGGCCGAACGCGATCGGGCAAAGCTATGCGCCGCTGCATCCGTTCCGGGTATTCGACACCGACCTGGGCTATTTCGTCGTCTCGATCCACGAGGGATCGTCGAATTCGCACAATGACCTGCGGGTCGACAAGGCGACGGGCGGCTACGCGCGTCTGTCCAACCCGGTCAACGACCTGTTTTACTTGTCGAACGGCTACAGCGTGTCGCTGCGTACACAGAACGGGCTGTCGATCCGGGTCTACGATCCGAACTATGCCGTGGTGGTCGACGATTACGATCTGCGCAACAGCACGCTGGAGATCGCCCATTTGGCAGAGGCCGCTTTGCCCGGTGAAGGGCCGTCGATCACCGATCTGGGTGGCGGCCGGTTCAGGGTGTCGGGCGTCGACGCCAATGGCAGTGCGGTGTTCGAGGATTTCGCCATCGACGCGTTGCAGGCGACGCGCACCCTGACGGACAATGCCGATACGTTCACCAGCGCGGGCACCGGTTCGATGCTGGTGCGTGGGCAGGCCGGTGGCGACAGGCTGACCGGCAGCGCCTTTGCCGACACGCTGATGGGAGAGGCCGGGGCGGATACGCTGATCGGCGGCGGCGGGGCCGACCGGCTGCTTGGCGGCGATGGCGATGACGAGCTGCGCCTGGGCCGTGCCGATGCGCCCGCATCGGCCCCGCTGGGGATCGTGGAACTGGCCAACACGCAGGTGATCGGCGGCGCCGGAACCGATACCGTGGTGCTGACGGGGCAGGGCTACCTGGACCTGGCCGGCGGGCGGCTGCGCGAGGTCGAGGTGATCGACTTTTCGCGCTCGACCGTGGCGACGACCCAAATGCGGGTGTCGGCAGAGGACATGCACGCGTTGCTGCGCCAGCCGGGCGGGCTGACCCTGCGAGGCACATCGACGGCGGGGTTTGCCAGCGGGGTGGACGTGATGGTGGATGCCGCCTTTGCCGGCGGCGAGGCGCGGCTCGATCTCTCCGGGCTGCGGCTGGAAAGCTGGGGGCAGGGCGCCATCAACATCTATGCCACGGTGGCGCTGACCCAGTTTGAGCTGACCGGAAGCGCCGGGCGCGACTCGGCCATCGGCACGGGCTCGCGCGACGTGTTCATCCTGGGCGGCGGCGCAGACCGCGGGCAGGGCGCAGGCGGCGATGACGTACTGATCGGCGACGCATACGAGGCGACCTATGCCGGAGCGTTGGCCGACCAGGTGTTCCGTCTTTACCGCGCAACGCTGGCACGCGACCCGGACGTGGCGGGCTATACCGAATGGACCCGGCGGATGGATATCGCCGGAACCGACCTGCGCGACGTGGCGGCCTCGTTCGTGGGCAGCACCGAGTTTCAGCGTGTCTATGGCGCGCTATCCAACGCGCAATTCGTCGAGCTGCTGTACCAGAACGTGCTGGGCCGCGCCTCGGATGCGGCGGGGCGGCAAGGCTGGCTGGACCGGATGACCCGGGGCGAGGCGCGCGAGTCTGTGGTGTTGGGCTTTTCCGAGAGCGGCGAATTCGTGCGGCGAACCCAGGCGGCGGCGCAGACGTTCGAACATGCCGCGGACGATGCCAGTTGGGGCGGTGCGGTCTACCGGCTGTACGGCGCTACGCTGGCGCGCGATCCCGATGCCGGCGGCTTTGCCGGTTGGACCGGGCGGCTGGCCGCGGGTGCGACGCTGGTCGCCGCGTCGCGGGGTTTCGTCGCCTCGGCCGAGTTCCAGGCCACTTATGGCACGTTGAATAACGGGCAGTTCGTCGACCTGATCTATCAAAACGTGCTGGGCCGGGCCGCCGACGCGGCCGGCCGGGCGCATTGGGTGGGGCAGTTGAACCAGGGGGTCAGCCGCGAACAGGTGGTGCTGGGCTTTTCCGAAAGCCCCGAGTTCAAGGCGCTCACCGCGGCGGCGCAGATCGCCTGGGGGCGCGGCCTGGGTCCGCATGACCGGCTGGAGCCGGGCGGCGGAGACAATGTCGTCGCCGGTGGGTTGCTGTCGGACACGTTCGTATTTGATGTGCGCAACGGCGGCAGCACGCGGGTCTTGGACCTGGAACCGTGGGACACGCTGGAACTGCGCGGTTTCGGCTATGCCGATGCTGCGGCCGCGATCAGCCACATGACGGCTTCGGGCGCCGATGTGGTGTTTGCCGACCAGGGCGTGACCGTCGTGTTGCAAGACACGACCCTGGCCGAGGTGACGGCGGGAATGATCGTGCTGCTGTAACAGGCCTCAGGTTTCGCCGGGCAGGGGCGCCGCGGCCAGTTCCGCTGCGATGTCGTCATCCAGCGGGGTCCCGGCAGTGTTCAGCAGGTAACCCAGCGTGGAATAGAAACCGACGGTAGCGATCACGTCGATCACCCCCTTGGGCCCCACCAGCCCGGCAACGGCCGCGGCTGACCCGCTCGACAGCCGGTGGCTGGAAAACAGCTCGTCCACCGCGCGGGCCAGGATCGCATCCTCTTCCGACATGTCCTCTGGCGCGCCGCGCAGCGACAGGATGCGCCCGTCATCCATGCCGCACTTGCGGGCGCGGGCGACATGCTGCTGCCATTCGTAGGGAGAGCCCAGCCGCACCCCGGTGCGCAGGATCACCACCTCTGATCGTTGCTTGCCCAGCACCGTCCGGTTGACCACGTGTTCGCGCAGGTCGGCCCAGGCACGCAGCAGGGCGGGGTTATGCGCCATGGTGCGGTAGACGTTCAGCCCGCCAGCAAATCCCGGCAGCATGTCTGCGATCTCTTCCGGCCAGTCGGCATCACAGATGGGCGGGTACTGGGGCGGCTGCGTCATCGGGTTGTCCTATCGTCCGATCCAGGCGGGATCGTTTTCCATCGGCTCAAACGACTCGGCGCGCGAGCGGCCCCAGCGCATCCGGTAGCCGGCGATCATGCTGTTTTCGCCCGGCTCGGGGTCGCGCAGCAAGAAACCGTCGGGCAGGTAGGGATAGACCTCGTCGCCCGTGACCATTTCGTGGTCGCGCTCGCGCATCAGCACGTGATGAGGGCGGAACTGGCCGGGGTGACGCAGCCCGGCGGCGCCGGTCATCTCGGCCACGGCCTTCATGGTGTTCTGGTGAAAGCGGAAAACGCGCACCGTCTTGTCCTCGACATCCAGCGCGCGCTGACGCATCGGATCCTGCGTCGCAACGCCAACCGGGCACCGGTTGGTGTGGCAAGCCTGGCCCTGGATGCAGCCGACGGCGAACATGAAGCCGCGCGCCGAGTTGGCCCAGTCGGCGCCGAAAGCCAGCATCTTCAGGATGCTGAACGATGTCACCAGCTTGCCCGAGGCACCCAGCTTGATCCGGTCGCGCAAGCCGGCGCCGCGCAGGGCGTTGTTGGCAAAGGTCAGCCCCTCCAGCAGCGGCATGCCCAGGTGATCGGCGAATTCCAGCGGCGCGGCGCCGGTGCCGCCCTCCTTGCCGTCGATCACGATGTAATCGGGCAGGATGCCTGTCTTGAGCATGGCGCGGATCATGCACATGAATTCGCGCCGGTGGCCGATGCACAGCTTGAAGCCGACCGGCTTGCCGTCCGACAACTCTCGCAGCCGGCCGATGAACTGCATCATCTCGATCGGGTTGGAAAACTCGGGGTGCCGCGCCGGCGAGATGCAGTCCACCCCCATCGGGACGCCGCGCGCCTCGGCGATTTCGGGCGTGATCTTGGCCGCCGGCAGCATCCCGCCATGGCCGGGCTTGGCGCCCTGGCTGAGCTTCAGCTCGATCATCTTGACCTGCGGATCAAGCGCCTGTTCGCGGAACTTGTCCGGATCGAACCGGCCGTCGCGTGTGCGGCAGCCGAAGTAACCCGAGCCGATTTCATAGATCAGATCGCCGCCGCCCTGGCGGTGATAGCGACTGATGCCGCCTTCGCCCGTGTCATGGGCAAACCCGCCCATCTTGGCACCGTTGTTCAGCGCCAGGATGGCATTGGCCGAGAGCGCGCCAAAGCTCATCGCAGAGATGTTGAACACCGAGGCGTCATAGGGCTGCTTGCAGTCCGGCCCGCCGATCTTCACGCGGAAATCGTAATCTTCGATATGGATCGGCATGGCGGAATGGGTCAGCCATTCGTAGCCGGAATCGTAGACCCGCCGCCGCGTGCCGAAGGGGCGCTTGTCCTCCACACCCTTGGCGCGCTGGTAGACCAGCGAGCGCGTCTCGCGCGAGAAGGGTTCTTCGTCCTGGTCGCTTTCGATCAGGTACTGGCGGATCTCGGGGCGGATGCCTTCGAACAGAAAGCGCATGTGCCCCAGCACTGGGTAGTTGCGCAGGATCGAGTGGCGGCGTTGCAGCAGATCGTGCGTGCCGATGGCAGACAGCAGGGCCAGGATCAGCCCCGGGATCAGCAGCCAGCCCACCCAGATCGCCCCGATCAGGCAGATCAAGGCCAAAGCGACGGTTATTCCATAGACGACGTAGCGCGTCATGGGGCCTCCCTGTTGGTTGCCGGACTCAGATCACCGCGTCGATGGCGCGTCCAAGTTTCTCGGTCAGTTCGTCAAGCTGCGCATCCTCGATGATGAAGGGCGGTGCCAGCAGGATGTGATCGCCGTTGCGACCGTCGATTGTGCCGGACATCGGGTAGCAGATCAGCCCTTCGGCAAAGGCGGCCTTCTTGATCTTGGCGGCCACGCCAAGGCTCGGGTCGAACGGCGCCTTGGTATCGCGGTCCGAGACGAGTTCGATGCCGCGGAACAGCCCGCGCCCGCGCAAATCGCCGACAAAGGGATGCTGGCCAAAGCGCTCTTGCAGCCTGTCGGCCAGTTTCTCGCCCTGTTCCTGCACCCGCGGCAGCAGTCCGCGGTTGAGGATGGCCGAGACCACGGCGACACCGGCCGCCGCGGCGGCAGGGTGGCCCATGTAAGTGTGCCCGTGCTGGAAGAAGCCGCTGCCGGCGGCGATGGTGTCATAGATCTCGGCGGTGCAGAGCATGGCGCCAATCGGCTGATAGCCGGCGCCCAGGCCTTTGGCGATGCACAGGATGTCGGGGTTAACCCCGTCCTGTTCGCAGGCAAACAACGAACCGGTCCGGCCCATGCCGCACATCACCTCGTCGAGGATCAGCAAGATGCCGTATTGATCGCAGATCTCGCGGATGCGCTTGAAATAGCCCGGTGCCGGGGCCAGCGCGCCCGCGGTGGCGCCAACGACCGGCTCGGCGATGAAACCCATCACCGTGTCCGGACCCAGGCGCAGGATCTCTTCCTCCAGCGCATTGGCGGCGCGCAGGCCGTATTCTTCAAGGCTCTCGCCCTCGTGGCGCAGCCGATATTCGTAACAGGGTTCGATATGGCTCATGTCCAGCAGCAGCGGCCCGAACTGCGCCCGGCGCCATTCGTTGCCTCCGGCGGAAAGCGCGCCGATGGTGTTGCCGTGATAGCTTTGCTTGCGGGCGATCAGCTTGCCGCGCTTGGGCTGGCCCTTTTCCACCCAGTATTGACGCGCCAGCTTGATCGCGGCCTCGGTCGCCTCGGAGCCGCCAGAGACGAGGTAGACCCGGTCAATCGTGCCGGGAGCGTTGGCGACCAGCAGGTCGGCCAGCGTTTCGGCCGGTTCCGAAGTGAAGAAGCCGGTGTGGGCAAAGGCCAGCGTGTCCATCTGGGTCTTGACCGCCTCGATCACGTCGCGGTCGCTGTGGCCCAGGCAGGAAACCGCGGCGCCGCCCGATCCGTCCAGGTAGCGCTTGCCGTCCTCGCCGATCAGATAGCAGCCATCGCCGCCAACGGCACGAGGAGGCAACACCTTGCTGTGTCTGGGAAAAATATGAGACACGGGATGTATCCTCCTGTGTTTTGCCCAAGCGCTGCGCGCCGACTGGCGCGGCGGCACGAAGGCCGGTGCCCCGGCAGTGCCGGGATGGTATGCGGGGCGCCGAGTGGGCGCCCCGTCCGGTGTCGTTACTCTGCCGCAGCCGGCCGTTCGGCCGCGATAGCGTCCGACAGGGCGGCTTCGAAGATGGCCAGGCCTTCTTCGATGATCGCATCCGACGCGGTCAGGGGTACCATGATCCGCACCGCATTGCCATGCATGCCGCAGCCCAACAGGATCAGCCCGCGGCGCAGCGCGTGGCTGATCACGGACTTGGTGAAGGCTGCATCGGGGGCGGCGCTGTCGAAATCGGTGACGAACTCGACGGCCAGCATCGCGCCCAGCCCGCGGATGTCCCACATCCGGAACGGCGCGACGCGTGCGCCCATGTCGGCAAAGCGGGCGCGGAAGGTCTCGCCCAGCGCGGTGGAGCGCGCCAGCAGGCCCTCGGACTCGATCGCGTCGATGGCGGCCAGCGCGGCGGCGCAGGCCACCGGGTTGCCACCGTAGGTGCCGCCCAGCCCGCCGGGGGCCAGTGCGTCCATCACCTCGGCCCGGCCAACGACGCCGGCCAGCGGGTAACCGCCCGCCAGCGACTTGGCGACGGTGATCAGGTCGGGCACGACGCCGGTATGCTCGATCGCGAACCAGGTCCCGGTCCGGGCAAAGCCGGCCTGGATTTCATCGGCGATCAGCAGGATGCCGTGGCGGTCGCAGATCGCGCGCAGCGCCCGCATCATCTCGGTCGGCACCGGCAGGTAGCCGCCTTCGCCCAGCACGGGCTCGATGATGATGGCGGCGATCCGGGCCGGATCGGCATCGGTCAGCATCAGCGTTTCCAGCGCCTTCAGCGCCGATTCCACCGTCACGCCATTGCGTGCGTCGGGGAAGGGGGCGCGGAAGATGTCCGTCGGGAACGGGCCGACGTCCTTCTTGTAGGGCGACACCTTGCCGGTCAGGCCCAGGGTCATCAACGTGCGGCCATGATAGCCGCCCGAGAACGCGATCACGCCCGGGCGCTTGGTGTAGGCGCGGGCAATCTTGACAGCGTTTTCAACGGCTTCTGCGCCAGTGGTGACCAGCAGCGTCTTTTTCGCGAAATCGCCCGGCGCCAGCGCGTTCAGGCGCTCGGCAACGGCGACATAGGGCTCGTACGGAACCACCTGGAACGAGGTGTGAGTATACAGATCCTCCTGCGCCTTGGCGGCGGCGACGATCTTGGGGTGGCGGTGGCCGGTGTTCAGAACGGCGATGCCGCCGGCGAAGTCGATGTAGCGGTTGCCTTCGACATCCCACAGCTCGGCGTTTTCGGCATGGGCCGCGAAAATCGGCGCGGCCGAGGCAACGCCGCGCGCGACGGCTGCGTCACGGCGCGCCATCAGCGCCTTGTTGGTGGCGATCGTGGCGGGCGCTTCGGCTTTCACGGTCTTTGTCTTTCTGTTGGTTTTGGTGGTCGCCATCGGGCAGCCTCCTCCAGGGGGTGTTTAGAATAGTGATCGGCGTATTGTTTATTATTTTAAGTGCGCGGTCAATATTCTCATTGATGAACGGGCATTTCGAAATTTGCTCAAATTTTTTGACCTGGCCGGCCTAACCGAGTTTGAGCATGAATCTTTGATTCGACGCAAACTTTTAAGGATTGGTTGACATCTGCTCAAAATTTCAATCAAACTGACCCCCACGAAACCGTGATGGAGGTCCGACTCGGTGCACATCGGCGAACGCCTGAAGTTTATCCGCGAAGCCAAAGGGCTTTCCCAGCGCGACCTAGCCGCGCGGGCCGGAATGACGAATGGCGCGATCTCGATGATCGAGCAGGACAAGACCAGCCCTTCGGTTTCTTCTCTCAAGCGCATCCTGGACGGCATCCCGATGTCGCTGTCGATGTTCTTCAGTGAAGTGGAAGGGCTGGACGAGCCCAAGTATTTCTACGCTGCGGACGAGCTGACCGAACTGTCACCGTCCGATATCGGCCTGGAAGAAAAGCCAGAACGTCTGTCGCTGCGGCAGTTGGGCGATGCGTCGCGCCACAGCCTGCAAATCCTGCATGAAACCTACGCGCCCGGTGCAGATACCGGACCCGAGATGCTGAGCCATGCCTCTGAAGAGGGTGGGATCATCGTCTCCGGTTCTGTCGAGATCACCGTAGACAACCAGGTGCGCGTACTTAACCCAGGGGACGGCTATCTGTTCGACAGCCGTCTGCCGCATCGGTTCAGGAATATCGGCGAGCAAGAGTGCGTGATCATCAGCGCCTGCACGCCGCCAACATTCTAAGCGCGTCCGCGGCCTGACCGCGCGGCGTCACCACATTGGGCCTCGTCGATCCGGGACACCGGTTCGGCGGCGGTCCTTGCCATCACTGTCGCGGTATGGTGCTGCGGCGAAAAAGTGAAAGATAACAAGGTCATCAACACCAAAACGGAGGTTTATCCATGCTGACCATTCGCAAAGCCGCCCTCGCGGCAGCCCTGGCCCTGACCGCGCAAGCGGCAACGGCCGCGGAAGAGCGCTTCATCACCATCGGCACCGGCGGCCAGACGGGCGTTTACTACGTCGTCGGCCAGTCGATCTGCCGCCTGGTGAACCGCGACACCGCGACCACGGGCCTGAAGTGCACCGCCCCGTCGACCGGCGGCTCGGTTGCCAACATCAACGCCATCAAGGCTGGCGACATGGATATGGGCGTGGCCCAGTCCGACTGGCAGTATTATGCCTTCAACGGGTCGCCCCAGTGGGAAGGCGGCGCGGTGGGTGACCTGCGCGCAGTGTTCTCGGTGCATGGCGAGCCTTTTACCGTGGTTGCTCGCAACGATGCCAACATCACCACCTTCGACGATCTGAAGGGCAAGCGGGTCAACATCGGCAACCCCGGTTCGGGCCAGCGCGGCACGATGGAAGTGATCATGGACAAGATGGGCTGGAGTCTGAGCGATTTCTCCCTGGCGTCCGAGCTGAAGTCGTCGGAGCAGTCCGCAGCGCTGGGCGACAACAAGGTTGACGCGATCATCTTCACCGCCGGCCACCCGAACGGTTCGATCCAGGAAGCGACGACCACGATCGACGCGCACCTGGTGCCGGTCAACGGCCCGGTCATCGACGAGCTGGTCGCCGCCAACCCCTACTATGCCAAGGCCACCGTGCCGGGCGGCATGTACCGTGGCACCGACGGCGACACCGAAACCTTCGGCGTGAAGGCTTCGTTCGTCACCTCGGCCAACGTTCCCGATGATGTGGTCTATGCCGTGGTCAAGGCCGTGTTCGACAACTTCGATCGCTTCAAGACCCTGCACCCCGCCTTCGCCAACCTGAAGGAAGAGGAAATGATCAAGGACGGTCTGAGTGCACCGCTGCACCCGGGCGCCGAGAAGTACTACCGCGAGCGCGGCTGGATCAACTGATCCGCGGCTTCCTGACATGCGGTGGCGCGGCGCAATCCGCGTCACCGTTTACGAAACAGGATGAACACTTGCCGGCGCCGGTCGCCGCTTGAGGGGAAAGTCATGTCTGACAAAGACGAATCCAATCAGACCCAGGCCGCGATCGTCGAGGCCGAAGCCGCGGGGCACGGCGGCCTGAGCCAGGAAGAACTGGACGAGCTGGTTGCCTCCTCCGATACCGGCGGGCGCACGCCCAGCGGCGGTGTCGGCACGTTCCTTTTGCTGGTGGCGCTGGCGTGGTCGCTGTTTCAATTGTGGATCGCCTCGCCGCTGCCATTCACATTGGGCTTTGGCGTGTTCAACGACACGGAGGCACGGTCGATTCACCTGGCCTTTGCCGTGTTCCTGGCCTTTGCCTCTTTCCCGGCGGCGCGCACGCCGGTCCAGCTGGCGCTGGGCATCGCTGTGCCGCTGATCCTGACGTTGCTGTTCATGACGGGCGCCAAGGCAGGAACGCCGGTCTGGTGGATCCCGCTGGCCGGCCTGTTCGTGATCGCCGCGGTTCTGCTCGGCTCTCCCAAGGATCGGGTTCCGGTCTGGGAATGGGCGCTGGCCATCGTCGGCGCGGCCACGGCGGCCTATCTCTTTGTCTTCTACGTCTCGATTTCCGACCGGATCGGGGCGCCCAACATGCAGGACTTCGTGGTCTCTGTCTTCGGCATCCTGGTGCTGCTGGAGGCCGCACGCCGGGCGCTTGGCCCGGCGCTGATGATCGTCGCCTCGGTGTTCCTGGTCTATACCTTCCTTGGGCCGTACATGCCCTCGATCATCGCGCACAAGGGCAACAACCTGTCCGAAGTCGTGAACCACCACTGGATCACGACCGAAGGCGTATTCGGCATCGCGCTGGGTGTGTCGACCTCGTTCGTGTTCCTGTTCGTGCTGTTCGGCTCGCTGCTGGATAGGGCCGGGGCGGGCAACTACTTCATCCAGGTGGCGTTCTCGCTGATGGGTCACATGCGCGGGGGGCCGGCCAAGGCGGCCGTCGTTTCCTCTGCCATGACCGGCCTGATCTCGGGCTCGTCGATCGCCAACGTGGTGACCACGGGCACGTTTACCATTCCGCTGATGAAGCGGGTTGGCTTTTCCTCGGAAAAAGCCGGCGCGGTCGAGGTGGCCAGCTCTGTCAACGGGCAGATCATGCCGCCGGTGATGGGCGCCGCAGCGTTCCTGATGGTTGAATACGTGGGCATCCCGTATTTCGACGTGGTCAAGCACGCCTTCGTGCCGGCCGTCATTTCCTACATCGCGCTGGTGTACATCGTGCACCTTGAGGCGATGAAGGCCGGTATGCAGGGCCTGCCGCGTGCCTATACGCCCAAGCCCATCGTGCAGCGCCTGATTGGCATCGCCTTCACCATCGCGGTGATCTGCGCGCTGTCGCTGGCGGTGTATTACGGCATGGGCTGGATCCGTCCCGCCTTCGGTCCGGCAGCCAGCTACGTGATCTTTGCGCTGCTGGTCGCGGTCTATGTCGCCCTGCTGTGGGTCGCCTCGCGCGAAGCGCCGCTGCATATGGACGACCCGAACGCGCCGGTCACCAAGCTGCCGTTGCCCGGTCCGACCGTGCGCGCCGGCCTGCAGTACATCCTGCCGGTCGTGGTGCTGGTCTGGGCGCTGATGGTCGAGCGGCTGTCGCCGGGCCTGTCGGCCTTCTGGGCCTCGGCCTTCATGGTGTTCATCCTGGTCACCCAGCGTCCGCTGATGGCGATGCTGCGCGGCTCGGGCAACATGGGCGAAGAGTTCCGCGCGGGCTTTACCGACCTGATCGAAGGTCTGGTGACCGGTGCGCGGAACATGATCGGGATCGGCATCGCCACGGCGACGGCGGGTATCATCGTGGGTGCAGTCAGCCAGACCGGCGTGGGCTCTGCCCTGGCCGATGTGGTCGAGGTGCTGTCGGGTGGCAACATCCTGGCGATCCTGGTGCTGACGGCGATCCTGTCGCTGATCCTGGGCATGGGCCTGCCGACCACGGCGAACTACATCGTGGTTTCGGCCCTTCTGGCGCCGGTGATCGTGTCGCTGGGCCAGCAGAACGGGCTGATCGTGCCGCTGATCGCGGTGCACCTGTTCGTGTTCTACTTCGGTATCATGGCAGACGTGACCCCGCCGGTTGGCCTCGCCAGCTTTGCGGCGGCCGCGGTTTCGGGCGGTGATCCGATCAAGACCGGGGTGGTGGCGTTCTTCTACAGCCTGCGCACCGCTGCCCTGCCGTTCCTGTTCATCTTCAACACCGATCTGCTGCTGATCAACGTCGACATGGCGCACGGGATATTCGTGTTCATAGTGGCGACGGTGGCGATGCTGCTGTTCGCGGCGGCGACGCAGGGCTGGTTCCTGACCAAGAACCGGTTCTACGAATCCATCGCGCTTCTGCTGGTCGCCTTCACGCTGTTCCGTCCGGGCTTCTGGATGGACATGATCGAGCCGCCCTACAAGACGCTGGCCGGCACCGAGATCGAGCAGGCGGCGATGGAGCTGAACCCGGGCGACGAGCTGCGCCTGCTGGTTGACGGGCTCGACTCGGTGGGTGATCCGGTCACCTTCGTGGCACCGATCCCGGTGGGCGAAGGCGAGACGGGGGCCGACCGGCTGCTGTCCTCGGGGCTTGCCCTGCTGACCAACGGCGACGAGGTGGTGATCGACAACGTCACCTTCGACAGCGCCGCGCAGAAAGCCGGGCTGGACTGGGATCAGAAGGTCAAGTCGGTGCTGCTGCCGGTTCCGCAACCGTCCAAGTACTGGATGTACATCCCTGCGCTGCTGTTGCTGGCGGGCGTGGTGTTCCTGCAGCGGGGACGCGCGCCGCGCGTCCCGGCCACGGCATAAGAGGAGAGGAGCGAATGTTCACCAATATCCTGTTGCCGATTGACCCCAATCACGACGCAAGCTGGCGAAAGGCGCTGCCCATGGCGTTGGAGCTTGCAGGCGCCACGGGGAGGGTGCATGTGCTCGGCGTGGTTCACGATCTGGGCTCGGCCATGTTGGCCAGCTATCTGCCCGACGGGTTCGAGCGCCAGGCGCTCGAACGGATGGAGCGCGACATGGAAGCGTTCGTGGCGGCCAATGTGCCGGCAAGCGCCAAGGTTTCTCCGGAAGTCGGACACGGGCATGTGCCCGAAGCGATCCTGGCCAAGGCGGGCAAGCTGGGCTGCGACCTGATCGTCATGGCCTCGCACCCGCCGGATGACCTGCGCACGTTCCTTGTCGGTTCCTATGCCGACAAGGTGGTGCGCCATTCGGAGATTCCGGTCCTCGTCGTACGGTGACCGGACAAAATAGGCGCCGGCCGCGCAGGCAGAAACACCCGCGGCCGCGCCGGATATCGGAGTTTACCAAATGACCCCATTCGCAATCGCGGGCGTTCAAATGCACGTCGCCGCGTTGCACTCGAACGTCGAGGGGATGCGCCACCGCATCGAGGTGCTGATGGCGCGTTTCCCCTGGACCCAGATGGTGCTGTTTTCCGAGCTGGCCCCCTTTGGCCCGCTTCACACCTACGCCCAGCCGTTTCCCAATGACGTGTTGGAGCAGTTCCAGGAGGACGCGCGTCGTTTCGGCATCTGGCTGATCCCCGGCTCGATGTTCGAGAAGACCGAGGAAGGCGAGATCTACAACACCTCGGTGGTGATCAACCCCGAGGGCGAGATCGTCACCAAGTACCGCAAGATGTTCCCGTTCAAGCCCTATGAGGCGAACGTGTCATCGGGCAACGAGTTCTGTGTGTTCGACGTGCCAGGGGCGGGCCGGTTCGGCCTGTCGATCTGTTACGACATCTGGTTCCCGGAAACCACGCGGCAGCTGACCAGCCAGGGCGTCGAGGTGCTGCTGCACCCGGTGCTGACCGGCACCACCGACCGCGACGCCGAGATCGCCATCGCGCGTGCCACGGCGGCGCAGTTCCAGTGCTACGTCTTCGACGTCAACGGCCTGGCCGCGGGCGGCGTGGGCAAGTCGCTGGTGGTCGATCCTTCGGCCACGGTGCTGCATCAGGCCGCCGGGCAGGAAGACATGTTCCCCATCGAGGTGGACTTCGACCTGATCCGCCGACAGCGCGAAACCGGAATGAAGGGGCTGGGTCAGGTGCTGAAAAGCTTCCGTGACCGGCGCGCCGATTTCTCGGTCTACGACCGGACCAGCGGCGCGGACGCCTATCTGAAAACGCTCGGGCCGCTTGAGATGCCCCGCAAGGGCTCTGGCGCCGGGGTGAACGTGGCCGATCCGCGGACGGCGCTGGGCATCGACCTGGCACGGCAACCGACGGTGGCCGAGAACGTGCCCATCTTCAAGGGCAAGACAGGAACAAACTGATAGCGCGCGACGTCGACCGTCTGCGCGCACGCAAGGAGGACAGTGAATGAACGAAGCGGCAAGCGACAGGAAAGATCCCTCGGCGATCGGGGACTACTACAGCGCAACACAGCTTCGGGCAGATCGCTGGAGCGCCTTGCGCGAGACGGTCGACACATTGCAGGTCGAAGGGCGCGAAGGGCGCAAGGGCCAGAAGCTCTTGCGCACCGCCGAGATGCTGTTCAAGTCGTTGGAGCCGATCGAACGCTACTGGGCCTTTCCCGGCATCCAGACGTTCGAACACCTGCGCCGCCTGCTGGATCAGCACCTGATCGACGACCTCGCGATATCGGTACGCCGCGTTTCGCGTGCCCTGACATCGGGCGCCTATCGCCGCAGGTCGATCCCCCTGGGGGCCGACGACTTCGACAGCGAGGATTACGAGGACGAAAGCGCGCTCGCGCCCGAAGCGCGGGCGCTGGGGCGTCCGTATTTCGAGGTGCTGATCGTCGACAATGTCAACGAGCACCAGGAACGCTTCCTGCGCAACAACCTGCACCGGGTGCGCCGGCCCGAGGACCCGTTCATCTATGAGCCGGTGATCGTGCCCAGCCTGGAAGACGCGCTGATCGGCATCCTGTTCAACTACAACGTTCAGGCGGTTGTCGTCCGCCCGGGGCTGGTGCTGAAGTCGCACAATGTGCTGCCGATCCTGAAGCAATACCTCAACAGCGTCGGGGACGAGGAAGATGTCGACACCCTGACGCCCAGCGACTACGGGCCCGAGGCGTGCCGGCTGATCGCCAAGGTGCGCCCGGAACTGGACGCCTACCTGGTCACCGACCGGTCTGCCGAGGACATCGCCGGGCTGGACCTGGGGCGCTGCCGCCGGGTGTTCTACAACCAGGAAGATTTCCTGGAACTGCACCTGAACATCCTGCGCGGGGTCAACCGGCGGTTCAAGACGCCGTTCTTTACCGCCTTGAAGGAATACTCGCGCCAGCCCACCGGCGTGTTCCACGCCATGCCGATCAGCCGCGGCAAGTCGATTTCGCGCAGCCACTGGATCCAGGACATGGGCCAGTTCTACGGCCCCAACATCTTCCTGGCAGAGACCTCGGCCACCTCGGGCGGGCTGGACAGCCTGCTGGAGCCGCGCGGCCCGATCAAGGAAGCGCAGGACATGACCGCGCGCGCCTTCGGCTCGAAACAGACGTTCTTTGCAACCAACGGCACCTCGACCTGTAACAAGATCGTCGTGCAAGCGGTTGTCCGGCCGGGCGATATCGTGCTGGTCGACCGCGACTGCCACAAGTCGCACCACTACGGCATGGTCCTGGCCGGGGCCAATGTCGTCTACATGGACAGCTATCCGCTGCATGAATACTCAATGTACGGCGCGGTGCCGTTGCATGAGATCAAGCATCACCTCTTGAAGCTGAAAGCGGCGGGCAAGCTGGACCGCGTGCGCATGGTCACGCTGACCAACTGCACATTCGACGGCATCGTCTACAATGTTCAGCGCGTCATGGAAGAATGCCTGGCGATCAAGAAGGACCTTGTGTTCCTGTGGGACGAAGCCTGGTTTGCCTTTGCCCGGTTCAGCCCGACCTATCGCCAGCGCACCGCGATGGACGTGGCCAACACGCTGCGCGAGTCGCTGCGCACGCCAGAGGCTGCCAAGGCCTATGCCAAGCAGCAGGAAAAACTGAAGGACGCCGATGACGAGACCCTGCTGAAGACACGGCTTCTGCCGCCCCCGGATGCGCGGGTGCGGGTCTATGCGACCCAGTCGACGCACAAGACGCTGACATCGCTGCGGCAGGGCTCGATGATCCACGTCAATGACCAGGACTTCAAAGGCGAGGTGGAGCAGGCGTTCCACGAGGCGTACATGACGCACACCTCGACCTCGCCGAACTACCAGATCATTGCCTCGCTCGATGTCGGGCGGCGGCAGGTCGAACTGGAAGGCTTCGAATTCGTCTCGCGCCAGGTCGAAAGCGCGATGGCGATCCGCCGCGCGGTGGCCACGCATCCGTTGCTGTCGAAGTATTTCCGCGTGCTGACGGCGGGCGACATGATCCCCGAGAAGTTCCGCGAAAGCGGGGTGGAAAGCTATTACGACCCACAGCAAGGCTGGGCGGACATCTGGAACGTCTGGAGCAGCGACGAATTCGTGCTGGATCCGACGCGGATCACCCTGGCGGTGGGCGGCACGGGCTGGGACGGCGATACGTTCAAGACCAAGATCCTGATGGACAAGTACGGCATCCAGATCAACAAGACCTCGCGCAATACGGTGTTGTTCATGACGAACATCGGCACCACGCGTTCGTCGGTCGCCTATCTGATCGAAGTGCTGGTCGAGATCGCCAAGGAAATCGACGAGCTGCTGGACGATGCCTCCAAGATGGAGCGCCGTTCGTTCGAGAACCGCGTTTCCGCGCTGGTAGAGCACGTTCCGCCGCTGCCCGACTTCAGCCACTTCCACGAAACCTTCCGGTTTGGTCCGGACACGCCCGAAGGCGACATTCGCCGTGCGTTCTTCCTGGCCTATGACGAAGAGAAGTGTGACTACCTGCCGCTCGACAATACGCTGATGGAGCGGCTGAAGGCCGGCGAGGAGCTGGTCTCGACCTCATTCATCATTCCGTATCCGCCGGGCTTTCCGATCCTGGTGCCGGGGCAGGTGATCAGCCCCGAGATCATGTCGTTCATGATGGCTCTCGATGTCAGCGAGATCCACGGCTACCGGTCCGACCTTGGTTTGCGCGTTTTCACCAAGGAAGCGCTTGCCGCGCCCAATACCTGACGAACAGAAAAACAGAGAGGATCCACCAAAAATGGCCAAGAGCAACTTGAAGAACATCTCGGAGATCCGCCGGTATTTCCATACCAACACGGACCCGGTCTATTTTGTCTCGGCGACCAACTTCAACCTGCTGGGACTCGACGAGTGGGTGAAGAACTTCAAGTATATCTGTTACATGGACTGTTTCGACGGCCGCCACCCCAACGTGCTGGTGCCGTCCGAGCTTCCGCATGACGAGTTCCAGTCGATCGAAGACATCAACAACTACCTGCTGCAGCACAAGGAAGTGGTGGATTACGTCAAGGCGCGCGGCGGCAAGCCCAAGTTCGTGTTCCTGATGTTCGACGAAAAGACCGAAAAGCTGGTCAAGGAACTGGGCGGCGAGGTCTGGTTCCCCAAGGCCAAGCTGCGCCAGGCGATGGACAACAAGATCGAGACGGTGCGCGTGGGCAACAAGGCCGGTGTGCCGTCGGTGCCCAACACCCTGTCCGAGGTCGAAAGCTATGCCCAGTTGCAAGAGCTGTGCAAGGATGCCGGATTGGGTGACGACCTGGTGCTGCAATCGGCGTTTGGCGATAGCGGCCACACCACGTTCTTCATCAAGTCCGAAGCCGATTTCCGCAAGCACGAGCACGAGATCGTCGGCCAGGGCGAAATCAAGATCATGAAGCGGATCGACTGCCGCGGCTCGGCGATCGAGGCCTGCGCCACCAACGAAGGCACCATCGTCGGCCCCCTGATGACCGAACTGGTGGGCTTCAAGGAACTGACCCCCTATCGCGGTGGCTGGTGTGGCAACGAGATCTTCTCGACCGCGTTCAGCCCCAAGCAGCGCCAGAAGGCGCGCGAGCTGACGTTCCAGTTCGGCGAGCAGCTGCGCAAGGAAGGGTATCGCGGGTACTTCGAACTCGACTTCCTGATCGACAAGAAGAACAACGACATCTGGCTGGGCGAGCTGAACCCGCGCATCACCGGCGCCAGCTCGATGACCAACCACGCCGCGTTTGCCCATGCGGATGCGCCGCTGTTCCTGTTCCACCTGCTGGAATTCTCGAAGAAGCCGTTCAAGCTCGACATCGAGGAGCTGAACGCGCGCTGGTCCGATCCCGAGATGATCGACAGCTGGTCGCAGATGGTGATCAAGCACACCGACGATAATGTCGACATCATCACCCATGCGCCGCAATCGGGCATCTACAAGATGCTGCCGGACGGACGTGTGGTGTTCGACCGGTTCGACTACCACCGCCGCGCGGTCGAAAACGAGGACGAAGCCTTCTTCCTGCGCATCCTCAAGCCGGGTGATTACCGTTACGAGGGCGCCGACCTGGGCATCCTGGTGACCCGCGGCCGGTCGATGACAAAGGGCTTCCAGCTGACCGAAAAGTCCAAGAAGTGGATCGCGGGGATCAAGAATTCCTACTACTCGCGTCCGCTGCCCTCGGCCCAGGTCCTGCAGGACCCGGCGTTCAAGATCATGTAAGCGCGCTGTGCCGGGGGTGCCTGCCGCCCCCGGCACACGGGCAAACCTTGCCGGGCCGCGGTTTTCGGCCCAGGTGTTGTGAATGACCCTGACTTTCCGCGCCATCGCCGAAGACGAACCCGGCCCCAAGTGGTCGGCGCTCTTCGCCCAGTACTGGCCCAGCTACCGCAACTGGTGGCTGCGCGAGGGCGCGACCGCGCGGCCGACCTACCTGGAATGCCGCCGGGCGATCCGCACCTACATGCCAGCCATGGCGCCGCTGTGGGAAGAGCTGTGCGAGCTGGCGGGCGGCGGCGACCTGGAGGCGCGCTTTCTCAGCTTTTATTGCCCGCCGCCCTACCTTTCGGGATGCAGCCAGGCGATCTGGCCCGGCGACACGCCGCTGCTGGTGCGCAATTACGACTACGCGCCCGAGGCGTTCGACGCGGTGGTACTCAAGACCAACTGGATGGGCCGGCAGGTGATCGGCATGTCCGACGGCATGTTCGGGCTGGTCGACGGGATGAACGATGCCGGACTGGCGGTGTCGCTGACCTTCGGCGGGCGCCGGTCGGTGGGTGAGGGGTTCGGCGTGCCGCTGATCCTGCGCTATGTCCTTCAGACGTGCACCACCACCGCCGAGGCGGGCGAGGTGCTGGCGCGCATCCCATGCCACATGAGCTATAACGTCACCGTCATCGACGCGGCGCGCCACTTCCTGACGGCCTATCTCGCGCCTGACCGGACGGCGACACTGACCCATGCGGCGGTGGCCACCAACCACCAGGAACGGGTGGAATGGTCCAGCCACGCGCGGTTCACTGCCACGGTGGAACGCGAACGGTTCCTTCTGCAACAGCTGACGCTGCACCCCACCGGACGCGACCGTTTCATCGCTGCCTTCATGCGCCCGCCGCTGTATTCCACCGCTTTCACCGAAGGGTTTGGAACGCTGTACACCGCGGCCTACATGCCGGCGGAACGGCTGGTGCGATATCACTGGCCTGGCGTCGCCTGGCCCAAGAGCTTTGATCGCTTCATTGAAGACAGCGTCTCGCTGTCGATGCCCAACATCTGATCGGCAAAGACAACAAGGCCCGGGTCCATGCCCGGGCCTTGTCGCGATGGATGTCGGGCGGTTTACTCTGCCGCGATTTCGCCCGAGGCGATCTGCTCACGTTCGATCGACTCGAACAGCGCCTTGAAGTTGCCCTCGCCAAAGCCGTCGTCACCCTTGCGCTNNNNTCGGGCCGATCACGGTCTTGGAGAAAATCTGAAGCAGGATGCGCGTTTCGCCCCCGTCGACCACGCCTTCGCCGTCGATCAGGATGCCGTTGCGCATCATCCGGTCCAGCGGCTCGTCATGGCCGTGCACGCGGTCATGGCTCATCTCGTAATAGCTGGCCGGGGGCGGCGGCATGAAGCGCACGCCGCGGTCGAAAATCGCGTCGGTGCTGTCGTAGATCGTCTCGGTTCCCACGGCGATGTGCTGGATGCCTTCGCCCTTGTACTTCTTGAGATAAGAGACGATTTGCCCCGTCTCGCCGCGGTCCTCGTTGATCGGGATGCGGATCCGTCCGCAGGGCGATGTCAGGGCACGGCTGAACAGCCCGGTGTACTTGCCCTGAATGTCAAAGAAGCGGATTTCGCGGAAGTTGAACAGCTTGCCGTAGAACTGGAACCACTTGTCCATGTTGCCCCTGAACACGTTGTGCGTCAGGTGGTCGAGGTAGTAGAACCCCACGCCCTTGGGCTTGGACTGGGCGATCCAGTCGAACTCCTCGTTATAGGGCGAGGTGGCGTAATACTGGTCTGTGAAATAGATCAGGCTGCCGCCAATGCCCTTGATCGCCGGCCAGTCCAGCGTCTTGTCCGCGCCCTCGTAGGGCTCGGCCCCGTTCTTGACCGCATGCTCGAAGGCATGCTGCGCATCGACCACGCGCCAGCCCATGGCCGAGGCGCAGGGGCCGTGCTGGTCTGCGAACCTGGCGGCGAAACTGTCCGGGTCGCTGTTGATGATGTAGGTGATATCGCCCTGCTGCCACAGTTCGACTGGCTTGGTCTTGTGCGTGGCGACGTGGGCATAGCCCATGCTGGCGAACAGATCGCGCAGGGCCTGCGGTTCGGGATGGGCGAATTCGACGAATTCGAAGCCGTCGGTGCCGGCGGGGTTTTCAGCGCTGATTTTCGCCTGCGGGGCGTTGTGCGGGAAGGGGCCCATGATGTCATCTCCTGTTCGCGTGCCAAAAGGATACCGCATTTGGCCTGCGGCGTTTGCGCAATCTGATGCACTGGTTTGGTCGTATATGCGGCGATCTTGCGAAAATTGATGAAATGGCGCACATTTTCCGCATGATCGACGAAACAGACAAGCGCCTGCTGGCGGCGCTTCAGAAAAACGCCCAGCTGACGGCCCAGGACTTGGGCGCGGCGCTGAACCTGTCACCCAGCCAGGCCGGGCGGCGGCGGCAACGCTTGGAAGAACAGGGCCTGATCCGGGGCTATACCGCCACGCTGGACGCGCAGCGCGTCGGTCTTTCGGTGCAGGCTTTCGTGCAGGTGCAGATGGCCCGCCATGGCGCGGAACCGGCGCGGCAGTTCGGCCA
>JAGRMT010000052.1:63169-63724 GCA_020441125.1 Roseivivax sp.
GCAAGGGTGCAAAGCCAGATCGTGATGGACCAGTTCAAGCAGGATGCGCCGCTGCCGTTGTAGGGCAGGGTTATTAACTGATAAAAATTGTCGGATTGACAAGCCTGATTGTTTTTGTCAGTTTCCGCCCCATGCGTAGCCACCCCACGCCGGACACAGCCGGGGAAGCCAAGGCCTTGCCAAGGGAGTTCCCGATGTCGATCCTGTCCGTTTGCGTGGCGCCGCCGCGCGCTGCCGCCGGAGGCGCGCCATGTCGATGACGACAGGCGACACGCCACAACGGCCGGTCTGGCGCGCAGAGGAGTTGTGCGGCGACAGCGGTCTGGCGACGATCACCCTGGGCACGGAGGTCTATGTCCTGCGCATCACGCGCACGGGCAAGCTGATCCTGACCAAGTGACACTCGCACAACGGACCTGACATGACACGACATCTGCTCGCAACGAGCGCGGCTGCGCTCGTCTTCTGCATGGGCGCCGCACGCGCCGAGGTGACCGCCGAGGCGGTCGTCGGCACCTACGCCGATATCGCCGCCGCCGGCTATGCCGACAGCCT
>JAGRMT010000281.1:0-194 GCA_020441125.1 Roseivivax sp.
CAGCATCGAGCTGATGATCTCTTGCGCCCGGTACACATGATGCAGGTAAGCGCGGGAATAGTTGCGGCAGGCCGGACAGGTGCACGCCTCGTCCAGCGGGCGCGGATCGTCCTGATGGCGGGCGTTCTTGATGTTTACCACACCGCGCCGGGTAAAGGCCTGCCCGGTCCGGCCCGAGCGCGAGGGCAGCACGC
>JAGRMT010000281.1:220-3191 GCA_020441125.1 Roseivivax sp.
CCGACGATGTCGTCGGGCTTGCCCACACCCATCAGATAGCGCGGCTTGTCCTCGGGCAACTGGCCCGGGGCATAGTCGAGCGCGCCGAACATCGCTTCTTGTCCCTCGCCCACCGCCAGCCCGCCGATGGCATATCCGTCAAAGCCGATGGCGCGCAGCGCCTCGGCGCTTTCGGCGCGCAAGTCCTGTTCCAGCCCGCCCTGCTGGATGCCGAACAGCATGTGCCCCGGCCGGTCGCCGAAGGCATCGCGGCTGCGCTGCGCCCACCGCATCGACAGGCGCATGCTTTCGGCAATGCGGTCCCTGTCCGCCGGCAGCGCCGGGCATTCGTCGAAACACATCACGATGTCCGAGCCCAGAAGCCGCTGGATTTCCATCGAGCGTTCCGGGCTCAGCATGTGCTTGCTGCCGTCGATGTGGGATTTGAAGCTGACGCCCTCTTCGGTCAGCTTGCGCAGGCTGGCCAGGCTCATCACCTGGAAACCGCCGCTGTCGGTCAGGATCGGCCGCTCCCAGTTCATGAAGCGGTGCAGCCCGCCCAGCCGGTCGATCCGTTCCGCCGTGGGGCGCAGCATCAGGTGATAGGTATTTCCCAGCAGGATATCCGCCCCGGTGGCGCGCACGTTTTCCGGCAGCATCGCCTTGACGGTCGCCGCGGTGCCCACCGGCATGAAGGCCGGGGTGCGGATCTCGCCGCGCGGGGTGGTCAGAACGCCGGTGCGGGCGCGCCCGTCGGTGGCCCGCAGGTGAAATCCTGTCTGCGTCATCGCGTGTCTCCTGCTGCGGGCCGGGCCCGTTTGGAACCGCTCCTCATAACCGGGCGCGGGGCTGGCCGCAATCGGCGGCATGGCTTATATCGGACCTGACCGGAAACCCTTGTGACAGGACATTCCCATGCCCCTCGCCTGGCAACGACTGCTGGAAGACAACCTTGGCTACCTGCTGCTGGCCGCGCTGCTGGTGGTGGTCATCCTCAAGGCGGTGCGTATCGTGCCGCAATCGGAAAAGCACGTGGTCGAACGATTTGGCCGGCTGCATTCGGTGCTGGGCCCCGGCATCAACATGATCGTTCCCTTCCTTGACGTGGTCCGGCACCGCATTTCGGTGCTGGAGCGGCAACTTCCTGCGATGAGCCAGGACGCCATCACCCAGGACAACGTGCTGGTGCAGGTCGAAACCTCGGTCTTCTACCGGATCATCGAGCCGGAAAAGACCGTCTATCGCATCCGCGACGTGGACGCGGCCATTGCCACCACCGTGGCCGGCATCGTCCGCTCCGAGATCGGCAAGATGGAACTGGACCAGGTGCAATCGAACCGCGCGACGCTGACATCGACGATCAAGGACCAGCTTTTCGCGGTGGTCGATGACTGGGGGATCGAGGTGACGCGGGCGGAACTTCTGGACGTCAACCTGGACCAGGCCACGCGCGCGGCCATGCTGCAACAGCTGAACGCCGAGCGCGCCCGCCGCGCCGCGGTGACCGAGGCCGAGGGCCGCAAGCGCGCGGTCGAACTGAACGCCGACGCCGAGCTTTACGCCGCCGAACAGGCCGCCAAGGCGCGCCGCGTTTCAGCCGAGGCCGAAGCCTATGCCACCGAGGTCGTCGCACGCGCGATCGCCCAGCACGGGCTGGACGCGATCCAGTACAACGTCGCGCTGAAACAGGTCGAGGCGCTGAACGCACTGGGCGCCGGGGGCGGCAAGCAGACCATCGTGGTGCCGGCCGCAGCGCTTGAGGCATTTGGCAATGCCTTTGCGATGTTCAAGCCGAAAGGGGGCGCGTGATGAGTGCCGAATTGCTGCAAACCTGGTGGGTCTGGCTTTCGGCCGCGCTGGCGCTGGCGATCCTCGAAGTCGCCGCGCCCGGCTTCATCGCGCTGGGTTTCGCGCTGGGCGCGCTGGCGGTCTGCGGGCTGCTTCTAACCTCGTTCACGGCCAGCGCCTCGGCCCTGGCCGCGATCTGGGCGGTGCTGTCGCTCGTGGCCTGGGTCGCGCTGAAACGGGCGTTTCCCGGCCCCAAGGGCCAGCGCAAGGTCATCCGCGAGGACATCAACGATCGCTAGGGGCTGTCCCTAGTGGATGGTCACACGCGGCAGGTCCATGATCTCGACGCCGTGCGGCAAGGTCACCAGGACGCGCCGCGTTGCCACGTCGCGAAAGCCGTAGCCATTGCGCGCCAGGCGGCGCTGAAGATCGGCATCATCCACCGCGCAGGCCAGATCGGGCGCGATCAGGTTGCGCACGTGATACTGGGTCATCTGGGTAACCTTGGGGTACTGCATCGAACAATTTTCCTTCCATGTCAGAACCCCCGACCGTCAGGCTGAAGGTTAATAAAGGTTGAAAAGTGGCAGAACCCGGGCTTGTCGCGGGCAATCGCCAGGGTTGCATTCAGCATTTTGAACGCGTTGTTTCTCGAACGGTTCCAGCTGGCCTTTACCACCGCCCCCGATTTCCTATATATTTTTCTCAGGTACAACGAAGGACGGGACATGACCGAAGCCAGCCCCAAACTGGAAGGCACGCCGCTGATCGCGCCGTCCAGCACAGACCACCCGCTTTACGACCAGGTCGTCGAAGCGTGCCGGACGGTCTACGACCCGGAAATCCCGGTCAATATCTATGACCTGGGCCTGATCTACACGATCGACATCGACACCGAAAACGCCGTGCGGGTGATCATGACGCTGACCGCACCCGGCTGCCCCGTGGCCGGCGAAATGCCCGGCTGGGTGGCAGACGCCATCGAACCCTTGCCCGGCGTCAAGCAGGTGGATGTCGACATGGTATTCGAACCGCCCTGGGGCATGGACATGATGTCGGACGAGGCGCGGCTGGAACTGGGGTTCATGTGATGTTCGGCATTCCGGGCAAACAGGCGGTCACCCTCACCCCCGCGGCGGTCAAGCAGATCACCCGCCTGATGACGCGCGATCACCGCCACGGGCTGCGCATCGGCGTCAAGAAG
>JAGRMT010000281.1:3206-6778 GCA_020441125.1 Roseivivax sp.
GCGGGCATGGAATACACCATGGAATTCGTCGATGCGCCCGACGCCAATGACGAGGTGGTGGAACAGGACGGCGCGCGCGTGCTGATCGCGCCGCTGGCCCAGATGTTTCTGTTTGGCACGCAGGTGGATTACCAGACCTCGCTGCTGGAATCGGGATTCAAGTTCAACAACCCGAACGTTGCCGATGCCTGCGGCTGCGGCGAGTCGATCAAGTTCAAGGACGTGGCCGAACTGGAGGCCGAGCGCGCCAAGCAGCGCTAAGGCCAAATGCGCCAGCCAAAGGGAAAAGCCCCGCACGTGCTGCGGGGCTTTTCCTTTGATACGTCGGGCAGACTATTCGTCGCTCAGCGTCTTGAGGAAGGCGACAAGCGCCGCCTCTTGCTGTCGGTCAGCTTCAGATCGCCCAGCTCGTTGGCATTGACGCTCTGCGCCACTTCCGGCGCCGACCAGCACTGACGCTCCATCGCCTTTGCCTCGGTCACGTCGCCGCCTTCGCAGCGCGGCCAGACATCCCGCTTGTTGTAAAACCGCACGACCCTTTCCAGCAATCTCGGTCACACAAGCGGAACGGGGTGTGTCCTCAGCGGCGGCGGCCAACTGGGAATAATACGGCGTTCCGACAGACGGATCATAGCCGAACGCACGTAACAGCAATGAGAAACCGCGCCGGAACTGGCGCTACGGTCGAGGCGAAGGCTTCGCACCGGCGAATCTGCTTAACCGTTGGGCATTGGCCCGGCGATGCGAGCCACAGTCGAAACAATCCCGCGCCAAAGGGCGGATTGGCCATGCAGCGCCGCGTCGCGGTGTGCCACGGGACACAACCTGAAATCGTTGCGAATGCGTTAGCGCCACCATGATTTACAATCACTTACGCCCTGCCCTATGCCACAGGCGGGCGGGAATCCGCCCCTCATTGGGCAAATTCAAAGACAGGCGGATTTCCATGTCGAACGACAAGATGACTGAACAGATGACCAACGCCGACGGCTTCATTGCCGCGCTTGACCAGTCCGGGGGCTCCACCCCCAAGGCGCTGCGCCTCTACGGCATCGAGGAAAACACATATTCCGGCGACGAAGAGATGTTCGCCAAGATCCACGAGATGCGCGCCCGCATCATCAAGTCACCCGCCTTCACCGGTCAGAAGGTGATCGGTGCGATCCTGTTCGAGCGCACCATGGACGGCGACATCGACGGTACCCCGACCGCCACCTACCTGTGGCAGCAGCGCGGCGTCGTGCCCTTCCTGAAGGTCGACAAGGGCCTGGCGGACGAGGTGAACGGCGTGCAGCTGATGAAGGCGATGCCCGAGCTTGACACTCTGCTGGCGCGCGCGGTCAAGAAAGGCATATTTGGCACCAAGATGCGCTCGGTCATCAATGCTGCCAATGTCGAAGGCATCAAGGCCAACGTCGCCCAGCAGTTCGAAGTGGGCAAACAGATTCTGGCCCACGGCCTGATGCCGATCATCGAGCCCGAGGTGAACATCAAGATCAAGGACAAGGCCGAAGCCGAAGCGATCCTGCGCGACGCCATCCTGGCCGAGCTGGACAAGCTGCCGGCGGGCCAGCAGATCATGCTGAAGCTGTCGCTGCCGACCGAAGCGAACTTCTACAAGCCGCTGATCGACCACCCCAAGGTGATGCGCGTGGTGGCACTGTCCGGCGGCTACAGCCGCGACGACGCCAACGCCAAGCTGGCGCAGAATACCGGCATGATCGCCAGCTTCAGCCGCGCCCTGACCGAGGGCCTGTCGGCACAGCAATCCGATGCCGAGTTCGACACCATGCTGGCCGAGACCATCGACAGCATCTACCAGGCGTCCAAGGCCGGCTGATCGGCTGCGCTTCGCAAGGTTTCAAAGGGCGCCTTCGGGCGCCCTTTTCAATACGGGGTGATGGCGCGCAGCATCTCGATCGCCGCAGGGTCGGTGAAGGCGGTCATGTGGCCCAGCCGGTCGCCCTGGGAATAGTCGCTCAGGTCGATCACCTGCACCGGCAACCCCTTCAGCGCGTCCAGATCGGTCAAGGAACCCAGCCGCACCGGCTTGCCCGTCAGCCAGGCCGACAGGTTCAGCGCCCTGTCATGATGCGAAACCAGCACCGCGAAAGGCTCGGGGAAGGGTTTGATCCGCGCCGCCTGCCGCAGGAACACGTCCTCGTCGATATCGGGCGAGATCAGCGCCACGCCGTTCAGCCGCGCCAGCACGTCGCCCCGCCCGCCGATAGACATCTGGCGCAGCGTTTCCATCACCAGCTGCGTGCCCATGCTGTGCCCGACCAGCAGAACATTGTGCCCGCCCTCGGTCAGCGTCACCAACAGCTCTTCCAGCGCGTCGCGGGAATAGATCACGCTGTCTCGGTCATAGACATAGCCGCGCCGCAACCCCGACGATGGCCACGAGAACGCCACCACCGGAACCGGCAGCTGGAAGTCATGCGCGATCTGCGCCAGCCGGTAGACAGCCTTGGCATTGTTGGTGCTGTAGCCGTGCACGAACACCACCGTCTCGTCCTGCGGATGGCGCTTCGCTGCCTCGACCGCGCGCAGGAATTCCGCCGCCCGATCGAACCGCGCTTCGTCCGTCACCACGAAGCCGCCGCCGCTGCCCGGCTGGCCCGGCCATTCAATCAGCCCGGCGCGGTGCACCGCCGGCACCGAGACATCCAGCCAGGCATAACGCAGGCGCGGCGCGCGCGCCTCTCCGAAACCCTGCTCGAACAGTCCGGGATCGTCGCTTGGGGCAAGGTTGCGGTTGGTGGCGACAAAAACCCGCTGAACCGTCCCGCCCGGTGTTCCACCTGGCAGGTACGACAACGCCCCCGGCGGGGCGCAGGCCGCAAGCAGCAGCACAAGGGCAAGCACGATCCGCATCATGGCGGCACCTTCGCGCAACAGTTCGCGCCGCAAAAGCCCAAAAACGCTGGCCAGCCCCGCCGCCCTGTGGTTATCTGCCCGCACGCATCCGCCAAGAGATGCACGACAGAGGCGCAGTATGACCCAATCCCAACGTTCCCGCCCGGCATTTGCCGCCTTGGCCTTCGTCGCCCTGTCGATGTGCCTGGGGATCTACTTCACCTTTGCCGCCGTCCAGGGCGATTATGGCCTGTTCCGCCGCGCCGAGGTGCAGCAGCAGGCCAGCGAGCTGCGCCTCGAACTGGCGCAGGTGCAGGCCGAGGTGACCCGGATGGAGAACCTGACCCGCCGCCTGTCGGACGATTACCTTGACCTCGACCTGCTCGACGAGCAGGCGCGCGAAATCCTCGGCCGGTTGCGCACCGACGAGATCGTTCTTCCCTGATCGCCACAGATTGCCGGCCTGCGACACACCGCCCGCGATTTCGGGCGGTTTTTGCCGCACCTAGGTTTTGACTTCCAGCGATGGCCGGGCTACTGTGCGAGTAGTTTAACACTAAACTATTCTGGGAGGAGCACCGGATGGCTGCCCGAAAAACCGCCGCCGCGAATGTCTCGGCGGACGAACTGAAGCAATACTACCGCGACATGCTGCTGATCCGCCGGTTCGAGGAAAAGGCCGGCCAGCTCTACGGCATGGGCCTGATCGGCGG
>JAGRMT010000282.1 GCA_020441125.1 Roseivivax sp.
AGCACCTCGTCGGCATGGCCGGGCACCTTGACCTTGGACCAGGCGCGAACGATCGTGCCGTCGCCGCCGATCAGAAAGGTGGACCTTTCAATTCCCATGTAAGTCTTTCCGTACATGGATTTTTCCTTCCACACCCCGTAGCGTTCGCAAACGTCGCCATGCTCGTCCGACAGCAGCGGAACCGCCAGCGACTTCTTGGCCATGAACTTGTCATGGCTGGCAAGGCTGTCCTTGGAAATGCCGAAAACCCGGACGCCCAGTGCGTCGAACTGCGGTTTCAGGGCTGTGAACGCCTCGTTTTCGGTGGTGCAGCCCGGCGTGTCGTCGCGGGGATAGAAGAAAAGAACCACCGGAGCGGGACGGAGAGAGGACAAAGTCACCTCTTCGCCCCCGGTTGCGGGCAGTGTAAAGTCAGGCGCGGTGTGCGGCACGTCGGTCATGGGGTGTCTCCGCTGGCTATAGAGGGATCGGTTTGCCAGACAATAACCCAAGCAGTCGCGGCTTCCAGTGAGCGAAGGCGAAAAATCCAGGACTCCGCGCCGGCTGCGGCGGGCGGGGCGGACCGGGATCCTGGCGATCCTGTCGCTGGGGATCAGCTGGCTTGTCGGCATTCTGCTGCTGATGACGTTGCTGGAACGCCCGGCGGTGGCGCCGGACTGGCTGCGCAACCGGATCGCGGCCCAGCTGGGCGAGGCGTTGCCCGGGCTGTCGCTGCGCTTTGACGGCATGTCGGTGCTGCTGCGGCGCAATGGCCAGTTGGACATCGACCTGCGCGATGTGGCGTTGACCGGACCTGGCGGCAGCACCGTGGGCGCGATGTCCGACCTGACTGTCGGGCTGCGGCCGTTGGCGCTGCTGCAACAGGGCGGCGGTCTGCGCGAGATGGCTGTCTCGGGCGTATTCCTGACGATACGGCGGGCGCCCGACGGCAAGATCGGGCTGGACCTTGGCGATATGTTCGCCGGTGACGGGCGGATGCCCGGCGTGCCTGACGTGGTGGCGATGATCGACAAGGCGCTGGCGTCGCCGCGATTGGCCGGGCTGCGCCGGATCAGCGCCGATGCCGTCACGTTGCGCTATGAGGATGCGCGCGCGCATCGCGGCTGGACGATCGACGGCGGGCGGGTAGAGCTGTTGCGCGACCGCGAGATGCTGTCGCTGCGCGGCGATTTCGCGGTGCTGGGCGGCGGTGCGGGCGTGGCCACGATGGCGGTCAGCGCCGAAAGCCGGCTGGGCGACAACGGGCTGAGCTTCGGCATTCAGATGACCGACATGCCCTCTGCCGACCTGGCGACGCAAGGCCCGGCGCTGGCCTGGTTCGACGCGCTTCGGGCGCCGATTTCCGGCGCGATGCGGGCGCAGATGTTTCCCGATGGCACGCTGGGGCCACTGAATGCCACGTTCCAGATCGGCAAGGGCGTGTTGCAGCCGACCGACAAGACCAAGCCCGTGCCGTTCGAATCCGCGCGCACCTATTTCACCTATGCGCCGCAAAGCGCCACGCTGCGGTTTGACGAGGTTTCAGTGGTCAGCGGCTGGGGCAGCGTGACGGCGCGCGGCCGGGCCGACCTGCTGGACATCAAGGGCGGATTGCCGGGGCAGATGGTGGCGCAGTTCGAAATCGCCGACATCCTGGCCAATCCAGAGGATGTGTTCACCAAGCCGGTTACCCTGGCGCGGGCCGAGATGGACCTGCGTCTGCGGCTGAACCCGTTCGAGCTGACTTTGGGGCGGATGCGCGTCGACGATGCCAAGCTGCCGCTGCGCCTGACCGGGCGGCTGGCCGCGGTCGAGGATGGCTGGGACTTGGCGGTTGACGGGATGCTGGACCAGGCGACGCCGGCGCAGATCGCCTCTCTCTGGCCGCCGCGGGTGCTGGAAAAGCCGCGCGCCTGGTTTGTCGAGAACATCCGCGCCGGGCATCTCAGCAATGGCCAGTTCGGATTGCGGGTGCAGCCGGGGCAGAAGCCGACCAGCTATGCCAGCTTTGCGGTGTCTGGGGCGACAGTGCGCTATTCCAAGTCTCTGCCGCCGCTGACCGAGGCGGCCGGGCAGGTGACGATCCTGAAGAACCGGCTGGTGGCGCTGCTCGATGCGGGCAGGGTGACGCCGGCACAAGGCGGCCCGATCGACGTGGCGGGCAGCAGCTTTGTCATTCCCGATCTGCGGATCAAGCGCCCGCCCGCGCGTCTGACGCTGGCGGCCGGCGGGAGCCTGACCGCGGCGCTGTCGTTCATCGACACCGAGCCTTTGAACGTGATGCAGAAGGCGGGCCAGCCGGTCGACGTGGCGGCGGGCACGGTGCGGGTTACCGGTACGCTGGACTTGCCGCTGAAGAAAGGGCTGACTAATGCCGACGTGCTGTATGACTTCGCCGCCACGGCGCGCGACGTATCGACAGACCGACTGGTCAAGGGCCATTCGCTCGCCGCGGACGAGCTGGCGGTAACGGTGACGCCGAAAGCCGTCCAGGTCACGGGCAAAGGGACATTCGACGGCATTCCTTTTGACGGCCGGTGGCGGCAGGCGCTTGGGCCTGAACCCGGCCCGGGCGAAGTGCTGGCGCAGGTGGCGCTGTCCGACGATCATGCGCGTGTGCTGGGCGTCACGCTGCCGGCGGGCATGGTGCGCGGCACCGGGCAGGGCACGCTGACGCTGACCTTGCCCCGGGGCGCGCCGCCGCGCTTCTCGCTTGTGTCTGATCTGCGCGGGCTGTCGGCCAGCCTGCCGGCAATTGGCTGGGCCTTTGGCACGCGGCAGGGTGGCAAGCTGTCCGTGGGGGGAACGCTGTCCAGCCCGCCACAGATCGACACGCTGGAGATCGACGCCGGCGCGCTGAAGGGCAAGGCCCAGCTGACGCTGACCGGCGCCGGCAAGTTTGCGGAACTGCGGTTTGACGATCTGACGATTGGGGACTGGCTGCGCGCGCCGGTCACACTCACCGCCGCGGGGCGCGGGATGGCGTTGGCGGTTCGGGGCGGGCGGCTGGACATGCGCAAAGCGCCCTTCGGCACCTCCGACAGCGGCGGCGGTGGTGGGGGCGGCAGCGGTGGGCTTGACGGCCCGATTACCCTGGCGCTGGACAGTTTGCAGATCTCGAACACGATGAGCCTGGCCGGATTTGCCGGCACCTTCGACACCAAGGGCGGTCTGTCGGGCGAATTCACCGGCCTGCTGAACGGCTCGGCCCCGGTCAAGGGCACGGTTGTGCCATCGCGCGGGCGCAGCGCGTTCCGCATACAGTCCGACGATGCCGGGCGGGTGGCGCAGGCGGCGGGTGTGCTGAAAAACGCGGTGGGCGGGTCGATGACGCTGTTGCTGACCCCGGCCCGGCAGGCGGGCGAGTTCGACGGCGCGATCACCGCGACCAACATGCGGCTGCGCAACGCCCCGGCCATCGGCGCGATACTGGACGCGATCTCGATCGTGGGTCTGCTGGATCAGTTGCAGGGGCCGGGCATCTATTTTGCCAATGTCGAAGGCGAATTCCGCCTGACGCCCAGCCAGCTGGTGCTGCGCCGCTTCGCGGCCACCGGCCCGTCGATGGGGATCTCGCTTGACGGCTTTTACACGCTGGCGAGCGGTGCGCTGGACATGCAGGGCGTCGTCTCGCCAATCTACCTGGTCAACGGCATCGGCAGCGTGCTGACGCGGCGGGGCGAGGGGCTGGTGGGCTTCAACTTCACCCTGACCGGCACGGGCGAGAACCCGCGTGTGGGGGTGAACCCGCTATCGGTTTTGACACCGGGGATGTTTCGTGAAATCTTCCGCCGCCGCCCGCCCCAGGTTTCGCAATAAGGCCATCCATGCAGCTTTCCGACTTTGACTTCGATCTGCCCGAGCGGCTGATCGCCACCCGCCCGGCCGAGCCGCGCTCTTCTGCGCGGCTGCTGGTGGCGGCGGGTGACGCCATCACCGACGCGCGGGTGACAGACCTGCCGGACTGGCTGCGGCCGGGCGATCTGCTGGTGCTGAACGACACCAAGGTGATCCCGGCGCGGCTGTCGGGATACCGGGTGCGTACGGGGCCTGAGGGCGAGACGCAGGCGCGGATCGAGGTGACGCTGCTGGAGCCGCGTGCGGGCGGGGCCTGGGCG
>JAGRMT010000283.1 GCA_020441125.1 Roseivivax sp.
TTCGTGGAAGAAGAGCCGGGCAAGCCGCGCTTCGTGATAAACTTCCAGAACTGCGTCCACTGCAAGACATGCGACATCAAGGACCCAAGCCAGAACATCACCTGGACAACACCCCAAGGCGGCGACGGGCCAAACTATCCAAACATGTGACCTGCCGTCCAAGGAGACCGCGACATGAACGAACTGAACGGGTACGACATCGAGGATCTGGAAGTGGGCATGACCGCGTCCTTCTCGAAAACGATCACAGAGGCGGACATCATCCTGTTTGCCGGCGCCTCGGGCGACAACAATGCGATCCATATCAACGAGGCCTTTGCCCGAAAGACGCCGTTCAAGGGCCGGATCGCGCACGGCTTCCTGACCGCCAGCACGATTTCGGCGGCCATCGCCAACCGGCTGCCGGGGCCGGGAACGATCTACATGTCGCAGCAGATGCGCTTTGTCGGACCGGTGCGGCCGGGCGACACGGTCGACGCGGTGGTCACCGTAAAGGAACTGGTTCGGGAAAAATGCCGCGCCGTGCTGCAAACCGTCTGTTCCGTGGGCGATCGCGTGGTGGTCGAGGGCGAAGCGATGGTAAAGACAACATCAAGGGCAAGCCGGGTCTGAGCCCGGCCCCCGTTTCGCAAACGCCAGGAGGATCGCCATGGATATCGCAACGCTTCAGGACCAGTCGCAGGAATGGATCGCGCTGATGCACCGCGCCCGGACCGCGATGGAGCGCAGCAGCCGTGCCGCGGCCTCCAAGGCGACGGGCGAAGACTTCTCGGTGGTTGACCTTACGTCGGTAACTGAGGCCTATCTCAAGGCGTTACCGGTCTTGATGCAGGATCCGCTGGCAGTTTCGGAATACATGCAATCGGTCTGGACCGATTGGGCCAAGGCCTGGCAGGACGCCTGGACAGGACAGAAACCGGCGGTGGCCGACAAGCGGTTCCGCGACCGGCTGTGGGATGCCGACCCCACCACGCGCGGGCTGCGCGATTCGCACCTGGCGCTGGAAAAGGCGACCGAAGCCTTCCTGGCGCGCCTGCCAGAGAACACCAAGGACAGCCTGCGGGTGAAATTCTACACCCGCCAGTTCCTGAGCGCGCTGGCGCCGAGCAACAACCTGATGCTGAACCCCGCCGCGCGAAAGCGGGCGTTGGACACCGAGGGTGCCAGCGTCCTGGAAGGGTTCCGCAACCTGGTGACGGACCTGGAACGCGGCGACGGTCGGCTGGACATCAGCACCAACGATCCCACGGCCTTTGAGGTCGGCGTCGATCTGGCCACCACGCCGGGCAAGGTGATCTATCAGAACGAGCTGATGCAGCTGATCCAGTACGACCCGCAGACGCCGATGCAGAAAAAGCGCCCGCTGCTGTTCGTGCCGCCCTGGATCAACAAATACTACATTTTCGACCTGCGCCCGGACAACAGCCTGGTGAAGTACATGCTGTCCCAGGGCCACAGCGTGTTCCTGATCTCTTGGGTGAATCCGACCAAAGAGCACGCCAACATGAGCTTTGAGGATTACATGACGCTGGGCCCGCTGACGGCGCTGGACAAGATCCAGGAAGCCACCGGCGAGAAGCGGATGGACATCCTGGGTTTCTGTATCGGCGGTATCCTGGTGACGGCAACGCTGGCCTACCTGACCGTCAAGAAGGACAAGCGCATCGCAACTGCGACGACGCTGGCCACGATGGTGGATTTCACCGACGTGGGCGAGTTGGGCGTGTTCATCGACCGCGACCGTCTGAAGGCGCTGAGGGCGCATATGAAGGAAACCGGTTACCTGGAGAATTACCACCTTCAGGACATGTTCTCTATGATCCGCGAGAACGATCTGGTGTGGTCGTTCCACGTGATGAACTACCTGATGGGACGCAAGCCGCCGGCCTTCGACCTGCTGTTCTGGAACGCCGACAGCACCCGTCTGCCGGCGGCCATGCTGCTGTGGTACCTGGAAAAGGTCTATATCGAGAACGGCCTGCGCAAGCCGGGGCACCTGTCGATGAACGGCGTGCCGATCGACATCTCGCAGATCACCGTGCCGATGTTCGTGCTGGCCACCAAGGAAGACCACATCGCGCCCTGGACCTCGATCTATCCGACGACGCAGCTGGTGGGCGACGTGACTTTCGTTCTGGGCGGGTCGGGCCATATCGCCGGCGTGATCAACCCGCCGTCAGACCGGCCGAAATACGGCTACTGGACGCGTGCCGATCATCCGGACACGCCGCAGGAATGGTTGGACGGGGCCGAGCAGCACGCCGGTTCGTGGTGGCCGGAATGGGCCAAGTGGATCGACAGCCATTCGCCTGAAGAGCCCGTGCCCGCCCGCAAGCCCGGCACAGGCAAGCTGAAACCGATCGAGGATGCGCCGGGCAGCTACGTCCGCGCCAAATGATTTCCGGGTGCGCCTGACCCGCGCGCCCGGCCTCATCCGTAACCGAAGCCCCCAAGGCGCCGGCTGACAGCGGCGGGCGCCCCTGGCGGCGCCATGCCTGAAGGAGATACCGGCTTGGGCAGCATCTACGAACTGGGGCTCGACCCGAACAACGCCAACTATGTGCCGCTGACACCGGTCAGCTTCATGGCGCGCAGCGCGACGGTTTTTCCCGACCGGACCGCTGTGGCATACAACGACCTGCGCCGAAGCTGGGCGGAAACCTATGACCGCTGCCGACGGGTTGCCTCGGCGCTGCGCGCGCGCGGGGTCGGCAAGGGCGACACGGTTTCGATCATCGCCACCAATATCCCCGAGATCTATGAGGCGCATTTTGCCGTGCCGATGGCAGGGGCCGTGTTGAACGCGATCAATACCCGGCTGGACGCCGAGGCGGTTGCCTTCATCCTGAACCACGCCGAAACCAAGGTGTTTCTTGTCGATCCCGAGTTTTCCGAGATGGCCGAGCGCGCGCTGCACATGACCGGGCGGCGCGACATCACGGTGATCGACATCGAGGATGCCAGTTATGCGGGGGGCAAGCGTATCGGCCAGGCCAGTTACGAAGACCTGGTCGCAGAGGGCGATCCGACGTTCCAGTGGAGCCCGCCGGACAGTGAATGGGATGCGATCAGCCTGAATTATACCTCGGGAACCACGGGCAATCCCAAGGGAGTGGTCTATCACTATCGCGGGGCGCATCTGAACGCGCTGTCCAATATCGCCACGTGGGAAATGGGTGCGCGCCCGGTCTACCTTTGGACGCTGCCGATGTTCCATTGCAACGGCTGGTGCTTTCCCTGGACGATCGCGGCGACGGCAGGCACCATCGTTTGTCTCCGCGCAGTGCGGGACGAACCGATCTTCCGCCTGATCAAGCAGGAAAGTGTTACCCATTTCTGCGGCGCCAGCGTGGTGCTGGCGATGATGGTCCATGCCCCCGAAGAGCTGAAGGCCGGGCTGCACGCCGGCATTCGCGTGCTGACTGGCGGCGCACCGCCGCCCGCGATCATCATCGAGAAGATGGAGGCGCTGGGCTTCGAAGTGACCCATGGCTATGGGCTGACAGAGACTTATGGCCCGGCGGTGACCTGTGCCTGGCATCCGGAATGGGATGCGCTGCCGGCATCCGAACGGGCGCGGCTGAAGGCGCGTCAAGGCGTGCGCAACCTGGCGGCCGAGGGGTTGATGGTGGCCGACCCGGAAACGCTTGCCCCGGTGCCTGCGGACGGCAAGACGATGGGTGAAATCTTCATGCGCGGCAACAACGTGATGAAGGGTTACCTGAAGAACCCCAGCGCCACAGAACAGGCATTTCGCGGCGGCTGGTTCGCTTCGGGCGACCTGGGGGTGATGCATCCCGACGGCTATGTCGAATTGAAGGACCGCTCGAAAGACATCATCATTTCGGGCGGCGAGAACATCAGCTCGATCGAGGTCGAGGACGTGCTCTTCAAGCACCCCGATGTGCTGGAGGTTGCCGTGGTGGCCCGTCCGCACGAACGCTGGGGCGAAACGCCCTGCGCTTTCGTGGCGCTGAAGAAAGGGGCGCAGGTGACCGATTCCGAGCTGATCGCCTTCTGTCGGCAGAATATGGCGCATTTCAAGGCGCCCAAGACGGTGGTTTTCGGAGAGCTTCCGAAAACATCTACCGGAAAGGTGCAAAAGTTCCTGTTGCGAGAGCGCGCGCGGGAACTGGCCGGCTGAGTCCGGCTCGCCGGTCCGGCGCCGCGCCCTTGCGGGCAACGGAAGGCCGAACGCATGGCGACCAAGGTGGCACGCCGGACCTGGAACGGGCGCAAGCCCGTCACCGACATCTTGCGGCGAAGGGTCTTGCCGCATCTGCTGCGCGGTCCGGTGCTGTTGCGCCGTCAGGACCGCGCGGCGGTGGTGGTGCATTACATCGCCGCCGGATCTCCGGGGCGCAAGGCGCGCTTTGGCATCGGCCAGCGTTATCAGGCGCTGACCGACCGCTACGGCGCCTTGCCCTGGGACCAGTTCGAGATGATCGCGCTGCTGTTCGGTGGCCGGATCGTCGCGCTGGCTGAGGTGTCGCGGCCCCGGCCTGGCGATGCCACGGTCTGGCGCGAGGCGTCGCTGTCGGTACTGCCGCGCTGGCGCCGGCTGGGGCTGGCAGAGAGGCTGGCGCGCGACTGCCTTGATCGCGTCTGTCGGCGCGACGGCCAACCGATGGTAATGGTCGTTGACCCCGGCAACGGACCGATGCGCGCGCTGGCGTTGAAACTGGGTGGACTGCCGCTGCGGACCGAGCAGGGTACGCTTTATCGGTTCGACCCGCCCGCCCCGGTCAGCGCGCAGCCATAGCGCAACCGCTGATCTGCCCCGGCCAGCCGCGCCATGTGCCAGGCCAGCGCCAGGTTGCTGCCCAGAACCGGAATGCCCAGGTCGCGCTCAAGCGGCGCTATCACGTCCAGCGTGCGCAGGTTGGTGCAGGACAGAAACACCGCTTGCACCTCTGGATGGGTGGCGGCCTCCTGCGCCGCTGCGCGGATCGAGGCCGGGTCGATGCGGGCGACATTCGCCTCCACCTCTTCGCCGAAGCTGATCGCGCGCGGAACGGCGATGCCGCCGGCCTCAAGCGTGCGCTGCAGCCCCGCAGCCACCGCCGGCGTGTAGGGCGAGACCAGCGCCACCGAGCGCACACCCAGATGCGCCAACGCTGCCAGCGTGGCCGTCATCGGGTTGGTGACGTGGCGCGTGCGAACCTGGCCCGCGACCAGCTCTGCCACCCGGTCTGCGCCGATCAGCGCCGTGCCCGACGTGCAGGCATAGCCCACCGCATCGAACCGGGGCGCCTGCGGCAGCAACCCCGCGGCGCGCGGCAGGTCGTGCTCCATCTGTGCGATGGTCTCGGGCGACAGGGTCGCGCCCGAAGGGATGCGCGTGATGTAAAGCGCCATCTCGGGATCGGGCAGCAGGCGGCGGAAGTCCTGCTCGATCGTCTCGTCGACCTGCAGCACGATCAGACCCAGCGTGCCGGCGGCGCCGATGTCCGCGGCCAGTCGATAGGGATAGCGGCTCATATCGCGATCACCGGCAGCTTGGCGGGGGCGCGGGGCGACAACAGCTCGGGCCCATTGGCGCGCAGAACGATGTTCTCCTCGTGCACCAGCATCCGGCCCGGGGCGATCACCGCGCCCGGCTCCAGCGTCAACACCATGCCTTCGCGCAGCGGCGTGTCGTCCTTGTCGGTGAACGAGGGCCATTCGGTCAGGGTGATGCCCAGCCCGTGGCCCAGCCTTCCGCCGCCTGGCTCTGCGCCCTCGGCGCGCAGCGCCCTGGTCAGCATGGCATGGACATCGCGCGCGGTCATGCCTGGGCGCAGCCGGTCCAGCGCGGTCTCTGTCGCGGCGAAAAGCGCGGCATGGGCGCGCTCGGCCGCGCTGTCTGGGGCGCCGATGGCATAGTTGCGGTCGAAATCGCAGAAATACCCATCCTTCACCGCGCCAGTGTCCAGCATCAGGATGTCACCCGATCGCAGCGGCACCGCCGCCGCGGGCGAGATCACGTCGCCATAGCCGC
>JAGRMT010000053.1:0-1799 GCA_020441125.1 Roseivivax sp.
GCATGAAGTGCAACACCTGCGGCGCGACGTCGGGCTGCAGCTGACCGAATGCGCCAGCGCCTGGGGCGCTGGCGTCACCTCCAGCAGCGAGGTTGGGGGCGGGTGCGCTCGCCCCAAACGCGGGAAGGGCCGCAGGCAGAAATGTGTTCGGGCGGTACCAACGACAGAGCCCTGTTCCGTGATACTGGGGCGCCCGCTAGGGCGCCCCTTTTTCGTGGCGGGTGCTTTGCTGCGTGATAGAAACGGCCTATCGAAAACGTCAGACGCGCGCTGAAACCCATGATCAACAAACTGGAAATGCTGCTGGCGCTGGCCAAGGAACGCCATTTCGGCCGGGCGGCGCTGTCGCTGGGCATTACCCAGCCCACGCTATCGGCCGGCATCCGCCAGCTGGAGGAACAACTTGGCGTGCGCCTGGTGCAGCGCGGATCGCGCTTTGGCGGTCTGACGCCCGAGGGACAGCGCGCGCTGGACTGGGCGCAGCGCATCGTGGGCGACACCCGCGCGCTGCGCGAAGAGATGCGCGCCAGCCACGCCGGGCTGTCGGGCCATTTGCGTATCGCGGTCATCCCGACGGCGTTGACCCATGTCTCGCGTTTGGTGTCGCGTTTTACCGCCGCCCATCCCAATGTCGGATTCACCATCCTGTCGCGCTCGTCGCTGGAAATCCAGGGGATGCTGGAAACCCTCGATGCCGATGCCGGGCTGACCTATCTGGACAACGAGCCGCTGGGCCGTGTCGTTACCCGCCCGATCTACCGCGAGCGGTACGCATTGCTGTGCCGGTCTGACAATCCGCTGGGCAAAAAGGACCCTGTCGGCTGGCAGGACCTGGCGGAAGAGCCGCTGTGCCTGTTGACGCCCGACATGCAGAACCGCCGGATCCTGAACCGCAACTTCCTTCAGGCAGGGATCAGCCCGCGCACAGTGGTCGAGTCGAACTCCACCATTGTCCTGGCCACCCAGGTGGCAGAGGGCGGACTGGCCACGGTTTTGCCCGAGGACATGGCCCGCTTCCTGGCGGCCGGGCACGCGTTGCAGATCCGCCCGCTGGAAGGCGGGCTGACACCGCAGGTTGGCCTCGTGGCGCTGCACCAGGAGCCGTTCACCCCGGTCTTGCAGGCACTGCTGAAAATGGCTGAGAAAGACAAATAGGGCCGGCGTTTCCGCCAGCCCTGTCAATTGGTTGCGATGCGACGCTGATATCAGCCGCGACGCCGGCGAGAACCGCGGCGCCCACCTTCGCCAGCCGCGCTGGCGGGCTTGTTGAAGGCGATCCAGTCGGAACCGTGGGCGTCGTTGTTCAGCAGCAGGTTGGCGGCGCGCACCGCCTCCATTTCCTTGCCCGGGCGCGACAGGGTCGAGCCCAGACCGAACAACGTCACGAAAGTCTCGTCGTCCATGCCCTCGGGCAGCACGATCCCGGCGGCTTCGACCTCGGCCCGCTTCTCGGCGATCTTGCTGGCGCCGACAGGCAGGGCGACCGGGTTCATGATCGCGCTGGTCATGCCCGCGGTCATCGCCATCGGCAGGAAAGCGTTGTTGATGCCATGCCGGTTGGGCAGCCCGAACGAGATATTGGAGGCACCGCAGGTTGTGTTCACGCCCAGCTCGTCACGCAGGCGCCGCACCAAGGTAAACACCTGGTGCCCGGCGGTGGCCATGGCGCCGATCGGCATCACCAGCGGGTCGACCACGATGTCATGCGCCGGAATGCCGAAATCGGCCGCCCGCTCGACGATCTTCTTGGCCACGGCAAAGCGCACGTCGGGATCTTCGGAAATGCCGGTGTCGTCGTT
>JAGRMT010000053.1:1812-14892 GCA_020441125.1 Roseivivax sp.
CGTTGTATTTCTTGACCAGCGGCAGAACCAGTTCCATCCGCTCTTCTTCGCCGGTGACAGAGTTCAGCAGCGGCCGGCCGTTGCAGGCCGCCAGCCCGGCTTCGAGCGCGCCGGGAACCGAGCTGTCGATGCACAGCGGCACGTCGACCACGGCTTGCACGCGCTTGATCAGTTCCGGCATCAGCATCGGCTCGACAAAGTTGTTGTCGGCGTAACGCGGATCCTCGGCCATCTTGTTGGAAAAGACAGCGCCCGAGTTGACGTCCAGCACGGTCGCGCCGGCGGCCACCTGGGCGATGGCGTCGGCCTCGACCCGGCTGAAATCGCCCGCTTCCAGTTCGGCGGCCAGGATCTTGCGGCCGGTGGGGTTGATCCGCTCGCCAATCACGCAGAACGGCTGGTCGAAGCCGATAATCACGGATTTGCTGGCGGATTCGACGACGGTGCGCGTCATGAGCTGCTGTTCCTTTCGTTCAGGCGCGCCAGAATCTTTGGCAGCGCGGGATCGGTGTAGTCCTGGATCGTCACATGCGCACCGGCGGCGCACAGCTTGTCTTCGGTTAGGCTGCTGCGCAGCCCGACGCAATAGGCCCCCGACGCACGCGCCGCGGTCATCCCCGAGGGGCTGTCCTCGAAGGCGATGCAATCGCCGGGCGCCACGCCAAGCCGGTCCATCGCCGCCAGGTAGGGGGCGGGGTCCGGTTTGCCGGCGGCGCATTCGTCACCGATGATCACCACCGGCAGTCGGTCGGTCATCCCGATTGCCGCCAGCATCGCCTCGGCGTTGACGCGCGGTGCGTTGGTCACCACCGCCACCCGCCAATTCTCGGCCGCTGCTCGGTCCAGCAGGGCTGTCAGCCCGGGCATCGGCTCGGCGCTGTCGCCCAGCCGGTCGCGGAAGCGCGCCTCTTTCTCGTCCGCCAGCGCCAGGGCATCCTGGTCGGGGAAGTGCCGGCCAAAGGTGATCTCGTTGAACGTGCCGTGGATGTGCTCAAGGTAATAGGCCTTGTCGATCTGTTGGCCGTGCTCGGCAAACAGTTCGATGAACACCGCGATGTGCAGCGGATCAGAGTGAAGCAGCGTGCCGTCCAGGTCGAACAAAAGCGCTTTTGCCATGGTTCGACCCGGACGCGATCAGGCTTGCGCGGCCGCCGGCTGCGCCGAAGCGCCGCCGTTTTCCATCGCCCATTGCGCGGCGGTCTTGATGCCGCCCAGCGGGAAGATATGCAGCTGTTGCAGCAGGCTGTCGGGGCGTGCCTCGGTATAGGCGGCGAGGTCGCGCACCAGGTCGGTGGGCTCGTACGGCAGCACCAGTTTGGTGACATCCATCGCGCGCTTCTGAAGCACCTTCAGCGACGGGCCGACGCCGCACGCCACGGCGAACTTGATCAGCGTTTGCAGCTTGGCCGGGCCAGCAATGCCCAGGTGGATCGGCAGGGTGAAACCGGCGGATTGAAGCGCCTCTGCCCAGGCGATGATCGGCTGGGCGTCGAAAGCAAATTGCGTCGCCAGCGCCATCTTGGCGTCAGTCCGCTCAGAGAAGGCCTGTTTCCAGCGCAGCGCTTCCATCACGTTGGCCTCGCCGCCGTCCGGGTCGATGTCCTTGTTGCCCTCGGGATGGCCGGCCACGTGCAGCCGGGTAAAGCCGGCCTTGTCGAACAGACCGGTTTCCAGAAGCGCGATCGAGCTGTCGAAGGCGCCGCGCGGCTCGGTGACGCCGCCGGCCAAGATCAGGCCCTGCTTCACGCCGGCCTCGCCCTGATACATGGCGATCCAGTTCTCCAGCATCGCCTTGTCGTCGATGATGCGCGCGGGGAAATGCGGCATCACGTCAAAGCCTTCGCCGGCGATGCGGCGGGCACAGGCAACCATGTCCTCGATCGGCGTGCCGTCGATATGGGCGATGTAGACGCGGGTGCCCGGCGCCAGCAGTGCGCGGAAATCTTCCACCTTTTCGGCAGTCCGGGGCATCACCTCGATCGAATAGCCGCGCAGGACCCGTTCGATATCGCCATGCGCCGGGGTGTCGGCCTCGCGCCGCTTGCGAAAGTTAAACAATGCCATCAGATCCCTCCACATGGTGCGGGGCGTCACGCCCAACCGTCGTTCGCGATCAGCGCCTTCAGGCGGTCCTGATCGTATTCCGTCTCGATCCGCTCCGCCTCGCCATCGGCCACCTCCTCCGGGTCACCGTCGACAGGGTAGGGCGCGGCCTTGCGCCATTCCGCAAGATAGGCGTCGGTATCCGAAGCGCCAACCTTCATCGCCGCGCGGTCGATCGCCTGCTCGAACCGTTCGGGCAGCGGCCGCTTGGCGCCGCGCCGTCCCTTGCCCACGATGATCTGGGCCGGGATGTCGCGCCAGTAAACGATGGTGACCTCGGGCATTGTCGATTCTTCCGTTTGACTTGCTGTGTCGTACTGCGTTCGCGACCCGGTTCAGCGTCGGTTTTCGACCCATGGATCGCGTCCAGCGACGCGGAGCCTAGATCGGCCCGATGGCAAAGGCCACCGCACGACAACGAGTTAATCTTGTGGTGAGCTTTGGCCGCTATTCCAAAAGCTGCCATGCCTATTTGTTTTACCTTTGACCCCGCGCCGGAGGGTGCCTCGTGATCACCCTCGACAAGCCTAAGGTTGCCTATATGGCCCTGCCCAAGGCCGCCTGTACCAGCGTCAAGATGATGCTGGCCCAGGCCGAAGGGCACGTGCCCGACGATGATCCGCCAATCGGCTTCTGGCACGACCGTTACCCGACACGTCGGTTTCGCCCGCATCGCTGGCAGCAAGCCCGGGGACACTGGCGGTTTTGCGTCATTCGCGATCCGGCGAAACGGTTGCTTTCGGTCTATACCGATCGCGTCGCCGGGCGGCAGGAACTGCGCAACAGCCGCCGGTTGAAACGGGTGCCCGCCGGGTTGCCCGCCGATCCCGATCCTGACCTGTTCTTTTCAAACCTGCTGGACTATTGCGCGCATTCCTCAGCCATCCGGCACCATTGCCTGCCGGCGCGGCTGTTCCTGGGGCCGCGGCTGGACTTCGACGCGGTCTATCACACCGGCCAATTGCCCGTTCTGGCACGCGACCTGGGGCGCCGTTCTGGCCGCACGGTGCGCACACCGCGCGCCAACGCCAGCCGGTTCACCCTGGATTGGGACGATCTGGAGCCGGAGACGCAAGAGGCGCTGATCCCTGTGCTGGAACCGGAATACGCCTATTTCAAGGGGTATTTCGAACCGCCCTTCTGAACCGTCCGTCAAATCGCTTGCCCGATTGGGGGGGCACGCGTATCCTGAAGCCAAGTTGAAAATCGGAAGGCGCGAAAATCATGGCGCCAGAGCGTCCCGGTGGTGCGGGCGCTTTCCCGAAACCGGTAGAGAGCCCCGCGCCAGACAGGCCCGATCCGAATGCGCTGTACGCAGCCCTGGATTTGGGTACGAACAGTTGTCGAATGCTGATTGCCCACCCCAAGGGCAGTCAGTTTCATGTCGTGGACAGTTTCTCGAAATCCGTGCAGCTGGGCACCGGTCTGGAAAAGACCGGACGGCTGAGCCGTGCCTCGATGGGCCGGACCGTGGCCGCGCTGAAGGTGTGCCATCAGAAGATCAAGCGGCACAATGTCCAGCGGATGCGGCTGGTGGCGACAGAGGCGTGCCGCCGCGCCAAGAACGCGCGCGAGTTCATCCGCCAGGTGCGGCGCGAAACCGGCCTGACGCTTGAAATCATCCAGCCCGAGGAAGAAGCCCGTCTGGCGGTCATCTCTTGTGCGCCGCTGGTCTCGACCAAGACCGAGCAACTGCTGGTGGTCGATATTGGCGGCGGCTCGACAGAGCTGGTCTGGATCGACCTGAGCCAGGTGCCCCACCGCGACCGCCCGCGCGCCATCATGCGGCTGCACGCCGGTTTCCATCAGGCCGAAACGCCATTTCCCACCGCCCGGGTGGTGGACTGGATCAGCGTGCCGCTGGGCGTGGCGACGCTGCGCGACCAGTTCTCGGATGTCGAGGACGACGCCGCGCGCTATGCGCTGATGAGCTGGTTCTTCGAAGAAAACCTTGCCGAATTCGCCCCTTACAAGGATGCCCAGACGCGCGAGGGGTTCCAGATCGTCGGTACGTCGGGGACGGTGACCACGGTCGCTGCCTCGCACCTGGGGCTGAAGCGTTACGACCGGACAAAGGTGGACGGGCTGCGCATGACCTCTGACCAGATCGAGGCGGTGATCGCGCGCTATCTTGACATGGGGCCGGACGGGCGCCGCCGCGACCCGCGCATTGGGCTAGATCGCCAGGCGCTGATCATGTCCGGCGCGGCGATCCTTCAGGCGCTGCTGCGCTGCTGGCCCACTGACCGGCTGTCGGTGGCCGATCGCGGTCTGCGGGAAGGGCTGCTTTACGCCCAGATGTCGGCCGATGGCGTGCTGGAGGACGGCACCTTCTGACCCGGCGTGCCGCCTTGCACATGGGGCAGGGCGCGCGCTATGGCGAAGGCGAAGGAGAACGGCATGGCCAAGACACCCTCAGGCAAGAATACATCCGGACGCGGGCAGCGCGACCTGAAGGTAAAGGTCAAGACCGCCCGCGGGCGCAAGCTGTCCTCGACCCGCTGGTTGCAGCGCCAGCTGAACGATCCTTATGTCAAGCGCGCTCAAAGCGAAGGCTATCGCGGCCGCGCGGCGTTCAAGATCATGGAGTTGGACGACAAGTACCGCTTCCTGGTACCGGGCGCGCGCGTTGTCGATCTGGGCTGCGCGCCGGGCGGCTGGTGCCAGGTGGCCGTCAAGCGCTGCAATGCGCTGGGGGAACGGACCGACAAGAAGATTGGCCGGGTTCTGGGCATCGACCTGCAAGAGGTAGAGCCGATCCCCGGAGCAGAGTTGCACCAGCTGGATTTTTTGGCCGACGACGCCGACGAGCTGGTCAAGGGCTGGCTGGGCGGCAAGGCGGACGTGGTCATGTCGGACATGGCCGCTGCTTCGTCGGGTCACAAGCAGACCGACCATTTGCGCATCATCACCCTGTGCGAAACGGCGGCGCATTTTGCCTTCGACGTGCTCGAGGAAGGCGGCACCTTTGTCGCCAAGGTGCTGGCCGGCGGCGCCGAAGGCGAATTGCAGAAGCTGCTGAAAACCGCCTTTACCAAGGTGGCGAATGTCAAACCGCCCAGCTCGCGCTCTGACAGCTCAGAGAAATTTGTGATTGCACAAGGGTTTCGCGGCGCGCCCTAAAGCATCATCAGCCGGGTGATCAGGCTGGGCCGCGGCGGCGGTGCCAGCGGCGGCCGGTCGAGTGAGGCACATGCCTCGGCTCGTAGGCGGTCCGACACCTTGGGTGACAACACCCGGATCTCTTCGAAGGCCCCGGAAATCGCGGTCTGGACTGTCGCCTGATGAATCAGGTCGAACAGCATCCGTCGTCTTTCGACGAGATGGGCGTCCTGCGCCCGGGGAAGATCGTGAAACATGGCAGCGCTTCAAGTCCGTGGGCCCCAACCCGCGTCACGCCAGAATGACGAAACATTGTGGCGCGAATCGTGCGCAATTGCGCCGGGATCGTGGCGGATGTTGAAAAGGGTTGTGACGCGTGGCGCCCCCGCGCATACCTGAACCGGCAGGCAGCGGAGGGGAAGATGAGCGTTATCCTGTGTTACGGCGACAGCAACACCCACGGCACCATGCCGATGCGCATCGCCGGCCTGTCGGAACGCCACCCGCGCGGTCAACGCTGGCCCGATGCCATGGCCAAGGCCCTGGGCGATGCCCATGAGGTGATCGCCGAGGGGTTGCCCGGCCGCACCACCGTGCACGAGGACATTGTCGAGGGCGGTGCACGCAATGGCGCCAGCGTGTTGCCGGCCATTCTTCACACGCACAAACCGCTGGACCTGATGCTGCTGATGCTGGGGACCAACGATCTGAAGAACCGCTTTTCCGTCAGCGCCTATGAAATCGCCCGCTCTGTCGAGCGGCTGGTCACCATCGCCCGGGCCGAGGCCGTGGTGCCGGATATCCTGCTGATCGCCCCGGCCCCTGTGCGCGAGATCGGCACCCTGCGCGATGTGTTCGCCGGGGCCGAGGCGCGCCAACACGGGTTGGCCGGGCACCTGATCGACGTTGCTGCGCGGCTGGGCTGCGGATTTGTCGATGCCGGGGCGCATGTAGCGGTGGATCCGCAAGACGGGGTGCACTGGAGCGCCGAGGCGCACCGCAGCTTTGGGGCGGTCATGGCCAGGGCGGTGACCCAGCGCCTGGCGGGCGCAGCATGAGGCGGCTCTTGCTGGCGCTGGCGCTGCTGGCGGGTTGCGGCGCAAAGGGGCCCGCGCCCTATGGTGCGATCCCGCTGCGCAACCCGACGGCGCCGGTCGCGTCGCAAGCCAATGTCGCGCAAGCACAGCTGACGGGGAACTGGACCGTGGCCCAGGGTGCCGGTATCACACCTGGCGCCCTTGTTCGCATCAGCGCCCAAGCTATTGAAATCGAAGGCGCAGAGCCGGTTTCCTACCACTATGATCCGGCTGGTCGGCTGATCACGCCCGGCGCACCTTTGTGGGTTTACTGGCTGGATACCAGCGGGCGCACGGCCGTGCTGGGCGATCCCGGCGGAACCCGTGTCTGGATCATGGACCGGGGACAGATCGGGGCTGACCGTTTGGCCGCTGCGCATGAAATCCTGCGCTGGTACGGGTATGACCTCAGTCGGCTGAGGCCCGCCGCAACCTGACGCATTGCATGAACCTCGTGCGCCAAGCTATCGGCCCAGAACCTTCATTCCGGTTTCAATACCTGCCAGTGTCATCGGCACCATGCGGTCTTCGAACAGCTTGCGAATGATCCCGATCGACTGGGTGTATTCCCAATGGCGCTGGGGCACAGGGTTGATCCACAGGTTTTCCGGCCAGTGTTCGCGCGCGCGGGCCAGCCAGGTCTGGCCCGCTTCGGCGTTCCAGTGTTCGTTCGCTCCGCCGGGATGGATGATCTCGTAGGGCGACATCGACGCATCGCCGACGAAAATGCACTTGTAGTCCGGCCCATAGGTGCGCAGCACCTCCCAGGTCGGGGTCTGTTCTGTCCAGCGGCGGCGGTTGTCGCGCCAAACGCCCTCGTACAGGCAGTTGTGAAAGTAGAAATGCACCAGGTGCTTGAACTCGGACCGGGCAGCGCTGAACAGCTCTTCAACCACCTTGATATGCGCGTCCATGCTGCCGCCGATGTCGAGAAACAGCAGCACCTTGACCGCGTTGCGCCGTTCGGGACGGGTCTGAACGTCCAGATAGCCGTGTTCGGCCGTGGCACGGATGGTGCCGTTCAGGTCCAGCTCGTCGGCTGCGCCGTCGCGGGCCCATTTCCGCAGCCGTTTCAGCGCCACCTTGATGTTGCGCGTGCCCAGTTCTACGTCGCCATCCAGATTGCGGAACTCGCGCTTGTCCCAGACCTTGACGGCACGCTGGTTACGGCTTTCGTCCTGGCCGATACGCACGCCCTCGGGGTTGTAACCATATGCGCCATAGGGCGAGGTGCCGGCGGTGCCGATCCACTTGGACCCGCCCTGATGCCGGCCCTGCTGCTCTTTCAGGCGCTGTTTCAGCGTTTCCATCAGCTTGTCGAAGCCGCCCATGGCTTCGATTTCGGCTTTCTCGGCCTCGGTCAGGTGCTTTTCGGTCAGCTTGCGCAGCCAGTCGCCGGGCAGGTCGACCGCTTCCAGCATCGCCTCGACCGAGATCGCCTCAAGCCCCTGGAAGGTGGCGGCGAAGGCACGGTCGAACTTGTCGAGGTTGCGTTCATCCTTCACCATCGCGGATCGGGCCAGGTAATAGAAGCCGTCCACGTCATAGGTCGCCAGACCGGCGCCCATCGCTTCGAGAAAGGTCAGATACTCGCGCAGCGAGACCGGTATGGCCGCCTTGCGCAGGTTCTCGAAGAAGGGAACGAACATCGGCTCAGAGCGATTTTTCGATGACCACGGTCAGGATCATGCCGATCACGGCAAACAGAATCCCATAACCGGCGGCGTATTGCGCCATGTCCAACCCGTTGCCCTTGCGGCGGCGGGCCGACAGCGCGCCCAGGATTGCGCCCAAGATGGCGCCAGCGATCACGAACATTCGACCTCTCAGTTTTCAGCATCCGGCCGCAGCGACGCGACCTCGCGCGCGCGGTCCAGAACCTCGGCGACCGAGTCAAAGCCGTAACGCGCCCATCCCAGACTGTCCAGCCGCACGGCGCGCGCTTCGGCCGTGCGTCCGGTCTGGTCAAGCGCCTCGGCCCGCAGCAGCAGCAACGTTGCCAGCAGCGTGGCATTCTGGTGCCGCGTCGCCTGCTCGATCGCGGGGGTCAGCTTGGCCAGGGCTTGCTGCGCGTCGCCCACCGCCAGCAGGGCCGCCGCAACATGGGCAGTGATATAGGCGCGATGCAGCGCGGTATCGGGATCGGCAGCAAACACCCGGTCAGCCGCCGCGAAGTGCTGCAACGCGATCAGCGGATCGGTTTCCGAATAAAGCCGGCCAAGGATAAAGTGGCTGAAGCCAAGCCGCAGATCGCGCCAGCCGCGAACCTGGGCGATGTCCAGCGCGCGCAGCGCCTCGCGCTGGCGGCGCTGGAAGGTCGCGCCCGGGCCCAGCGCCACGTTGACCGCGTCGATCCAGGCGCGCGGGGTGGCATCGGCGGGGCGCGGCGCAACGCGGGCGCCGCCGGGATTGATCCGGGCAAAGATCGCCGGCAGCCGCGCCTCGACCTCGGCCCGCGACATGCCGTTGGCGAGCGCGCTGTCATAGGTTGCGCGCAGGATCAGCATGTCATGCGCCGTCAGCACGGTATGCACGTTGTCGTCGTTGAAGATGCTGTAGGGCAGCCGATACAGGTCATTGAGCGGACCCAGAGCCTGGGCGATCTCCTCGTGCAGGCAGTCGCGGATTTCCTGCGGCGACACATCGCCAGGCAGGAACACCGCCATGGTGTCGCGCCGGTCAAGGTCAGTCCAGTCGATCCGGTTGTCGCGCCGCGCGCGGATGAACTCGGGCAGGGTGGAGACGCCGGGAATCACGAAACAGGCTGCACTTGGCATCGCCTGGCGCACCGTGGCGCGGGGCACCACGTTGACGGTGATCTGCCGCGGTCCCGGCCGCCCGCGCACGATGTCGATCCCGGCCTCGCGCCGCAGCCGCGCCAGAAGCTCGTCCAGATCGGCCAACAGGCTGGGAGAGGCGTTGCCGGTCAGCTGTACGCCAATGGGCCCCTCGAACCGGGTGAACCGGCGCACCGGGCTGCCCGATTCCAGCCAGAACGTCAGGTCGAGAAAGTTGCGCGTCAAATCGACGTTGGAAACCGTGCGCATCGGCGGCACGGCGGCACTGAACCGCTTCATCGGCGGCAGCGCGCCTTCGACCACGGCCGAGTTGACGCGCGGCTTCAGCCCCAGCTCGTCCGGTGCCGGTGCGCAGCCCGCCAGCCCGATGGCCAGCGCGGCAAACAAGGCAGAAACTGTCTTCACGCGCGCTGGTACTTGATGAAGGGCGTGACCTCGGCCACCTGGTCATACAGCGCGCGGGCGTTGGTGTTGTAGTCCTGCGTCAGCCAATAGACGGTGGGGGTGCCCACTTCGTCAGCCTTCTTGTAGACCGCCTCGATCAGGTAACGGCCAATGCCACGCTGGCGCTGGTCGCGCCGGACGAACAGGTCCTGCAAGTACACAACCCCTTCGGGCCGCCAGCAGTGGCTGTGATAGATGTAATGCACCAGGCCCGTCAGTTCGCCGTCGATCTCGGCGACGAAAGCGTTCAGATCGGTTACCTCGGGGCTGGTCAGCCGGTCGAAGGTGGTACGATAGACCTTGTCGCCCAGGGTCGTGCCGTAAAACGCCAGGTAACCGGCCCACAGCTCGCGCCATTGCGCCTCGTCACCGGGGGTCAGCGGACGGATGACCAGTTCGTCGGCGTCGGACATCGGGTACGTCTCCTGTTTGCGGCCCCGTTGCTCGGGGCGCGGCCATGCCTCGTTGCGCCGACATTAGCCGAGGGCCGAAGGATTGCACAGGCACGATCCTGCGACGGCGGTACAGATGTGACACGGCCATGACAGGCGCCTGTCAGGCCAGCCAGGCCAGCGAGAACAGCGACAGCACGCTGGTCCAGATGATCACCGGGGCGATTGCGTCGGTACGGATGCCGTGCAGCATTGCCAGCGCGAAGGCCATCGCCCCAGAGGGGCCGGCGGCGTTCAGCACGAACAGCGGCTGCCAGTTGCCCGGCGGCGGCGCCCAGCGCAGCGCGGTCCAGACCAGAAGCGGGAACAGAAGCAGCTTCATCCCGGCCATCGCCGCCACCACAGGCGCCGGGCGCAGCGCATGGCCCGACAGGATCACGCCGAGTGCGAACAGCGTCAGCGGTGCGGCACCTGCACCGATGAAATTGGCCGCGGTCAGAATCGGCGCGGGCAGGGGCCAATGCACCAGGTTCACTGCGATTCCCACGGCAATGGCGATCAGCACCGGGTTGCCCACCACCCGCCGCACGGCCGCCCCGACCCCGGCCGAGGGGTTGGCCATCACGTCGGTGGTGATGATGAAGAACGCGAACGAGGCCGAGGCATCCCAGGCCACGATGGCGGTGATCGGCAGCGCCGCCGCTTCGCCGTAGATCAGGAAGGAGATCGGCCAGATGTAGAGCAGCGAGTTGACGAACACGACCGCCATCGCCAGCAGCCAGGCCTCCAGATGTTCGCGCCCGAAAAGGTGCCGCGCAACGGCATAACCGGCCGAGAATGCCACCACCTGGCATCCGGCATAGCGCGCCAGGGCACTGAACTCGAACGCGGCAAAATCGACGCCAGCCATCAGTTTGAAGATCAGAGCCGGTTGCAGCACCAGGAAGGCGATCCGGTTCAGCACGCGCGCCTCGTCGCCGCTGACCTTGCCGAAACGCCCCAGCACCAGCCCGAGCGCCAGCATGGAAAACACGGGCAGGATGTTATGCGTCAGAACATGAAGCATGGGGCGGCCTTTGGCAGGGTCGGGAATGCGGCGACGATGGTCCGATCCGCCGGCAGAGTCCAGATAACGCAGACAATTTCCCGTGCCGCGGGTGGCGCTGGTGTCAGGCCGTCACATCGTGGCGATATAGCCAGTCATACTGGCGCAGCATCATGCCGGGTGCCAGAAGCCCGGCGGCGCGGAGCCCCAGATGCGCGGCAAAGCGCACCGGACCCGGCCGCAGGTGATAGCGCCAGGCATTGCCATTGGCAGCCTCGACCACCCGCGTCACCCGGCCCAGCCGCAGGTTGCGATAGAAGGTCAGGCCCTGTTCCAGGCTCTTGCCCTCGCTCAATGCGCGGGCCATCACCCAGGCATCCTCCAGCGCCATGTTGGCGCCCTGCGCCATGAACGGCAGCGTGGGATGGGCCGCATCGCCCAGCAAGGCGACGTTTTCCGCGATCCAGTTGCGCGCCACCGGGTGGCGGAACAGGCCCCACAGGTACACCGTTTTCACCTCTTCCAGCAGGCGGTGCACCTCTGCGTCGAACTCGGCGAAGGCGGCTTTCAGGTTGCGCGGATCGTCTGGAATGCTCCAGCCTTCCTCGGCCCAGGCCTGCCGTTCCTGCACGGCGACAAGGTTCACGATCGAGCCGTCGCGTAGCGGATAGCTGACCAGGTGCCGCCCCGGTCCCATGTGGACCCGCGCGTGCACGGGATGGCCGGTAACATTGGGCACGATGGCGCGCCAGGCGACCTGGCCGGTGAAAAACGGCGCTACCGTCCCGTTGAGCGCCGAACGCGCCACCGAGTGAAGCCCGTCGGCCCCGATCACCAGGTCACTGTCCAGCGTGTCGCCGGTCGATAGAACGATCCGTGCCGGGCTGCCGGGCAGAACCGTTTCAACCTTTTGCAGCAACCGGATCTTGACCCCGGCATCGCGCACGGCGTTGGCCAGTATATCCAGGATGTCGGCCCGGTGGACGAAGAAATATCCCTGTTCCGGCGGCAGATTGCGCAGGTTCAGCTGCAACACCTCGGAACCGCGGCGATAATCGCGCAGCGACACCGCGCGGGCGCGCAGACTGCGCGCTTCCAGCGCCGGACCCAGGCCCAGGACGCGGATAACGTTGAACCCGTTGGGGGATATCTGGATGCCGGCGCCAACCTCGCTCAGCGCGTCGGCCTGTTCCAGCACACGAACCTCGGCGCCGCGTTGGCGCAACGCAAGCGCACAGGCCAGCCCGCCGATTCCACCGCCGATGATCGTGATTGTGTGCGCGCTCAGGGGCATCGCGTCGGCCTCGCACGCGGTCGCCGGGTCAGCCCCGGCACGCCGCGGCTGTGTGGCGATCAGTCGTCGCGGTGCACCTTCTCGCGGCGTTCGTGGCGTTCCTGCGCTTCCAGGCTCATCGTGGCGATCGGACGCGCGTCCAGCCGCTTGAGCGAGATCGGCTCGCCGGTCACTTCGCAGTACCCGTATTCGCCTTCGTCAATCCGGCGCAGCGCCGCGTCGATCTTCGAGACCAGCTTGCGCTGGCGGTCGCGGGTGCGCAGTTCCAGCGCGCGGTCGGTTTCTTCGCTGGCGCGATCCGCGATGTCGGGAATGTTGCGGGTGCTGTCCTGCAGCCCCTCGATCGTTTCGCGGCTGGCTTCCAGAATGTCGTGTTTCCAGGCAATCAGCTTGCGCCGGAAGTACTCTGTCTGCCGCTCGTTCATGAAGGGTTCATCTTCAGCCGGACGATAATCGTCAGGAAGAAAGGTTTCCGCTTTCATTCTTTTTCCCTCGTCTAAGCCAATATCCGACATGTGAAATTTACTCCAGACAATGGCAGCCCTCGGGGCGCAAATATCTGAACACCCCGGGGATGTCACTACACAATAGCGTCGCGGAATGGCATTTGTGGGGCGTTCAATGTCGTAAAACATACACAGGTTTGCGGCAGGGCCCGCTTGCCAAGGGCCGCTGTCCCGTCTACCCCAAGGCCCGTGACAGAGCAGAGGGCACAGGCCATGAGCGCACGGTTTGACGGCACCGACGATTACGTATCGACCGACGATCTGACGATGGCGGTCAACGCCGCGATCACTCTGGAACGGCCGCTGCTGGTCAAGGGCGA
>JAGRMT010000053.1:15022-15597 GCA_020441125.1 Roseivivax sp.
GTCAGCCGGCTGCGCGACAGCCAGCTGGGCGACGAGCGGGTCAACGACGTGGCCAACTACATCCGTCGGGGCAAGCTGTGGGAGGCGTTCGACGCCGATGAAAAGGTCGTGCTGCTGATCGACGAGATCGACAAGGCCGACATCGAGTTTCCCAACGACCTGCTTCAGGAACTCGACAAGATGGAGTTCCACGTCTACGAGACCGGCGAAACGGTTCAGGCCCGCCACCGGCCTATCGTGATCATCACCTCGAACAACGAAAAGGAACTGCCCGACGCTTTCCTGCGCCGGTGCTTCTTCCATTACATCAAGTTCCCCGAGGCCGAGACCCTGCGCAAGATCGTGGCGGTGCACCATCCCGGCATCAAGGATGCACTGCTGACCACCGCGCTGACGCAGTTCTACGAGTTGCGCGAAACCCCGGGCCTGAAGAAGAAGCCTTCCACCTCGGAAGTACTGGACTGGCTCAAGCTGCTGCTGGCCGAGGACCTGACCGCCGAGGATCTGCGCCGCGACGGTTCGGACGCGCTGCCCAAACTGCATGGCGCGCTGCTGAAGAACGAACAGGACGTGCA
>JAGRMT010000284.1 GCA_020441125.1 Roseivivax sp.
TGCCCGGCCATGCCGACGAGGTGCTTGAGGCCGCGCGCGCACTGTGAGCACCCCAAGCCTGAGCGAGATGGCGGTGGACGTTCTGACCACCGCCGACGGCCGCGCCAAGACCGCCCTGTCCAGCGCCCATGCCGCCGCGTGGTTTGCCGCGCGCGAGGCCGGTGCACCATTGCCGGTCGGCCGGGCCACGCCGCCGGACTTCCCCGCCCGCCCCGAACGGCCCGAACTGCTGGACCCGCGCGACGTGCCAAAGCGCAAGCCGGGCAGCGCCGCCGGCCGCATCGCCTTGCTTCATGCGGTCGCGCATATCGAGCTGAACGCCGTCGATCTTCACTGGGACATCATCGCGCGTTTTGCCCATGTGCCGATGCCGCCGGGCTTCTACGACGACTGGGTCAAGGCCGCCGCCGAAGAGTCCAAGCACTTCAACCTCGTATGCGACTGCCTTGAATCGCTTGGCAGTTTCTACGGAGAGCTTCCGGCCCATGCCGGCATGTGGCGCGCCGCCGAAGATACGGCCAGCGATCTGATGGGCCGGCTGGCGGTGGTGCCGATGGTGCTTGAGGCGCGCGGGCTGGATGTCACGCCGGGCATGATCGCGCTCTTTCGCAAGGCCGGCGCCGACCAGGCCGTCGCCGCGCTTGAAACCATCTACTCCGAAGAAGTGGGCCATGTCGCCTATGGCTCGAAATGGTTCCACTTCCTGTGCGGACGCCATGAAACCGACCCCAAGGACGCCTTTCACGATCTGGTTCGGCGCTACTTTCACGGCGCTCTCAAGCCGCCGTTCAACGAGGAAAAGCGCGCCGAGGCGGGCTTGCCGCCCGATTTCTACTGGCCGCTGACCTAGCCACTGCCTGTCTTTTGAGCCTGCCGAACCCCTTGGGATCGGCGGTTTTTTGCCGCTTCTGCCCGTTTCCGGGGCGGTGGCGGGCCGCTCCACCCCAAAATGGTTGCGCAATAAGTGTCCTTTGTTAAGCACGCTGCGTCGGACGTCCCTGGGGGATCTTGGACTCCGGCACGTCGAAACGGGACAGGGGGACAGTCACGTGCGAACGCGGCTCGCCATCAAGGTGCATGCGCTTCTTGAGCGCTTTTTTCCGGAACGCCGACTCTTTCTGAAATCCGACAACGACACCCGTTTCATCCGGCTTCGCTCTGGCACCCAGTTTGTTGCCGTGACCGGCAGCCTTCTTGTTGTCGCCTGGGCCATCGTGGCCACTGCCATTCTGCTGATCGACAGCATCGGCGCCGGCAACTTCCGCGAACAGGCCAAGCGCGATCTTCAGACCTACCAGGAACGCCTGAACGCCCTGTCGCGCGAACGCGACGCCCGCGCGGCCGAAGCGCTGGCCGCACAAGAACGTTTCAACTCGGCGCTGGTGCAAATCTCGCAGATGCAGACCCAGCTGCTCGAGTCCGAAACCCGCCGGCGCGAGATGGAAACCGGCCTTGATGTGGTTCAGGCAACGCTGCGCGACGCGATGAAGGCGCGCGAGGCGGCCCGCAACGAACTGGCCGCGATCCAGTCGACCGAGGCAGGCAACGGCCCCGCCGCAGCCGCCGACCCGATCACCGAAACCACCCTGGCGATGCTGTCCGACGCGCTGTCCGACACCGCCGCCGAGCGCGACAAGGTCGTGGCCGATGCCCAGGACGCTTTGATCCACGCTGACGAGATGGCGCTGGAAATCCGCCTGATGGAAGAGCGCAACGACCAGATTTTCCGCCAGCTGGAAGAGGCGATGACCGTATCCGTCAAGCCGCTGGACAAGATGTTCAGCGCCGCAGGCATGGACCCCGACCGCATCATCAACCAGGTTCGCAAGGGCTATTCCGGCCAGGGCGGCCCGCTGACCCCGCTCAGCTTTTCGACCCGTGGCGAAATGCCTAGCGCGGACACCATGCGCGCCAACCGCATCCTGGGCGAGCTGGACAAGCTGAACATCTATCGCATCGCCGCGCAGAAGGCGCCTTTCGCCCTGCCGCTGCGCGATGCCTTCCGCTATACCTCGGGGTTCGGCGCCCGCTGGGGCCGGCTGCACGCCGGCACCGACTTCGCCGCGCCCCATGGTACCCCCATCGTTTCCACCGCAGACGGCGTGGTGACCCACGCCGGCTGGTCCTCGGGCTACGGCCAGCTGGTGAAGATCCAGCATGAATTCGGGATTGAAACCCGATACGGCCACATGTCCAAAATCCGCGTCAAGGTCGGCCAAAGGGTCTCGCGCGGGGAACGCATCGGTGATATGGGGAATACTGGACGGTCCACCGGCACCCATCTACACTACGAAGTCCGGGTGGGCGGAAAGCCCGTGAACCCAATGATCTACATCAAGGCTGCTAAAGATGTTTTCTAAAAGCAAAATCAACGAACCCGGTCCGAAAGCAGACGAAGCGGCGCGTCCGGCAGAGCCCGCACCCCGCCCCAGCGCAGATTTCAAGCCGACCCCGGCCCCCAAGCCGAAGCCGTCGCCCTCGGTTCTGTCCAGCGACCTGCACATCACCGGCAACGTCAAGACCACTGGCGACATCCAGGTCGAAGGCACGGTTGAAGGCGACATCCGCGCCCACCTTCTGACCGTGGGCGAAACCGCCACGATCAAGGGCGAAGTGATCGCGGACGACGTGGTCGTGAACGGCCGCATCGTTGGCCGCGTGCGCGGCCTCAAGGTCCGCCTGACCGCCACTGCGCGGGTCGAAGGCGACATCATCCACAAGA
>JAGRMT010000285.1 GCA_020441125.1 Roseivivax sp.
TCGAAAGACATCATCATCTCGGGCGGCGAGAATATCAGCTCGGTCGAGGTGGAAGACGTGCTGTACAAGCATCCGTCGGTGATGGAAGCGGCCGTGGTCGCCCGCCCCGACGAAAAATGGGGTGAAACCCCCTGCGCCTTTGTCGAGCTGAAGCAGGGCCAGGATGTCAGCGAAAGCGACCTGATCGAGTTCTGCAAACAGAACATGGCGCGCTTCAAGGTGCCCAAGACGGTCGTCTTTGGCGAACTGCCCAAGACCTCGACGGGCAAGGTGCAGAAGTTCGTGTTGCGCGACCGCGCGCGCGCACTCGGCAAGACCGCCTGATCCATTTCCGAAACCTACCGGGGCGGCTGCGCACACAGCCCTGCTGCCTGGTGTATCGCGAGAGGCCGACATGACCGGAGCCGGAACCAATATTCTGGAAACCCAGGGTCTGACCAAGGAATTCAAAGGGTTCACCGCAGTGGACTCGGTTGATCTGAAGGTCAGGCGGCACCAAATCCACGCCCTGATCGGGCCGAATGGCGCAGGCAAGACCACCGTCTTCAACCTGCTGACCAAGTTCCTGATCCCCACGCGCGGCAAGATCACCTTCAATGGGCAGGACATCACCTTTGCCAAGCCGGCGGAGATCGCCCGCAAGGGGGTGATCCGATCCTTCCAGATTTCGGCGGTATTTCCGCACATGACAGCGCGCGAGAACGTGCGCATCGCGCTTCAGCGCAAGCTGGGCACGTCGTTCCACTTCTGGAAGCCGGTCAGCAGCCTGAACAAGCTTAACGACCGCGCCGATGCGCTGCTCGACATGGTCGGGCTCAGCCGCTTCTCCGACGCGATGGTCACCGACATGTCCTATGGCCGCAAACGCGCGCTGGAGATCGCCACCACGCTGGCGATGGAACCCGAACTGATGCTGCTGGACGAGCCGACTCAGGGCATGGGCCGCGAGGACGTGGAACTGGTCACGCAACTGATCCGCAAGGTTTCTGCCAACCGCACCATCCTGATGGTGGAGCACAACCTGGGGGTCGTCTCGACGCTGTGCGACACGATCACCGTGCTTCAGCGCGGCGCGATCCTGACTGAGGGCACCTATGCCGAGGTGTCGAGCGACAAGCGGGTCAAGGAAGCCTACATGGGGAAAGCCGCATGAGCGTCGCGATCGAGAACCACGACCTGGGCGGGCAGCATGTTTCGGAGCAGATCGAAGAGCTGCGCATCCAGGACCTGCACGCCTTCTACGGCGAAAGTCACGCGCTGCACGGCATCGACTTGACGGTGTACCGGGGCGAGCTGGTGACGCTGCTGGGCCGCAACGGCTCTGGCCGAACGACCACCCTGCGCTCCATCGTCGGGCTGATCGGTCAACGCACCGGCTCTATCGTGCTGAAAGGGCAAGAGATCATCAAGGCCACGCCCCATGCCATCGCGCATCTGGGTGTGGGTTACTGCCCCGAGGAACGCGGCATCTTCGCCAGCCTCAATGTCGAGGAAAACCTGATGCTGCCGCCCACCGTGGCGCCCGGCGGGATGTCGGTCGAGGAACTCTACGAGATGTTCCCGAACCTGGCCGAACGCCGCAAGAGCCAGGGCACCCGGCTTTCGGGGGGCGAACAGCAGATGCTGGCGATGGCGCGCATCCTGCGCACCGGGGCGAACGTGCTGCTTCTGGACGAAATCACCGAAGGGCTGGCGCCGGTCATCGTCGACAAGCTTGGCGACGTGCTGATCGAGCTGAAGCGGCGCGGTTACACCATCGTCCTGGTCGAGCAGAACTTCCGCTTCGCGGCACCGCTCGCCGACCGGCACTTCATCATGGATCACGGCCACGTGGCCGCAGTCATTCACAGGGACGAGCTGGAGGAAAAGCAGCACGTCTTTGACGAATACCTCAGCGTTTGAAGTTCACCATCAGGAGGAACACATGACCCTTTTCAACAAATTCATGGCCACGACGTCCGGTCTGGTGCTGCTGGCTTCGGCCGCTGCGGCCGAGATCAGCGGCGGCGCGGTCAAGATCGGTCTGCTGACCGACATGTCCGGAACCTATTCCGACGTGGCCGGCTCCGGCACCGTCACGGCGGCTGAAATGGCCATCGAGGAGTTTGGCGGCACCGTCGCCGGCGCCCCGATCGAGCTGCTGACCGCCGATCATCAGAACAAGGCCGACATCGCTGCCAACAAGGCGCGCGAGTGGGGCGACACCGAGGGCGTGGACGCCTTTGCCGAGCTGGTGACCACGTCCGTCGCGCTGGCGGTGTTCGAAGTGGCCAAGCAGCAGAACAAGATTGCGCTGGTTTCGGGCGCGGCCTCTTCGCCGCTGACCAACGACGCTTGCATCCCCACCGGCCTGCACTGGACCTATAACACCCGCGCTCTGGCCGTCGGCACCGGGTCGGCCATCGTCAAGGAAGGCGGCGACAGCTGGTTCTTCCTGACCGCAGATTATGCCTTCGGCGAAGCGCTTCAGCGCGATGTGACGGCGGTGGTCGAGGCCGAAGGCGGCCAGGTTCTGGGCGCGGCCAAGCACCCGTTCCCGGCGACCGACTTTTCGTCCTTCATCCTGCAGGCGCAGGCTTCGGGCGCCAAGATCATCGGCCTGGCCAATGCCGGCGGCGACACGATCAACGCGATCAAGGCTGCCAACGAATTTGGCGTGATCGCCGCCGGGCAGAAGGTGGCCGGCCTGTTGGTGTTCCTGTCGGACATCCACGCGCTGGGTCTGGACACTGCGCAGGGCCTGCTGATGACCGTCAGCTTCTACTGGGATCTGAACGACGAGACCCGCGCCTGGTCGCAGAAGTTCTTTGAAAAGACGGGCCGGATGCCGACCGGCGTTCAGGCGGGCACCTATTCGGCCGTGCGCCACTATCTGAAGGCGATCGAGGCGACCGGATCGGACGACACCGACACCGTGCTGGCCAAGATGCGCGAAATGCCTGTGAACGACATGTTCGCCCAGAACGGTGTGCTGCGCACCGATGGCCGGATGGTGCATGACATGTATCTGGCCGAGGTCAAGAAACCCGAAGAGTCCTCCGCTCCGTGGGATTACCTCAAGATCGTCCGCACCATTCCCGGTGAAGAGGCTTTCGGACCGCTGTCCGAAAGCACCTGTCCGACGAAATAAGGCGAGATACCCCCGCCAATCGCCCTCCCCAGGCGCTTGGCGGACATCCATCCACCACCAATCAGGGATGATCCGGACATGCTGACAGACCTGCTGGGCTTTCCGCCCCAAGTCCTCTTCGGCCAACTTCTGCTTGGGCTCATCAACGGGGCCTTCTACGCCGTGCTGTCGCTGGGTCTGGCGGTCATCTTCGGCTTGCTGAACATCGTCAACTTCGCCCACGGCGCGCTTTACATGCTGGGCGCCTTCGCCACGCTGGGGCTGACCCAATACCTGGGCATCGGTTACTGGGGCGCGCTGATCGTGGCGCCACTGATCGTCGGCGCGCTGGGCATGGTGATCGAACGGCTGCTGCTGCGGCGCCTTGCCGGGGTCGATCACCTTTATGGCTTGCTGCTGACCTTCGGGCTGGCGCTTGTGATCGAGGGCACTTTCGTCAAGCTGTTCGGTTCTTCGGGTCTGCCCTATGCCACCCCGGACCAGCTGCAAGGCGGCGTCAACCTGGGCTTCATGTTCCTGCCCTGGTACCGCGGCTGGGTTGTCGTTGCCTCGATGGCTGTCTGCCTGGCCACCTGGTTCTTGTTCGAACGCACCAAGATCGGCGCCTACCTGCGCGCCGGCACCGAGAACCCGCGCCTGCTTCAAGCATTCGGCGTTAACGTGCCGCTGTTGACGACGCTGGCCTATGGCTATGGCGTGGCGCTGGCCGCCTTCGCCGGGGTGCTGGCCGCGCCGATCACCCAGGTGAACCCGCTGATGGGATCGAACCTGATCATCGTCGTCTTCGCCGTTGTGGTGATCGGCGGGATGGGCTCGATCATGGGCGCGGTCGTCACCGGCCTTGGCATGGGCGTGATCGAGGGGCTGACCAAGGTGTTCTGGCCCGAGGCCTCGTCCACCGTCATCTTCGTTGTCATGGCGATCGTGCTGGTCCTGCGCCCGGCCGGCCTGTTTGGCAAAACCGCATAAGGAGCCGGGACCATGAATTCCAAGATCGGATATCTTCTTGCCCTGGCCGCGCTTTTGGTGCTGCCGCTGGCGATCTACCCCGTGTTCCTGATGAAGCTGCTGTGCTTTGCCCTGTTTGCCAGCGCCTTCAACCTGATCCTGGGCTATGGCGGGCTGCTCAGCTTCGGCCATGCGGCCTTCTTCGGCGGCGCGGCCTATGTCACCGGCCATGCGATCAAGGTCTGGGGCCTGCCGACGGAGCTGGGCATCCTCGTCGGCGCCGGGGGCGCCGGGTTGCTGGGCGTGGCCATCGGTATGCTGGCGATCCGCCGGCAGGGCATCTATTTCGCGATGATCACCCTGGCGATGGCGCAGATGGTGTACTTCCTCTTTGTCAGCGCGCCGTTCACGGGTGGCGAGAACGGCCTTCAGGGCGTGCCGCGCGGCACCGCGCTGGGTCTGATCGATCTCAGCAACGACCTGGCGATGTACTATTTCGTTCTGGCGATCTTCGTGCTGGGGTTCTTCATCATCTCCCGGGCCGTGCATTCGCCCTTCGGCCAGGTACTCAGCGCGATCCGTGACAACGAGGCGCGCGCCACCTCGCTGGGCTATGACGTCGATCGCTACAAGCTGCTTGCCTTCGTGCTGTCGGCGACACTTGCCGGGCTGGCGGGCGCGACCAAGACGGTGGTGTTCCAACTTGCTTCGCTGACCGATGCGCATTGGCACATGTCGGGCGAGGTCGTGCTGATGACGCTGCTGGGCGGACTGGGCACGATTGCCGGGCCGGCGGTGGGTGCGGGCACCATCGTGACCTTGCAGAACTACCTTGCGTCAGGCCCGCTGGGGGCATGGGTGCCGGTCGTGCTGGGGGTGATCTTCGTCGTCTGCGTGCTGGCGTTCCGCCGTGGCGTGGTCGGTGAAATCAGTGCCCTGATCAAGAAATCGTTCTGATGCGGCGGGCCGCGGCAACGCGGCCCCCTTTCCGCAACCTCAGGCGAGGAACGCTCATGAAGGGGCTGGTGCCTGCCAAGCGTGTGATCGACTACAACGTGAAGGACCGGGTGAA
>JAGRMT010000286.1 GCA_020441125.1 Roseivivax sp.
TCATGGAAATGGCCGACATGATCCTGGTGAACAAGGCCGACGGCGATCTGAAGCCAGCGGCGATTCGGACATGTGCCGATTACGCCGGGGCGCTGCGGCTGTTGCGCAAGCGGCCACAGGATCCAGACGGATTCCCCAAGGCGCTGACGGTTTCGGCGGTAGAGGAGGCGGGTCTGGAATCGGCCTGGGCCGATATCCAGACGCTGATCGGCTGGCGGCGCGAACAGGGCCACTGGGACGCGCGGCGCGCGGAGCAGGCGGTATACTGGTTTCAGGCCGAGGTGCGCGAAGGCCTTTTGGCCCGTTTGCGGCGAGAACCAGTCAAAGGCGCCATGGCCGCGCTGGCCCGGCAGGTGGAACATGGCGACATCGCGGTCAGCGCCGCCGCAGAGCAGTTGCTGACCCGCTATCTGATGCTTCCAGGGGTTGACGGGGCCAGCGCAACTGCTTAAACGCAGCCAGACCAGATTCCGGGCGCTGCACCAGCGGCGCCCTTTGATGTTGGCGGAGCCCCGCTTTCGCCGCAAGACAAGACGAGGATGAACCCATGTCGCGTGTGTGCGAACTGACCGGCAAAGGCCCGATGACGGGCAATAACGTGAGCCATGCCAACAACAAGACCAAGCGGCGCTTTCTGCCGAACCTGAACGACGTGACCCTGCAGTCCGAGACTCTGGGCCGTGGCGTCAAGCTGCGCATCTCTGCGCATGCGCTGCGTTCGGTCGATCACCGCGGTGGTCTGGACGCGTTCCTTGCCAAGGCCAAGGACGCGGACCTGAGCGCCAACGCGCTGAAGGTCAAGAAAGAGATCGCCAAGGCGCAGACCGCTCAGGCCTGATTGCCCGGCACTGCTGAGAAAGGCCCCGTATCCGGTTCGGATGCGGGGTTTTGCTTTTTCGGGGTTCAGGATCGGCGGAGGGTGGCGCGCCTATACGCCGTAGGCCACGCCAAGGCCCAGGTAGATGCCCAGCGTGCCCGCCAGGGCCAGGCCCATGGGAAAGCGCGAGCCGGAGTCCCAGCTGATCCAGTCCGGTGCCAGGCGGCGCAGGGGCGTATGCTTGCCGATACGGTGGGCGACAAAGGCGGCCAGGATCGTGGCGGCAAACAAAGCCGCCAGGTAGCGCAGGTCGCCCAGGTGGATCATCGGCGCGGCGGCGGCAATGAACTTGGCATCGCCCGCGCCCATCACCCCGCCTGCATTCAGTGCGATGCCGGTTACCAGCACCACGGCGAAATGCACGTAGCGCCACAGGTAGGCGTCAAACGGCAGGGCAAACGGCCCGATCACCACGAAGACGAGGAACAGCAGCGCGACCGCCAGGTTCGGGATGCGCATCCGCGACATGTCCGTATAACAGACAAAGTAACAGATCGGCAGCACGAAGGGCAGGAACCACAACGCTGCTTCGGAGGACAGGGCCATCCGCCCGGCTCAGCGCGAAACGCTGGATTCGAGCGCGGCCAGGCTGCGGGCGGCTTCCTCGAAGTGCTGCGGGTGGGCTTCGATCGCTTCCTTGAACAGTCCCTTGCCGATTTCCACGTCACCGCGCTTGATCGCGGCCAGTCCCAGCGTGTGTAGCAGTTGGGCGCGTTCGATCTGCGACATCGGCACGACGGGCAGCGTGTAGTTGCCCTGTGCGCCGCGCGCCAGCGTCAGGTTGTTCTTGGCGGTGAACAGCGTCGGATCTTGCCGCAGCGCCTGGGCGAAAAGCTTTTCCGCGCCGGCGAATTCGCCGCGGGTCAGCTTGGAATAGCCCCAGTTGTTCAGCGTCGAGGCGGGCGTCGTGGTCAGGCCCACCGCGATTTCATAGAAGCTGTCTGCCTTGCTCCACTCCTTGCGGCTGTCGGCGATCATCGCCTCAAGCCGGTAACGCTTGTGCGTCTCGTAGGTGGGCGGGATGGTGTTCAGCGTGGCGCGGGCGCGGTCCCACTCGTTGGCGCGGATCAGCGCGTCAGCCAGCTCGACCTTGTCCTCGTCGGTGGACTCGGGATGCTCGGTCACGCGCTCCCAGGCGGCAACCGCCTCCTCGACGCGGCGGGCGCGGATCAGCGAGGTTGCCAGACCGCGTTGCAGGTCAATCCTGTCAGGGCTCTGCTCGATCGAGCGCTGGAAGTATTTCACCGCCTCGTTCGGGTCGGCGACGGTCAGCATCACGTCGGACAGGTTGGATTCGTCGACGACATTGACGTCCTGCAGCTTGCGATGGACGTCATCGGCGGTTTCGGTGCACGCGGAAACCGTCAGCACGCCAGCGGCGCACAGGGATACCAGTAAGGTGTGGCGCATTTGCCTGCGTCCTCGTTCTGCTCTGCCTCAAGTGCCGGTTTTGCGGATCAGGTAGTCACTGCTTCCCCGACGCACCAGCTTATAATCTTGCTCTATGATTTCACTATACGTGGTTTCGTCAAGCTTTTGGAGTGCCAATCGCAAATTGTCCCGGATTGAGTCACTTTGGCCATTATCCAGGGCGTAGGCGCGGCGAAATATCTGTTCCGCCTCGGCAGTCTTGCCGCGTTCCATCAGCACGACGCCCAGGTTGTTCCACAGCTCGGGCCATTCGGGCTCCAGCTTGGCGGCGCGACGCAGCAGCGTTTCGGCCTGGTTCAGCCGGCCGAGACCAAGGTTGGCGCTGCCCAGCGCGCTAAGCACGTCCGCCGTCAGGCCCTGCTCTCCGGCAGCGCGGGTAAAGGCCTCTAGCGCCAGCTCGTACTGGCCGGCTGCCATCAGGCGGTGGCCCACCAGCAGCCCGTCGACGGATTGCGCATGTGGGTCAAGCGCGGGGGCGAAAACCTGGTCTTTGGGCGGGGCGCCGTCGCCGGCACCACAGGCAGCCAGCAGCGGCAACAGCAGCATCAGGCGCGTGCTGCGCCTATTTCCCGTACTGCACCGCAGACCCCGAACCGCCACCGATGGACCCCATGTTGGCGATCCCCAGCACCGAGGGACCGACCAGAATGATCAACAATGGCGGCACCGTAAGCATCATGGTGGTCAATGTCATCTTGGTCGGCAGCTTGTTGGCCTTTTCCTCGGCCCGCATGACCCGTTTGTCACGCATTTCCGAGGCATAGACCCGCAGCGCGTCTGCGATGGGTGTGCCGAAGGTTTGCGATTGGTTCAGCACGGTGACGAAAGACGAGATGTCCTGCACGCCGCAGCGCGCGCCCATGTCGTTAAGAACCTGCGACTTGTCCTTGCCTGCCTTGATCTCGTTCGCGACGATCTCATACTCGTCCGCAAGGGCGGGGTAAGAGGCGCGCAGTTCCTTGGACACGCGGACGATGGACTGGTCCATGGACTGACCGGCCTCGACGCAGACCAGCATCATGTCCAACGCGTCCGGAAAGCCCGAAGCGATCTGTTCCTTGCGTTCCTCGACACGCTTGGTGATCCAGTACTTGGGCAGCATGTAGCCCACCACCAGCGGGCCCAGGATGTACATCAGCATCTGCTGGGTCGTGGTTTCGTCGGATTTCACGAAGCCGAAGAAATAGGCCAGGCCCGCCAGCAGGCCAACCAGCGCCAGTGCGAACTGGGCAAAGAAGTAATAGCGCACCGCGTCGCGGGTCCGGTATCCGGCCTGCAACAGCTTCTGGCGCATCTCGCCCATCTGCTTTTCGTCCTGCGGTTCCAGGAACTGGGCATACTTGTTCAGCTTGTTGTCCGAGGCGCGCTCGCGCAGGGCCATCTTGGTGGCATTGGCGCCATAGCTGCGCTGGGCTTCGGCCTTCAGCTTGTCCAGCGGGTCCTTGCGCCCGACGAACATCAGCGGGATCGCGGCCAGAACCAGCAGCAGACCAGCCCCGCCCATGGCGATAACCGGGCCGAAGGGGCCCAGCATGTCGGTCAGCATCGTTTGCAGATTGGCGAGAACTTCCATCGCGGGCCCCCTAGACCTTGATGTCGACGAGCTTGCGCATGACGATCAGGTTCAGACCCAGCATGATCGCCACGACGAAACAGGCGGGAATGAACCAGGGGTGATCTTTCACCCCGTCGTAGTAATCGGGCTTGGCGACGTTGATGAAGATCAGCGCGGCCACCGGGAAGCCTGAAAGGAACTTGCCCGACCACTGTGCCTCGGCGGTGATGGCCTTGACGCGGCGGAACAGCCGGAAGCGGGCGCGGATCACCTTGGCCAGGCCTTCCAGGATCTCTGCCAGGTTGCCACCCGATTGCTGCTGGATGGTCACAGCCACGGCCAGGAAGCGCAAATCCTGCATGTCCAGCCGTTCGGCCATGTGTTTCAGCGCCTCACCGATGTCGCGGCCGTAGGTCGCCTCATCCGAGATGACGCCAAATTCGGTGGCCAGCGGGTCCTTGATTTCCTTGGACACGATCGAGATGGCCGAGGTGAAGGGATAGCCCACGCGCAGCGACCGGACCATCAACTCGACCGCGTCGGGCAGCTGTTCCTCGATCAGTGACATGCGCTTCTTGGCCTTGTGGTTGACCCACATGAACACGCCGCCGATGCCCATGCCAGCACCCATCAGCACGCGGACGGGCAGGCTGGTCTGGGTGCCCATCGTCAGGCCCATGAAGGCGACGAACGACAGGCCGGCCATGATCATGACCAATTGCTTGGGGGTAAAGGCGATGGCGGCTTTCTGCGCCCGGTCGGCCAGCATGGAAAACAGCGGAATGTTCCGGTTCTCCATGTGCTGGTCCATCTCCTTGCGGAGCTGGGCCAGAATCGCCTCGCGCCGGTCACCCTTTTCCAGCAACTCAAGCCGGCGGTTGACCTTGTTGTTGGCGCTGATCGACTTGCCGAAGAACGCCAGGTACAGCGCCTCGACCAGCAGCAGCACCCCGATGAAGATACCGCCGTAGATGAACGGTTCGATGCCGATCGACATGGATCAATCCCCCCGGAACGGTTCGAAGATCGAGGCGGGCAGGTCATAGCCCCACATCCGGAACCGCTCCGAGAAGTGGCTGCGCACGCCGGTGGCTGTGAAATGGCCGATGATCTTGTTTTCCGGCGTCAGGCCGGTGCGCTGGAACTTGAACAGCTCCTGCATCGAGATCACGTCGCCTTCCATCCCGGTAATTTCAGTGATCGAGGTCATGCGGCGCGAGCCGTCCTGAAGGCGGCTGGCCTGCACGATCACGTTCACGGCCGAGGAAATCTGCGAGCGCATCGCCTTGAGCGGCATTTCGATCCCGGCCATGGCGATCATGTTTTCCAGACGGCTGACACCGTCGCGGGCGCTGTTGGCGTGGATCGTGGTCATCGAGCCGTCGTGGCCAGTGTTCATGGCCTGCAGCATATCGATCACTTCCTCGCCGCGCGTTT
>JAGRMT010000054.1 GCA_020441125.1 Roseivivax sp.
GGCGCCTTCTCGATCATCGCGTCGGACAGCCAGGCCATGGGCCGGGTGGGCGAGGTGTTGATCCGCACCTGGCAGACCGCCGACAAGATGAAGAAACAGCGCGGACGGCTGGCCGAGGAAATTGGCGACAACGACAACTTCCGCGTCCGCCGCTATATCGCCAAGTACACGATCAACCCCGCCATCGCGCACGGGCTGTCGCACGAAATCGGCTCCATCGCCGAGGGCAAGCGCGCGGACCTGGTGCTGTGGAACCCCGCCTTCTTCGGCGTGAAGCCCGAAATGGTGCTGATCGGCGGCATGATCGCCGTCGCGCAGATGGGCGATCCCAACGCCTCGATCCCGACGCCGCAGCCTGTCTACACCCGCCCGATGTTCGGCGCCTATGGGCGCGCGGTGGAACGTTCGGCGGTGATCTTCGTGTCAGAGGCGGCGCAGGCCGAGGGCGTGCGCGGCAAGCTGGGGCTGGCCAAGGACACGGTGGCGGTGCGGAACACCCGCAATATCGGCAAGAAGGACCTGATCCTGAACGACGCCACCCCGCATGTCGAGGTGAACCCCGAAACCTACGAGGTCCGCGCCGACGGCGAATTGCTGACCTGCCAGCCCGCCGAGGTGCTGCCGATGGCACAGCGGTATTTCCTGTTCTGACGGCCTTGCGGCGGGGGCGGGCGTCTGTGCCCTCTTGCCCCCGCCTGAACGGTAGCCTACCGGTCGCATCATGCGGATATTGTTTCTAGGAGACGTGATGGGCCGCGCCGGGCGCCGGGCCATCACCGAACGGCTTGCAGAACTGCGCCGGCAATGGTCGGTCGATCTGGTCGTGGTCAACGGCGAGAACGCCTCGAACGGGGCGGGGCTTTCGGGCGAACATGCCAAGCTGCTGCTGGCGGCGGGGGCAGATGTGCTGACGCTGGGCGACCACGCCTTCGACCAGAAGGACATGCTCAGCTTCATCGCGACCGAGCCGCGCGTGCTGCGGCCGCTGAACTTTGCCAAGAACGCGCCGGGGCGCGGCGCCGGGCTGTTCACCGATGCGCGCGGGCGCAAGGTTCTGGTGACCCAGGTGCTGGGCAACGTGTTCATGAAACGCGCCTTCGACGATCCGTTTTCGCATATCGACGCGGTGCTACGGGCCCATCCGTTGGGCGGGCAGGCGCAGGCGATCGTGATCGACGTGCATTGCGAGGCCACCTCCGAGAAGATGGGCATGGGCCATTTCTGCGACGGGCGTGCCAGCCTGGTGGTGGGCACGCACACCCATGTCCCCACGGGCGACGCGCAGATCCTGCCCGCCGGTACCGGTTATCTGACCGACGCGGGCATGTGCGGGGATTACAACTCGGTCATCGGCATGGACAAGGCAGAGCCGTTGCGCCGCTTCGTGACCGGCATGGCCAAGGCCCGCTTTACCCCGGCCGAAGGCGAGGCGACGCTGTCGGGCGTGCTGGTGGAAACTGACGACCGCACCGGCAAGGCGACTTCGGTGACCATGGTGCGTCAGGGCGGACGGTTGGCGCAGGCCGGACTATGACACGCACCCCGGTTCTGCTTCTGGCACTGGCGGTGTCGGGCGCGGCCTGGGGCGCGACGCAACCGCTGAACCGGATCGTGGTCAGCGAAGGCTACCGTCATTTCGGCATCCTGTTCTGGACCAGCACGCTGGGCGTCGTGGCGCTGGCACTGCTCTGTCTTGCGCGGGGCCGGTCGTTGCCGCTGCGCACCGGCGATCTGGCCCTTTACGTGGTCGTCGCGCTGATTGGCACGGTGCTTCCGGGCATCTCTTCGTACACCGCCGCGATCCACCTTCCGGCAGGGCTGCTGTCGATCCTGCTCAGTTCTATCCCCATGCTGGCCTTTCCAATCGCGCTGGCCATGGGCAACGACCATTTCCGCTGGCGCAGACTGCTGGGGCTGGCACTGGGCTTTGCCGGCGTGGCGCTGCTGGTGCTGCCCGAGGCGAGCCTGCCGGACCGCGCCCAGGCGGCCTGGATACCGGTGGCGCTGATCTCTTCGGCCTTCTACGCGCTGGAGGGCAACGTGGTTGCGCGCTGGGGCACACGCGGGCTGGACCCGGTTCAATTGCTGTTGGGGGCGACCATAGCCTCGATGCTGATTACCCTGCCGCTTGCCATCGCCACCGGCCAGTTCATCGACCCGCGCGGCCCCTGGGGCGCGCCCGACGGCGCCATCCTGGCCAGCGCGGTGCTGCATGTCGTGGCCTACAGCCTGTATCTGTGGCTGGTGGGGCAGGCCGGATCGGTTTTCGCGGTGCAGGTCAGCTATTTCGTCACGCTGTTCGGCATCGTCTGGGCGATGACGTTCCTTGACGAGCGCTATACCGGGTACATCTGGGCCGCTCTGGCAATGATGCTGGCCGGTCTGTTCTTTGTTCAGCCGCGCCCGCGCGGGATGCTTGCCTCGGACCCGCCCGTGGGACAAAGTGCCCCCTGACTTGGCGGAAGAGACGTGATGACCCTGATTGACTTGGGCCCCACCGGCCAGGCCGTGCTGGCGCTGCTGACCGTCGCGGTGATGTTCGTGGCGTTCCTGCGCGAAACCTTCCCGACAGAGGTTGTCGCCATCGGCGGCGTCGCCTTTCTGCTGGCCACCGGCATCCTGCCCTACGAGGCGGCGCGCGACGTGCTGTCGAACTCGGCCCCCTGGACCATTGCCGCGATGTTCGTGGTGATGGGCGCGCTGGTGCGCACCGGGGCACTGGACAGTTTCATCTCCATGGCCGATGCGATGGCCCGCCGCCGCCCACGCCGCGCCATCGTGATGATGATGGGTTTCGTGCTGTTCGCCTCTGCCTTCGTGTCGAACACGCCGGTTGTCGTGGTGATGATCCCGGTCTTCGTTCAATTGTCGCGCACGCTCGATGTGGCCGCGTCGCGGTTGCTGATCCCGCTGAGCTATGCCGCGATCCTGGGCGGCACGCTGACCCTGATCGGCACCTCGACGAACCTGCTGGTCGATGGCGTGGCGCGTTCGCGCGGGTTGGAGCCTTTCACCATCTTCGAGGTCACACCGCTGGCCATCGTCGTGGTGGCCTGGGGCATGATCTACCTGGCCTATTTCGGCCGGCGCCTGCTGCCCGATCGCGACAGCATGGCAACGATGCTTTCGGACCGGTCCAAGATGAAGTTCTTCACCGAGGCTGTCATCCCGCCCGAATCCAACCTGATCGGGCGCGAAGTGCTGGGCGTGCAACTGTTCAAGCGCGAAGGCGTGCGGCTGATCGACGTGATCCGGGGCGACCTGTCGCTGCGGCGCAACCTGGCCGAGGTCAAGCTTGAGGTTGGCGACCGCGTGGTGCTGCGCACCCAGATGACCGAGTTGCTGTCGTTGCAACGCAACAAGTCGCTGAAGCGGCTGGACCAGGTCGGCGCGGTGGAAACATCCACTGTCGAAGTGCTGATTACCCCGGGCTGCAAGATGGTAGGCCGGTCGCTGGGTACGCTGCGCCTGCGCCGCCGTTTCGGCGTCTACGTGCTGGCGGTGCACCGCCGCAACCAGAACATCGGCCGCCAGTTGGACGAATTGGTGGTGCGCGTCGGTGACACGCTGCTGCTGGAGGGCGCCCCCGCCGACATTCAACGTCTTGCCACCGAGATGGAGCTGGTCGATGTCAGCACCCCCTCGGCGCGCGCCTATCGCCGTGGCCATGCGCCCATCGCCATGGGGGCGATGGCGGGCATCGTCATCCTGGCCGCGCTGGGCGTTGCGCCGATCCTGGCGCTGACGGTGATGGCCGTGGCTGTCGTGCTGCTGACAGGCTGTATCGACGCCGACGAGGCCTTCTCCTTTGTCGAGGGGCGGTTGCTGGCGCTGATCTTTGCCATGCTGGCCATCGGCGCGGCGCTTGAGGCATCGGGCGCGGTCAAGCTGATCGTCGATGCCATCGCGCCGCTGGTGTCCGTGCTGCCCGGGTTCCTGGTGATCTGGGCGATCTACCTGCTGACCTCGCTGCTGACGGAACTGGTGTCGAACAACGCCGTTGCGGTGGTGATGACGCCCATCGCCATCGGCCTGGCGCAGGCGGTGGGATACGATCCGCGCCCGCTGGTTGTGGCGATCATGATCGCCGCGTCATGCAGCTTTGCCACGCCCATCGGTTATCAGACCAACACGCTGGTTTACGGCCCGGGCGGTTATCGTTTTACCGACTTCATGAAGGTGGGCATCCCGCTGAATATCTCCATCGGGCTGATCACCTCGCTGATGATCCCGCTGCTGTGGCCGCTGTAACCGGCCGGCGCGCGGCTGGGGCAGCCTTGCCGGCTGCCCCTTGCCGGGGCAGGTCCGGCGCCGCTGTCATTGCCTGCGTGCGGCTCAGCCGGCCTGGATGACCGGCGTGCCGGGGCGCGTGCCCTTGCCGGGGCGGTCATCGGTTTCGGCCATCGTGACGACATAGCCGACAAAAGCCAGCGCGGCGACGATTGCCGCCACACCGATCCCCCACAGGGGGACGCGCAGCCCGGCAGAGCGGGCTGTTGAGTTGATTGGCAGCCTGGGCATCGGTCCCTCCTTTCTTGCTGTCAGCAGACCAACGGGCCGCCAGACGAGAAAGTTCCGGGCCGGGCCGCGTCAATCCGTCCCGTAACGGGTCACGAAGTTGCGAAGAATGCGCTCGGGCCAGCGCACGTCGCTGGCGCGGCACATCGCGATCAGCCCGTCGGCGTCCTCGGGCCGGAAATAGCCCTTGTTGCGGTAGATGCGGATACGCGTCTCGAAGCCGTCGGCGTCGGCCTCGGGGTGGAACTGCGTGGCATAGACGTTGCGTTTATGGCGGATCATCTGGAACGGGCAGGTGCCCGAAGACAACAGGTGTACCGTGCCGGCGGGCTGGGCCTGCACTGCTTCCTTGTGCCCGACGAAGGCATCGAACCGGTCGGGCAGGCCTTCCAGCAGCGGGTCGTCGGCCCGCTTCTCGCAGGTCACCGCGCCCACCGGCTCGCCATAGGCGGCCTTGGACACCGGCGCGCCCAGGTGATGGGCCAGGATGCCGATGCCATAGCAGCAGCCCAGAAAGGGGATGTCCTGCTCGGCGATGCGGGGCATCAGCGACAGGATATCGGCCTCGATCCGCGCTTCCAGCGGGTCCTTGTCCTCGGGCGCGTCGCTGACGCAGCCGGGACCGCCGCCGACGATCACCCCGGCATAGTCGTCAAGCTCCAGCGCTGGCAGCGGCTCGCGCTCCAGCCGGATCCGACGGGTCTGCCCGGCTTCCAGCCCGCCTTTGCGCAGGAAGGCGGCGTATTCATCGTCCGAAGCCTCGGCTTCGGGGCGCAGTTGCAGGATCAGGAACGGTTTCATGTCACCGGGATAGCCGCGCGATAGGCCGATGGGAAGGGGGCAGGCGCCCGAGCGGGGAGCCATACGCTCGAAAGGACAGGGCGGCACAATCATGCTACCCTCAGGCGTTTTTCCGGCTCATTCGCAAGCATTCGGGGGCAGCCATGGCTCACAAGTACACACCGGTCGTGCTGTCGGGTAAGAGGCTGAAGGTTCAAGGCAAGGCCATGGACAAGGCAGCGGCCGTGAAACGCGTGAAAAAGGGAAAGGACGTCTACGCCACGAAAGGTGACGCCAAAGCGTTGTCCAAGGCGATTGGCGGCGGGCGAAGGAACGTCGATGGCGACTATACCATCAAGGAGATCAGCTCTGGAAAGAAAGGGCAGATCCTCTTTGAGCATTTTCACGACCCGCACCGGAAGGAGCGCGAGAAAAGCGGTCGGAGCAAGATGGGCCACATCTTCTTTGGCGATGGCTACGAAATGGTCTGAAGCCTGCAATCGGCGCGTGCAGCGCGGATCCGCACGATTGCCAAGCGAGCCGACAACCCTTGCCCCTCGTCACGCCGCTGCCGTATAGAGGCGCGCAATCACCGAACTTGAACTGAGAGGGTTCCATGGCCGGGCATTCCAAATGGGCCAACATCCAGCATCGCAAGGGCCGTCAGGACGCCGTGCGCGCCAAGCTGTTTTCCAAGCTGTCGAAGGAAATCACCGTCGCCGCCAAGATGGGCGACCCTGATCCCGACAAGAACCCGCGCCTGCGTCTGGCGGTCAAGGAAGCGAAATCGCAATCCATGCCCAAGGACAACATCGAGCGCGCGATCAAGAAGGCCGTGGGCGGCGAGGGCGACAACTACGAGGAAATCCGCTACGAGGGCTATGGCCCGAACGGCGTGGCGGTGATCGTCGAGGCGATGACCGACAACCGCAACCGCACCGCGTCCAACGTTCGGTCGACCTTCGCCAAGAACGGCGGAAACCTTGGCGAGACGGGCTCGGTGGCCTTCATGTTCGAGCGCAAGGGCGAGATCGTCTATGCCCTGTCCGCCGGCGATGCCGACACGGTGATGATGGCCGCGATCGAGGCCGGCGCCGAGGACGTGGAAAGCTCGGACGAGGATCACACCATCTATTGCGCCGACACCGACCTGGCCGAAGTGTCCACCGCGCTGGAAGAGGCGCTGGGCGAATCGGAATCGACCAAGCTGGTGTGGAAGCCTGCCACGACCACCGAACTGGACCTTGCTGCGATGGAAAGCCTGATGAAGCTGGTCGAAGCGCTGGAAGATGACGACGACGTGCAGCGCGTCACCACCAACTTCGAAGCCTCGGACGAGGTGATGGCCCAGCTCTGAGCGCGGCGCACCCGCTTTCAGGTCCAACGAAAAAACGGCGGGGCATGGCCCCGCCGTTTTGCTGTCTGGTTCCGCGAGCGGTGTGTGTGTCTGGCTCAGGCCTTGCGGCGGCGGCGGATGGCGGCAAAGCCCATCAGCGCCATGGCGCCCAGCGACAGCCCGGCGGTGGCCGGCAGGGGCACCGCAGCGGGCGAGGCCGAGGTTACGCCGATGTTCAGCACAGCCGGGGTCCGGCCCACTTCGGGCACCAGGCTCAGCACGGTGAAGCCGACAACGCCGGTTGCCTTGATCAGGTCGTCGAAGAAGGCGGTGCCGGGCAGATCGTCCAGCACGGTCAGCACGACCGAGGTCAGGTCATTGCGGCTGTCCACCGTGACCTGCGGACCCTGCGCGCCAACGTTGAACGTCTCGGTGCCGGTGGCAAAGTCGATGGACAGCGAGAACGCCGTCGGCCCGGGCGTGCCGCCCGCGGCCCAGTCATACCAGCCGCTGCCGGTGGTGCCGACCAGGGTGGACACGTTGCTGCTGAGCGTGGTGTCGAAGTTCTGCGTGATCAGGACGTTGAACGGCACGATCGTGGTTGATGCGGCATGGGCCGCCGCGCCGGACAACGCCAGGGAAGCGCCGAGGATCAGCGATTTTGCAAGTTTCATCATCAATAAATGGTCTCCGTGTCGAGGTGCCGCCAAGCGGCATTTACCTTCGTTCACGAGTGGCTATTCTGAGCACCGGGCGATTGTTGCCGCGGCGCGTATTGGCTTGTCAGAATCCAAAGGCTGTTGGCCTGATAGCACGAAATGCCCGAGTCACCAAGAACGGCCGCCACAATTTCGTCTCTTTTTCAATCGTTTACGAATACGAAACAATTTTGCTCATGAATTGGGCGCCAGGCTGGCCAGAGCCTGGATGACGGCCATGCATGTTGCGCTCGGGCACGGCCGCCCCGCAACCTGTGGGGGTGCCGCAGGTGGCTGTCACGCCAAGGGGGCCGCCTCTGGCATGTCGCACAAACAAAAGGCCCGGCGCGATGGCCGGGCCCTGGTCTTGGGATGCTGTGGCGGGGCGTTAGCCGCGCGGCGTTGTCGGGTTGCGGTAGATCATCCGGCGCACCGATCCGGTCTTGGACCGCATCAGGATCGTTTCGGTGGTCAGGTAGCCCACCTCGCGCTTGATGCCGGATACCAGCGAGCCGCTGGTCACGCCGGTGGCGGCAAAGATCACGTGTTCGGTGACCATCTCGTCGCGGGTGTAAATCTTGTTCAGGTCGGTGATGCCGGCCTTGGCGGCGCGGGCGCGCTCGTCATCGTTGCGGAACAGCAGCTGGCCCTGGATCTGGCCGCCCATGCATTTCAGCGCCGAGGCCGCCAGCACGCCCTCGGGCGCGCCGCCCGAACCCATGTACATGTCGATGCCGGTGATGTGCGGCTCGGCGCAGTGCATCACGCCGGCGACGTCGCCGTCGGTGATCAGCCGGATCGCGGCACCGGTTCCGCGGACTTCGGCGATCATCGCCTCGTGCCGGGGGCGTTCCAGGATGCAGACGGTGATATCAGACGTGCCGCAGCCCTTGGCAGCCGCCAGCGCCTTGACGCGCTCGGAGGGGCTCATCTTCAACGACACGACGCCTTCGGCATAGCCCGGCCCAACGGCCAGCTTTTCCATGTAGACGTCGGGCGCGTGCAGCATCGAGCCGCGCGGGCCCATGGCGATCACGGTCAGCGCGTTGGGCATGTCCTTTGCGGTGAGGGTGGTGCCTTCCAGCGGGTCCAGCGCGATGTCCACGCCCGGACCGTTGCCGGTGCCGACCTCTTCGCCGATATACAGCATCGGCGCCTCGTCGCGCTCACCTTCGCCGATGACGACGACGCCCTTGATGTCCAGCTTGTTCAGCTGTTCGCGCATCGCGTTGACAGCGGCCTGGTCGGCGGCTTTCTCGTCGCCGTGGCCGATCAGCTTGGCCGAGGCGATGGCGGCTTGTTCCGCCACGCGGGCCAGGCCCAGGGAAAGCATACGGTCGTCGAAGATCGAAGGGGAAGTCATGTCCGGTTCCTTGTCGATTGGTTTGGCTATCGTTTAGCGCGATGCCACGCTGCTAAACAGACGGTTTGCGCTACCGAAAGGCAACCAGAAGGCAATCCCGCGGCAATGTGTGATCAAGAGGCTTCGGTGTGACCGTTCGGCCCGATTCCGCGAAACGAGGGTGCGTGCGGAACCGGGCCTCCCGTCCCCGTTGCCCGAAAATTGGGCATATACGGGAAAGTCTGCGGTCTGTTTGGAAGCGGGGAACAGACCGGCCAGACCGGGGTGATTGGAGAAAAATCGTGAACAGGAACTGGTAGGTTAACTCTCAAATCAACTCGGCACAGACAGGTTAATGAATGCAGTGCAATCGCGACCGCAGTGGGTTGGAACTAAGTCATGGTTGCGTCATTGGAAACGATGTCGCGACGAAGGCGGCGATCGGGCAGGAGTGTCTCAATCAATGCCCCGAAATGCCCCATATAAGGCAGAAATGATGGCGCTAACACTTCCGGGCCGGAAAAAAAGGAATCACCCGCGAGCCCGGCCGAAGGAAAACCGCCGGTTCAGAGCGAAATCGATTCTTTTGGTGAATTCTTGTGCGACGAGAATCCGCCGGATCCGGTCTTTCCGGAACTTCGTCTGGACAGCATCCGCGCTTCACCCGTACAAGTCGGGACAGGAGTAGCCGATGACCAACAACCCAGATCACCACGGCACCCACCGCGAGGTTGAACTGCTTGAGACGCTGCGCAGTCTGGGCGGTTCCGCACGGAACGCGGCCCTGGCAGAGGCGATGGGCGTGTCCGAAGAAACCGTCCGCCGGACCGTCAAGGCGCTGGCCAAGGCCGAGCTCGTGCAGCGGGTCCATGGTGGTGTCTACCTGTCCAACGGCGATGGCTTCGGGCCGGTCAAGTCGCGGATGAGCCGCAACGCCTCGCAAAAGGCGCGGATCGGGGCGGCCACCGCCGCGCTGATCCCTGACGGCGCCAGCGTTTTTCTCGATGTCGGCTCGACCACTGCTTATGTGGCCGAACGGCTGCGCGACCATCGCGGCCTGACCGTGGTCACCAATGCGCTGACCATCGCCCAGACGCTGGCAGGGCGTGGCGGCGGGCGGGTGTTCCTGGCCGGCGGTGAGCTGCGTGAGGTCGAATTGGGCAGCTTTGGCGCGGCGGCACTGGAGTTCATCGCGCGCTTCAGCATCGATTTCGCGGTGCTGTCGGTCGATGGCATCGACATGCGCGACGGTTACCTTCTGTCTGGCTCGGCCGAGGCGGAAATGTCCCGCGCCGTGGCCTCTCACGCCCGCCGGGTGATCGTGGTGGCCGATAACAGCAAGTTCAGCCAGTCCGCGCCGCTGGTCGCCTTCCCGGCAGAACGGCCCGATATCCTGGTTACCGATGCGCCGCTGCGCCCGTCTTTTGCCGACCGGCTGGCGCGCTGGGAAACCGACGTGGTGATCGCCGGCGACACCGCCGACGTTCAGAGCGGCAAGTAATCCACCTGCTCACCCGCGGCGCGCGGTCCGTCGCCCGCGGCGCGCGCGATCAGCACCGATGATTGCGACAAGACCGATAGCAGGCTGCTGTCCTGCCGTGCGGCGGCGCGCAGACCATCCGGCCCCAGCACGGCGCGCATGTAATGCTCGCGCGGGCCGTTCGCCTCCAGCGGTTCTGCCAGCGGCGCCGAAAGGCGCGGGGCAGGGGCAGCGGGCAGGCCCAGCATGACGCGGATCACCGGCGCCATGAACACGTGACCGCACACCATGGCCGAAACCGGGTTGCCTGGCAGCCCCAGCATCATCGCCGGGCCCAGCCGGCCGGACATCAGCGGCTTGCCCGGACGCATCGCTACCTTGTGGAACGCTGTCTGCATTTCCAGTTCGGCCGCGACTGTCGCCACAAGATCGTGATCGCCTACCGAGGCGCCGCCCACCGTCACGATCAGGTCAGCCCCCGCCGCCAGCGCGAAAGCCGCCTTGAGCGAAGCCACCGTATCGCGCGCGATGGGCAACAACCGCGGCTCTGCCCCCAAGGCGCGCAGCATCGCCGCCAGCCCGAAGGTGTTGGAGGCGACGATCTGGTCAGGGCCCGGCGTTTCACCGGGCATCACCAGCTCGTCTCCTGTAGCGATCAGCGCCACCTTTGGCCGGATCGCCACCGGCACGCAGTCGATGTTCATCGCCGCCAGCAGCGCGATGTCATAGGGGCTTAGCACGCGCGGTGCCGAAAGGCTGTCACCGGCGGCGAAATCGTTGCCCGCAGGGCGGATGTTGTCGCCTTCTCCCAGCCCCTCGGTCACGGTGATCGTGTCGCCGTCACGGGTGACGTCCTCCTGGATCACCACATGGGCCGCGCCCGCGGGTACCGGAGCACCGGTGAAGATGCGCACCGCCTGGCCCGGACCCACCGTGCCTTCGAACCCGCGCCCGGCGGCAGCGGTCCCGATCACCGAGAACCGATCGCCCGGCCGGGCAGAGACCATCGCATAGCCATCCATCGCCGAGGCATCGAACGGCGGCTGGGTGCGCCGCGCGGCCACGGGCCGTGCCAGCACCCGCCCACCCGCCTGGGCCAGCGGAACCTCTTCGGTGCCGGTGGGCCGAGCCAGCGCGAACAGCCGTTCAAGCGCTTCGGATACGGTGATCATGATGCCTCGTACCGCCCTGATTTTCCGCCATCTTTCAGGATGACCCGAATGCCGCCGATGGTCATCGCCTTGTCCACCGCCTTGGCCATGTCATAAACGGTCAGCGCGGCGACCGAAACGGCGGTCAGCGCCTCCATCTCCACCCCGGTCTGGCCGGTGGTCTTGACGGTGGCCTCGATCCGCAGGCCCGGCAGGTCCGGGTCCAGCGTAAGTTCCACCGCGGCCTTGGTGATGGGCAGCGGGTGGCACAGGGGAATCAACTCGGGCGTCTTCTTGGCGCCCATGATGCCTGCCAGCCGGGCGACGGCGATCACGTCGCCCTTCTTCGCACGGCCCTCGGCGATGATGTCATAGGTTTCGCGGGCCATGGTGACGAACCCCTCGGCCACGGCGACCCGGGCGGTGACGGCCTTGTCCGACACGTCGACCATGTGCGCGTCGCCCTTGGCGTCGAAATGGGTCAGCCCGCCGCTCATGCCGGCACCGGGTTGGCCAGCAGCGCGCGGGTGGCGGCGGCCACGTCGGCCTGCCGCATCAGGCTTTCCCCGATCAGGAAGCTGCGCGCGCCATGGGCGGCCATGTCGGCCAGGTCTGCCGGGGTGAACAAACCGGATTCCGAAATCAGCAGCCGGTCGTCCGGCACCAGCTTCGACAGCTGGCGCGTGGTCTCAAGCGTGGTCTCGAAGGTCTTGAGATTGCGGTTGTTTACCCCGATCAGCGGCGATTTCAGGCGCAGCGCGCGCTCGGTCTCGGGCGCGTCGTGCACCTCGATCAGCGCGTCCATGCCCCAGGCAAAGGCGGCGTCTTCCAGCTCCTGCGCCTGCGCGTCGCTGACGCTGGCCATGATGATCAGGATGCAGTCGGCCCCCAGCGCGCGGGCCTCGGCCACCTGGTAGGTGTCGTACATGAAGTCCTTGCGCAGCGCCGGCAGGCTGGTCGCGCCGCGCGCCTCGGTCAGGAATGGCTTGGCGCCCTGGAACGAGGGCGTGTCGGTCAGAACCGACAGGCAGGTCGCGCCGCCATCCTGATAAGCCTTGGCCAGCGTGGCAGGATGAAAGTCGGCGCGGATCAAACCCTTGGAGGGCGAGGCTTTCTTGACCTCGGCGATCAGGCCATAGCCCGTGATCTGCGCCGCGCGCAGCGCTTCGGCAAAGGGCCGGACCGGCCCTGCGGCCCGTGCTGCGGCTTCCACCTCTGCCAGCGGACGGGCCGCCTTGTCGGCGGCGACTTCCTCCAGCTTGTAAGCCTTGATCTTGTCGAGGATGGTTCCGGTCATGCGCCTGTCCAGTCGATCGGTTGCTGACCCTTGGCTTTAAGCCAGTCGTTCACGCGGGAAAAGGGGCGCGAGCCGAAAAATCCCCGCCGCGCCGATAGTGGCGAGGGATGGGCCGAGGTCAGCACCAGGTGGCCGGGATGGGTCAGGTGCGGGGCAAAGCCCTGCGCGTGGCCGCCCCACAGCACAAAGGCACGGGGCGTGTCGTTCAGCGCGTCCAGCACCTGCCGGGTCAGCGCCGACCAGCCCAGCCGCGCATGTCCGCCGGCGTCACCCGCTGGCACGGTCAGCGCCGTGTTCAATAGCAGAACGCCCTGACGCGCCCAGTCGCGCAGGTCTCCGGTCGCCGGTGAGGCGCCAAGATCGGCCTGCATCTCCTTAAAGATATTGTTCAATGATCGGGGCAGCGGGCGCACGTCCGGTGCAACCGAAAATGCCAGCCCATGAGCGTGGCCAGGGGTCGGATAGGGATCCTGCCCCAGGATCACGACGCGCGTTTGATCCGGCGGACAGGCGTCAAGCGCGGCAAAGACCTGGGATTCGGGGGGCAGGATGTCGCGCGAATCCTCGGCCAGCGCGGCAGCGATGCGCGGCAGGTCGGTGGTGAAGAACGGCAGGTGCGTCCAGGCGCGGGGCGGGGTCAGGGGCATAGGGGCGCTCCAGTCGTTTTTACGAATTCGAAACGGAGGGACAGCGACCGGCCGTGGATGGGCGCTTCTGGCAATCGTGGTCCTTGTTTTATGCGTTCGCTCCGGACGACCTCAATAGCCGCGCCAACTTCAACGAAAGCGCTCGTCCGCGGGACGGGTCATGCCGAAGGCATGCTTCCAGCATGACCGCTGGCCCGGGAATGCTGCGCATTCCTGTTAACGGGCCGGGGCACCGTTCAATCGGTAGACGCGCAACCCCGTAGGGTGGGTTTTCAACCCACCACACCCTTCACGCCGCCTGGCTTGCCTTCGCCAGCGCCTGCGCCTTGGCGCGTGCCTTGCCGCTGTCGATGCTCTCGCGCGCCATTTCCACGCCCGCCCGCAGGTCCGGCGCGGTTTCGGCCACGACCAGCGCGCAGGCGGTGTTCAGCAGCACGGCGTCGCGATAGGCGCCCGGCGCGCCGGCCAGCAACGCTTGCAGCGCCGCGCCGTTTTCTTCGGGCGTGCCGCCCATGATGTCGCGCATCGGGTGGACTGGCAGGCCGGCATCCTCGGGGTGCAATTCGGCGCCGCGGATGGTGCCGTCCTCCAGTGCCGCCAGGTGGGTCACGCCGGTGATCGACACCTCGTCAGTGCCGTCCTCGCCATGCACCAGCCATGCCCGGTCAGAGCCGAGCTGCTGCAGCGTTTCGGCCATCGGATAGATCAGGTCGATGGCGAAGGCGCCGGTCAGCTGGCGTTTCACACCGGCCGGGTTGGTCAGAGGGCCCAGGATGTTGAAGATGGTCTTGCAGCCCAGTTCCTGCCGGACGGGCATGACGTGCTTCATCGCCGGGTGGTGCAGCGGCGCCATCATGAAGGCGATGCCGACCTCGTCCAGCACCTTCTGCACCTGCGGCGCCTGCAGCATCACGTTGATGCCCATCGCCCCCAGAGCGTCGGCCGCGCCGGACTTGGACGACAGGTTGCGATTGCCGTGCTTGGCCACCGGCACCCCGGCGCCAGCCACGACAAAGGCCGTTGCGGTCGAGATGTTCAGCGTGCCTTTCCCATCGCCGCCTGTACCGACGATGTCCATCGCGCCTTCGGGGGCGGTCACCGCGTTGCACTTGGCGCGCATCACCGCCGCCGCCGCGGCATATTCCGAAACGCTCTCGCCACGCGCGCGCATCGCCATCAACAGCCCGCCGATCTGCGCCGGAGTGGCCTGTCCTTCGAACAGCAGGCCGAACGCGGCCTGCGCCTGGGCCCGGCTCAGAGGGCCTTCGGAGGCGGCGTAGATGAAGGGCTTCATGGCATCGGTCATGCGGGAACTTTCAGCTCGGTCAGGAAATTCTTAAGCAGGGCATGGCCATGCTGCGAGGCGATGGACTCGGGGTGGAACTGCACGCCATGGATCGGCAGGCTGCGGTGCTGCAGCCCCATGATCGTACCGTCCTCCAGCCAGGCTGTGACCTCAAGGCATTCGGGCAGGTCGGACCGCCGTACCACCAGCGAGTGATAGCGCGTCGCCTCGAATGGCGAAGGCAGCCCGGCAAACAGCCCTTTGCCGGAGTGGTGCATCAGGCCCATCTTGCCGTGCACGATCTGGTCATGCTGCACCACCGTGCCGCCAAACGCCTGGCCGATGGTCTGGTGCCCCAGGCAGACGCCCAGCAGAGGCGTGCGGGTTTCCGCCGCCGCGGCGGTCAGCGCCAGGCAGATGCCGGCCTGGTCGGGATCGCAGGGACCGGGCGACAGCACGATCCCGGCCGGGTTCATCGCCATCGCCTGCTGCACGTCCAGCGCATCGTTGCGTCGGACCACAACATCTGCGCCAAGCTCGCCCAGGTAATGCACCAGGTTGTAGGTAAAGCTGTCATAGTTGTCGATTAGCAGCAGCATCGGCGGGCTTTCGCTTGTGTCTGTGAGCGCGGGTGACGATCCCGGCAATGTGGCGCTATACATGCGCGCACGAACGCAGGAGCGTCAAGGCCTTGGGGGGCCTCGTTTGCCGTTCGGATTAATTGATTGGATCAGGACCGGGACGGCACACATGGCAGGTGGCGCATTCAAGGGGTTTGTTGCGGGGTTGGGCGGAACGGCATTGCTGACCGTGGTCGCGGCCGCGGTGGTGGGCGGTCGGCCCGAGGGCCCCAACGGCGTGGTGAACGCGCCGCAGCCCACTGTCGCCGCCTCGATCCCCGAGCCGGTGCCCGGTGCGCAGCAACCCGCCGGCACTGGCATGACTGCCGCCGCCCCGGTGGCCGCCGCGCCCGAGCGTAGCGCCCCGGGCGCCGCGCCGTCGCCGCAAGTTGCCCAGGCCGACAGCCCCGCCGTTGTTCTGCCCGCGCCGCCTCCTTCGGTCAGCGGTGTGCCGGCCGAGGCACCGGCCGCTGCCGCGTCGTCTCAAACTGCCGGGCTGGCCCTGCCGGGCGACGCCGCCCTGCCGGGCCGTGCCACGCTCGGCGGTGCGCCGGCAGCGCAGTCCGCGCCCGAGGCGCTGACGGTCGATGGCAGCCCAGCCGCGCCAAGCGCCACCACCCGGATCGCCGCGCCCGAAGCGGCGGCCGCGCCCACCGAAACCGCCGCGTTGCCCGCGGCTGATGCGCCCGTCGCGTCGGCCGGACTGGCGGCCGCGCCATCTGCACCGGTGGCCGGCGAGACAGGGCCCAGCCTGGCCGAAACCGCCAGCGGCGGCGCCGCGCCGGTGACCGTGCGCAGTGGTCCGGACCGCACCCGGCCCGCCGAGGAAGACCGCCGCATCGCCGCGATCGGCACCCCGGTAGAGGCCTTGCCGCCGGTTGGCGGGATCGAGGCCGTCAGCAGCCGTATCGGCGCGCCGGGGACAAACCTGCTGCTCCGTCCCGATGCCGTGCCGACGCGCCGTCCGGGCCTTGACGCCGCCGGTACCGAGGCCGTTCCGCAAAGCCCGCTGGAAGCCTTCGCCACACCGGTCGAGGCCGATACGGAATCGCCGCGCATGGCGGTCGTTCTGATCCATGACGGGCAGGGGCCCGTCGGGCCGGAAGCGCTGCACGGCTTCCCGTTCCCGATCACCGTGGCGGTGGATCCGGCGCTGCCCGATGCCGCACAAATCATGGCCGCCTACCGCGCCGAAGGGATCGAGGTGATGGCTCTTGCCGACCTGCCCGCACAGACGCGTGGCGAGGACGCCGTGGCCGCCGTGCAAGCGTCCTTGCAGCGCCTGCCCGAAGTGATCGGCGTGCTGGAGGGCACCCAGGACGGCATCCATGGCAGCCGCGCCATATCCGACCAGATCGCCGCGCTGATGCGCCAGAGCGGGCTGGGCCTGGTGGTGCAGAAGCAGGGGCTGAACATCGTTCAGCAGCAGGCAGAGCGCGCCGGGGTCGCCGCCGGCACCGTGTTCCGCGATTTCGACGGCGCCGGGCAGGATGGCCGCGCGATTCGCCGCTTCCTTGACCAGGCCGCCTTCCGCGCCCGCCAGGATGGCGGCGTGATCATGCTGGGCCGGGCACGGCCCGACACGGTGTCTTCGCTGATCCTGTGGGGGCTGCAGGACCGGGCAGGGCTGCTACAACTGGTGCCGGTGTCGAACCTGCTGCTGCACCCGCCGGCCTGAGCCGGTTTCGGTTCGAGGCTGTGCGGCGGTCGGGGTTTTGACCCCTCTTCGATCCACTGCGCGGAACTGAGAGACAAGGAAAGCAGGGGCTCTGCCCCTCTGACCCCTTCGGGGTCATTCACCCCGGGGTATTTTCGGCAAGAAGAAGCAGGGGCGCGCCGTTCTGCCGGCACGGCGGTGCGGCGTCAGGGGCCGTAACGGTAACCCAGGCGCTCTTCGAGGCGTGGGTCGACCTGTTCGCGCAGGAAAGCGAGGTCGGCCGGGCCGAGCTCTGCGGGTGTTGCAGGGCGGGTGCGGACGGACGGTTTGAACTTGCTGCCCAGGTGCTTGACGACGGGGCGCAGCGGCGGCGCGAAGGCCGGCTGACCCAGCGCCGGAAGCAGCGCGGCAAGGAAGGCCTCGGGCCGGGCTTGCACCGCTTCGAGCTGTACCAGCGTATAGCTGCAACCGCGCGCGGCGAAGCTGAGCAGGCCGATCAGCTTGGCGGTGCGCATGCGGAACAGGTTGGCGAAAGGCAGGCCGGTCAGCGGGTGCCGGTCGGATTGCAGCGGCTCGCCCACGCCGCCAAGCTCGGCGACCTGGGGGAAATAGCGCATCCGGTCGGCGATGGTCAGCCATTCGGCGCGGATGAAGCGATCAAAGGGCATGCGCTGCATCGCGGGCGGGGTATGCCATGGCTTGCGGTGCATCGACAGCGACCAGTCATCGGCGCGGCGCACCACGGCGATAATGGCGGTGTCGGCGGGGATCGCCGCCATGGCGGGAAAGCCATGCGTCCAGCCCAGTGCCTCGGTCGGTTCGAGCGGGCTGTTTCGCGCGATCAGGCGGCGCAGGAAATGCGTGCCCGAGGACCGCTCTCCGAATACCTGGAAGCGGGTCGCGGGGGTGCCGGTGGCGGCGATGTGCCAGCCTGTGCGGGAAAGGTCGGGAAGGGCCACGGCGCGCGCGCGCTCCTGCTTGCTCAGCTGGGCGCCACGATAGCGCGCGGCGCCGGCAAAGGCGATGTCCTTGCGGCGCGATGGGCGCTAGGCTGGGGCAAAGGTGTGACAGGGCAGGCAATCGGGATGCAGACGATCGCGGCGGCGGTAACCATGGTGCGGGACGATCCGGTGTTCCTGGCGGCATGGCTGCGCCATTACGGGCGGGCGCTGGGGCGCGAGAATTGCTATGTGGTCAGCCATGGGCGCGAGCCGCAGGTGGCGCAGATGGCCGAGGGCTGCAACCTGATCGGCATCCCGGGCGATCCGCATCCGAATTTCGACATGAAGCGCTGGCGCCTTCTGAACGGGTTGGTGCAGGGGCTGCGCGGCTATTACCGCCATGTCATCGTTGGCGATGTCGACGAGCTGGTGGCGGTCGATCCGGCGTCGGGGCGGGGGCTGGTAGAGTTCCTTGAGCGCCGTCCGGCGGGACGTGTGCTGACGCCGCTGGGGCTGGAGGTGATCCACCGCCCCGAGCTGGAAGCCGATCCGGTCGACACGCGGATCCTGGGGCCGCGGCGGCACCTGCGGCTGGCACCGCATTATTCCAAGCCCTGCGTGATCTCGACCGGGGTCAAGATCGCCCGCGGCGGCCATTACACCGAATTCGACCGGCTGATGACGCCGGAGAATCTTTACCTGTTCCACCTGAAATATTGCGACCTTCCGACCTATTCCGCCGTGATGGACGATCGCAACGCCCGGGCGGCGGCGACAGGCGCCGGGGTCCAGCAGGCCGCGATCGGGCGGCACTGGTTTGCCCAGGCGCGGAGCGACGACACGGCGCTGTTTGCCGGCTTTGCCGAGCTGCCAATGCAGGAGGGGTTCGACCTGGGCTGGGTGCGCGCGGCGATGAAGGCCAGTTGGCGCCCGCGGGAGGATACCGGGTTTTGGCAGTTCGACAGACCGGACTACGCGGTGCAGTACCGTTTGCCGGATCGATTCGTGGGGATGTTCTGAGCGGCTTGCCCTAGCGGTTGCTGGCGATCCGTTCGTCGCCCCCGCGCGAGGTGACGGCAACGACGTCGTTCCAGCCGATCTGGCTGACCCGGCTGGCGGTGCTGGTCAGCAATTGCTGCGTGTCACTGCCCAGCATCCCGTAGGCGTTCTGGTAAAGCGACGCCGGTGCCAGGTGAATTGCCACTGCAAGCGAGAAGCCCACCAGGATCGAGCCGCTGTTGTAATAGCCGCGCGCCCGGAACAGTGCCCGGCCGATGTGGTACAGCAGGAAAACGATTGACATCATCAGCGCCGCCGCGACCCCTGCCATGATCGGATCGTGCAGGTGAACCGGCACGTCACGCGTTCCGAGGAACTGCTTTACCGCCGGACGGTGGAACGAGATATACAGCGCAAACCAGCTCCACATCAGGCTGACGCCTGCCCAGAACAGCGGCCGTTCACCCGTTTTGTCGCGGCGCAGCGCATAGGGGGTGCGGTCGACATACGCTTTTTCGACGACGGCAACGCGCGCCGCGAAATCGGTGTGGCTGAGTTTTCGAACTGACCGCTTCATGGCGTTAACGGTTAGAGCGCCATTCAGGCGCGTATCAGTCCGAATTATGGCGGGGAAACGGCGTTTTGCCCATTTTTTGAGTGTTTTCAGCGAGTTCCGCGACGAAAACGCAACCTTTGGGAGAGCGCGGTTCCAAGCAATGGAACCGCGCTGGGGTTGTGTTTCACGCGCTGAGCGCTGCCAGGATCCGCGCCCAGCTGCGAATTCCCTTGTGGAAGCTTTCCACGTCGTACTTTTCGTTCGGGCTGTGGATGCTGTCGTCGGTCTTGGCAAAGCCGATCAGCATCGCATCGGTACCGACGATCTGCTTGAAATAGCCCGCGATCGGGATCGAACCGCCAGAACCGGTATAGGCCGCCGGATCGGGCCATTCGTCGGATAGCGCGCCGCGCGCCGCTTCGAACATCGGGCTGGATGTGTCCATCACCGAAGCGGGCGAGGCGCCGTGAGACTTGAAGCTGACGCTGCAATCGGGGGGCAGGCAGGACTGGACATAAGCGCGGAAGCTTTCGCGGATGGCCAGCGGGTCCTGCGTGCCGACAAGGCGGAAACTGATCTTGGCGCTGGCCTTCGAGGGCAGCACGGTCTTGAACCCGTCACCCTCGTACCCGCCAGAGATGCCATTGACCTCGCAGGTCGGGCGCGACCAGATCATCTCAAGCGCAGTGCGGCCGGCCTCGCCCGCCGGCTCGGACAGGCCGACCTCACCAAGGAAGCTGCGGTGATCGAAGCCGAGGCCCTCCCACTGGGCCTGCATCTCGGCCGTCAGCTCGGGCACGCCCTCGTAGAAGCCGGGCACGGTCACGCGGCCCTTGTCGTCATGCAGTCCGGCAATGATCCGCGCCAGAACGCGGATCGGGTTCATCGCCGGCCCGCCGTACATGCCGGAATGCAGGTCCTTGCTGGGGCCGGTGATGGTGATCTCTTCGCCCAGCAGCCCGCGCAGCATGGTGGTGATCGCCGGCACGCGGCTGTCGAACAGATCGGTGTCGCAGATCAGCGCGATATCGGACTTCAGCGCGTCCTTGTGCTCTTTCATGTAGGGCACCAGCGAGGGCGAGCCGGATTCCTCTTCGCCCTCAAAGAAGAAGGTGATCTTGCACGGCAGCGTGCCGTGGACCGCCTTCCAGGCGCGACAGGCCTCGACAAAGGTCATCAACTGGCCCTTGTCGTCCGACGCGCCGCGCGCCCGGATCACCTTGCCCTTGGGCGTGTCCTGGATCTCGGGGTCGAACGGATCGCGGTGCCACAGGCTTAGCGGGTCGACCGGCTGAACGTCGTAATGGCCGTAGAACAACAGGTGCGGGCCGGGGCCGTCGATCTGGCCGAAAACCATCGGATGACCGGGGGTGGCGTGCTTTTCAGCCGCGATTCCCATGCCGCGCAGGTCGGCCACCAGCCAGTCGGCCGCGCGGTCGCACTCTGCCTTGTAGGCCGGGTCGGTCGAAATCGACGGGATGCGCAGCAGCGCCATCAGCCGGTCCAGCGCTTGCGGCAAGTCGCTGTCAATGCGGTCAAGGACGGGGTCGAGGGTCATGGGCGCTCCTGCTTTGGTCGTGTGAGACGCGACGGTAGCAGAGCGCCGGGCCGTGTCCAGCCGGGCAGGGGGATCGCCCGCGGCGCTAGACCGTCACCGCAACCAACCCGGCCATCACCAGCGCCGCGCCGATGCCCTGCTTCAGCGTCAGCCCCTCGCCGATCCAGAAGCCGTAGCCCAGAACCATCAGCGTTTCCGCCGCGATGATCGAGATATAGACGATCGGCAGATCGGACCGTCGCAGCAGCGAAACCTCGGCTGCCAGGGCAAGGGCGAAACCGCCCAGGCACAGGGCCATCCACCAGCTGACACCGCCCATCGCCGCGGACTTCATTCCAAAAGTGGCGACCGAGTAGCCGATCGCCGTCAGGACCACCAAAGCGGGAGCGGGTATGGAAAGAACCAGACCATTCACGGAACACCTCATGCAAATGCCAACCCGCCGGCGTAAATGCGTCGCCGGTATGCCGGGAATGACCTTACGGTACCCGTCAAAGAAGGATCGGCACAGTCCGGAATTCATGACGTTCGGACCGCTCGCGTTAGCGGAAACGATTCGCCGGCCGCATCGGTTTACGCCGCGAAAGGACCACGCCCGGGTCCCGTGCCGCCCCAACGGCCCTGGTCGCCGGACGCAAAAATGTTTCCGATATGCGCCAAAACGCCTATTGCGCCGGACCCTTGGCCTGTGATGGTTGACCTAAGTCAAGGATGCGACGGTTGGTCATTCCCTACAACCGTTGCCATATTGGTGCGCGGACGGTATCCATTCATGAAATTGAATGCGCATCAAGCACGCACCACGCCGCTTCATCGGGCGGTGTAAGGATGAAGGAGGATCCCCGTGGACTACACGGCAAAGCTAGACCTGGCCCTGAATCGCCTGCACGAAGAGGGCCGCTATCGCACCTTCATCGACATCGAACGCAAGAAGGGGCAGTTCCCGCACGCCACGTGGCGCAAGCCTGACGGATCCGAAGCGCCGATCACCGTCTGGTGCGGCAACGACTACCTGGGCATGGGCCAGCACCCGGCCGTGCTTGCAGCGATGCACGAAGCGATCGACGCCACCGGCGCCGGTTCGGGCGGCACGCGCAACATCTCGGGCACCACG
>JAGRMT010000055.1 GCA_020441125.1 Roseivivax sp.
CCTGCTTGAACGGCGGGGCGACCTTGTTCTTGACCACTTTCACGCGGGTCTGGTTGCCCACCACCTCGTCGCGGTCCTTGATCGCGCCGATGCGGCGGATGTCCAGACGGACCGAGGAGTAGAACTTGAGCGCGTTGCCGCCGGTGGTGGTTTCGGGCGAGCCGAACATGACGCCGATCTTCATCCGGATCTGGTTGATGAAGATCACCATGCAGTTAGACCGCGAGATCGAGCCGGTCAGCTTGCGCATCGCCTGGCTCATCAGCCGGGCCTGCACGCCGACGTTGCTGTCGCCCATGTCGCCTTCCAGTTCCGACTTGGGGGTCAGAGCGGCGACCGAGTCGACAACCACCAGGCTGACTGCGCCCGAGCGCACCAGCGTATCGGTAATCTCCAGCGCCTGTTCGCCCGTGTCGGGCTGGCTGATCAGAAGTTCTTCGAGGTTGACGCCCAGCTTCTTGGCATAAAGCGGGTCGAGTGCGTGCTCGGCATCGACAAAGGCGCAGACGCCGCCCTTTTTCTGCTCTTCCGCAACCACATGCAGCGTCAGCGTCGTCTTGCCCGAGCTTTCCGGACCATAAATCTCGATGATCCGGCCCTTTGGTAGCCCGCCGATGCCCAGGGCAATATCCAGGCCCAGGGAGCCGGTCGAGGTGGCCTCGATGTCCTTGATCGGGTTGTCCCCGCCAAGTTTCATGATCGAGCCCTTGCCNNCTGCCGTTCGATCTGCGCCAGCGCGGAATCCAGCGCCTTTTGCTTGTCGGGGTTGCGCTTGCTGTCCATAGTCAGAAGATCTGCCGCTGCCATTCTTTTGGATCCTTATTCCACACCCGTCGCCGGGCGGCAATTGCTGCTTTCGTTCACCTCTTGTTCTCGCATCTATGAGATCAAAAGGAGAACATTTCAAGTCAATTCTTCCGTTTCCATGCTTGCGTGATGTTGGTTAAGGAAGAATTAGCGCAGACAAGGCAGAATGGGCCCATGCTGGTTTTCTGGAAACAAAGGCTGGTTTTCCTGGCGGTTCCCAAGACGGGCACCTCGGCCTGGGCGTCTGCGCTTGCGCCGTTGGCCTCCATGGTGATTTCCGACCCGCCCGAGCTGAAGCACGCGCCGCTTTATCGGTACAACCGGTTCATCCGGCCCATGCTGGACAAGGTTGGCGCGGGCGGGATGGAAACGTTGGCCGTGGTACGCGAACCGGTCGATTGGCTGGGCAGTTGGTACCGGTACCGCCAGCGGCCCTTTCTGGACGGGCGCCCGGAATCGACCGCTCGCATGACGTTCGATGCCTTTGTTCAGGCGTATTGCCAGGGGGACCGGCCCGCCTTTGCCGAGGTTGGCAGCCAGGCCAAGTTCCTGGAGCCGCGCCCCAATGGCGTGGCGGTGAACCATGTCTTTGCCTACGAGGCGCAAACTGCGCTGATCCGTTTCCTCGAATCGCGGCTTGAGATGCCGATCGCGGTGGCACGGGAAAACGCCTCTCAACCCGCGACGTTGGCGTTGCCGGACGAGACAGAGCGGCGCCTGCGCCGCAAGTTCGCCGCCGATTTCGATCTGTGGCAGGCAGCCCGGCGGCAATAGGGCTCAGGCCAGCTGTTTCTGCACGGTGTCGGTCAGCTCTGACAGCGAAAACGGCTTGGGCAGGAATACCGAACCGGGCACCAGCGCGTCGCCCTGCTCGACCATGTCCTCGGCGTAACCCGAAACAAAGATCACCCGCAGGTCTGGGCGCGTTTTCAGCGCGCGGCGCACCCAGCTGGGCCCGTCCAGCCCGGGCATGACCACGTCAGTGACCACCACATCGACGAGCAGCGATTCATCCTGAAGCGCCAAGAGCGCCTGTTCGCCCGATTCCGCCTCGATCACCGTATGGCCGCGCAACCGCAGCGCGCGCGAGGCGAAGGTGCGCACCGGCGCTTCGTCCTCGACCAGCAGCACGACGCCGGGCGCGCGGTCGGGTTGGGCCGCCTTGCTGGGCGTGTCGACGCGACGGTCGCTGCGAACCGGTTCCGATTCGCGGCGGAAGAACATCGTGAAGGTCGTGCCCTTGCCGGGGGTGCTGTCGACAAAGATGAAGCCGCCGGATTGCTTGACGATGCCATAAACCGTCGACAGGCCCAGGCCCGTGCCCTCGCCCGTGCGCTTGGTGGTGAAGAACGGCTCAAAGATCTTTTCCACCACTTCGGGCGCCATGCCGACACCCTGGTCGGACACGGTCAGAACCACGTAGGTGCCGGCGGGAACTGTGGCCCGGTCCCGCACCCAGGGCGACTTGATCGTCACCGCCTCTGTCTTGACGGTCACAACGCCGCCGCCGGGCATGGCGTCGCGCGCGTTCACGACCAGGTTCATCATCACCTGTTCCAGCTGCCGCTTGTCTGCCCGTACTCGGGGCAGTTCGGGATCGTGGACCAGCCGGAGGGTGATCTTCTCGCCCACCAGGCGGTTCAGCAGATGGGTCAGGTCCGACAGGGTGCTTCGCAGATCCAGCGGTTCGGGTTGCAGGTTCTGCTTGCGCGAGAATGCCAGCAACTGACCCACCAGCGCGGCCGCGCGGTTGGCGTTCTGATTGATCTGGATAAGGTCGGGATAATCCGGGTCACCACGATCATGCCGCAGCAGCAACAGGTCGCAATGGCCTGAAATCGCTGTCAGAAGGTTATTGAAGTCATGCGCTACGCCGCCGGCCAGCTGGCCGATGGCCTGCATCTTCTGGCTTTGCAC
>JAGRMT010000287.1:0-7567 GCA_020441125.1 Roseivivax sp.
GCGATTGGCGCCACGTTGCTCTGGCAGGCGGAGGCAGAGTGATGCGTCAGATCCTGCGATGGGGGCTGCGTGGGCTGACCGCAGCTTGTGCCACGATGCTTGCGCTGTGGCTGGCGACGCGCGGCACATACCCTGTGCCCGCCCTGGTGACCCAAGACGAAAGCCTGCCCGCCGTGACCCTGGCCGGACACCGGCTGCACCTGCGCATCGTGGAAGGGCCGCCGGACGCGGCGACGGTGATCGTGCTGCATGGCGGCCCGGGCGGCGATTTCCACTCGCTTGAGGCGCTGGCTGCCTTGTCGGACATGCATCGGGTGGTTTTCTATGACCAGCGCGGCGCCGGCCTGTCAGAACGGGTGGCGGCGCGGGCGCTGACGCTTGACGGCCACCTGGATGAACTGGGCGCCGTGATCGAGCATGTCGCACCGGGGCGACCGGTGATCCTGCTGGGCCATTCCTGGGGCGCCATGCTGGCAACGGCTTACCTCGGGCGGCATCCATCGCGCATCAGCCGCGCCGTGCTGATCGAGCCGGGGTATCTTGACGCGCGCGGCCGGGATCGCTGGCGCGAGGCCAGCCGCCGCTTTCTGTCGGGGCCGGGCTATGCCGCCACGGCCGTGCTGACCGGTTTCCGGGCGGCGCATGTAACCGGACCCGATGCCGACGCGCGCGAAGATTTCCTGATCGGACGCATGGTCCATGCATTTGCCAACCATCCGGGGCAGCCCTACCACTGCGGCGCGGGATATGGCGCACCGATGCGGCGCTTCGGCGCTTTGTCGAGCGCGGCATGGGACGACGCCAGCGACAAGGAGGTGGACCGGATCGCCCAGGGCGCAGCGCGATACCAGGGGCCGGTTCTGTTGATCGCCGGTGCCTGCAACAGCTGGCTGGGCGCGACGTTGCAGGCGCAGCATCGGGAACGGTTCCGCGATGCCGACATGGCGGTCATCCCCAATGCCGGGCATGACGTCGTCTGGGACAACCCCACCGGAACGCTGTCAGCCCTGCGCGCCTTCCTTGGCCGGCCCGGCGCGGAACCCGGCCTGTAACGCGCCCGCCGCGAACGGTACCGCGATACGTGCCCGCCCGGCGGGACGGCTTTCCCTTGCCGACTGCGCGGGCAACACCGTTTTGCTGCGCCGGCAAAGAAAGCAGAAGAGCGGTCTTTTTGCCCGGAACGCGTCAAACCCCATTACCTTTGCCCGTGCGCCGAAATAAAGTCGCCCCGATGGCCAGGACGCCCGGCAAGGCCCCGGGTGCTGCCAAATCGTCAGGCGCCTTGTCGGCGGCGCATTACAGATCGACATGGAACGGCGGATTGAATGCTGTTTGATACCGGTGCCCTGGCACCCTTCCTGGCGCTCGGGCTTGTGCTCGCCGTGTTCGGGTTGTTCCTACTGGAACGTTTTCCTGCGGATGTCATCGCCCTTTGCGGCGTGGCGGTAGCCCTGGTTCTGGGCCTGGTTACAGCGCAGGACCTGCTCAAATCGCTGGCCAACCCGGCACCGGCCACGATCGGCGCGATGTTCGTGATCAGCGCCGCTCTGGTGCGCACCGGTGTTCTTGACAGTGTCGCCGACGGGTTGCGAACGGGGCTGAAGGCGCGGCCGAAAGTGACTATCGTGCTGTTCTTCGGGCTGGCGGGCGCCGCCTCGGCCTTTGTCAACAACACGCCCATCGTGATGATCCTGATCCCCGTGGTCTTTGGCCTGGCGCGCGAGATGGATACCAGCGCCTCGCGCTATCTGATGCCGCTCAGCTTTGTGGTGATCCTCGGCGGAACCTGCTCGATGATCGGCACTTCGACCAACCTGCTGGTCGACGGCCTGGCGCGTGACCTGGGGCTCGCGCCATTCGGGCTGTTCGAGATCGCGCCGCTGGGTATTCCGCTGGCGCTGGCGGGCGGGCTGTACCTGGCGCTGGTCGGTTCCCGGCTTCTGCCGGAACGCGCGCCGCTGGCGGAATCCTCGGCGCTGGGAGGGCAACGTTCCTGGACGGTCGAGCTGTTCGTGCCGCCGGGCTCTGACCTGATCGGTCAGAAGGCACCCGAGGTTTCCGGATTTCGCCGCAGCGCCACGCGGGTGATCGACCTGATCCGCGAGGATGTCTCGCTACGGCGGGCACTGGCGACAGAACCGCTGGCGGCGGGCGACCGGGTCGTGCTGCGCACCAGCGACGCCGAGGTGATGGGCTTTCGCGCCGCCGCCGACGCCGGGCTGCACATCGCCGGAACCGAACTGGCCAACACCCGCCGCAACACGGTGATCGAGGCGCTTGTCCGCAACGAAACCGGCCCGGTGGCCAATCTTGGCTGGCGGCGGCGTTACGGTGTCTATCTGATTGCGATCCACCGGCGCGGCGCGTCCGTCGACATGGTCGAAGGCGATACCGTATTGCAAACCGGCGACACCGTCCTTCTGGACGGCGCGGTCGAGGACGTGCGGCGGCTGGCCGACGAGGAAGAGCTTATCCTGCTGGCCCCGACCACGGCGCAGGCCTATCGCCGCCGCAAGGCCCCCATCGCGCTGGCGGTGCTGGCCGTTGTGGTGCTGGGCGCGGCCTTAGACCTTGCGCCGATCCTGCCGCTGTCGATCATCGGTGCCGCCGCGCTTCTGGCTGCGCGTTGTGTCGAGCCGGACGAGGCACTGGGCGGCATCGACGGGCGTCTGCTGTTGCTGATCGTGCTGATGCTGGTTCTGGGCACCGCGCTGGAGAATACCGGCGCCATGGCGATGATCGTGCAGGCGCTGGCTGTACCACTGGCATCCATGAGCCCGATCCTGGCGCTGGCGGTGATCTACGCCTGTACCTCGATCCTGACGGAAGTGGTGACCAACAATGCCGTGGCGGTGATCATGACGCCGGTCGCGGCGGGGGTGGCGCAGCACCTCGGCCTTGATCCGCGCGCCTTTGTGGTGGCGGTGATGTTCGGCGCCTCTGCCAGCTTTGCGACGCCGATCGGCTATCAGACCAACACCATGGTCTATAACGCGGGCGGTTATCATTTCCGCGACTTCCTGCGTGTGGGGGTGCCGATGAACATCCTGGTTGGCGTGCTGACCGTGCTGCTGGCGCCGCTGATCTGGCCGCTGACGCCCTGAACATGGCGCATTGGCTGAAATCGCTCGGCACCGTCTCGGGCCTGACGGTGGCCAGCCGGCTGCTGGGCTTCGGCCGCGACATGGTGCTGGCATCCACCCTGGGAACAGGGCCTATCGCGGTGGGCTTCATGCTGGCGTTCCGGTTGTCGAACCAGCTGCGCGCCTTCCTGGCCGAGGGCGCCTTTACCACGGCGTTTCAGCCCATCGACGCCGCGATGGCCGATGCCTCGGCCGAGGCGCGGCGCTTTCGGGCCGAGGTGCTGGGCTGGCTGTGGCTGGGAAACGCGGTTCTGTTGGCGGCAGCGCTGCTGGCACCGGGGCCGATCCTTTCGGTCGTGGCACCCGGCTATGGCCCCGCTGATCCGGTGCACGCCATCGCGCAGGATCTGCTGCGCATCACTTTTCCTTATCTGGCCTGCCTTTCGACGATGGCCTTTCTCGGTGCGCGGCTGGCCACGCGGGGGCGTTTTGCCGCGATGGCCCTGGCGCCCAGCCTGATGAACCTGTGCCTGATCGCGGGCCTGCTGATGGCCAACGGATCGGACCGCGCGGGCCATGTCGCGGCTGTGGCGGTACTGGTGTCGGGCCTCGCACAGGTGGGGCTGGTGTGGTGGTCCTGCCGCCGCCACGGGATCGCGATCGCCGCGCCGCGGCTGGGTGCCAGCCCGGCAACGCGCCGGTTCTTCGCTGCGCTCTGGCCCGCCGCGCTGAGCGCCGGGGCACTGCAGCTGGCGGTGTTCATCGACACGATGTTGGCCTCGCTGCTGCCGGCCGGAACGCTGGGGCACCTCTACTACGCAGACAGGCTGTATCAGCTGCCCATCGGCATCCTGTCGGTTGCCATGGGTACGGTCTTGCTGCCCGAGGTTGCCAGCCGCATCGCGCGCGGCGACAGCCGCGGTCAGGGCCGGATCATGCTCCAGGCGCTGGCGCTGTGCACCGCTGTCGGCCTGCCTGCGGCGCTGGCCATGGCGCTGTTCGGCGGCGACGCCATCGCTCTGCTGTTTCAGCGCGGCAGCTTTACCGCAGCCGATACGCAAGCCACCGCGCTGATCCTGTCGGGCTATGCCATCGGGGTTGTCCCGGCGTTGCTGGTGCGCCCGCTCAGCGTCGGGTTCCAGGGCCGCGGCGACACCGGCACGCCGATGCGGCTGCTGCTGGTGGCGCTGGTTGCCAACCTTGTGTGCAAGGCCGCCACGCTGACCACGCTGGGCGCTTTCGGGCTGGCGCTGGGAACGTCTGTCGGACTGCTGGTCTATTGCGCGCTGCTGGCCTATTTCGCGGTGCGCAGGGGGCACTTCGGCTAGGGCGCCGGCTGCGGCAAACGCCGCGATCCGTCACGATTGCAGCCAGCGTTTGGCCCGGGCAAGGTTTGCCAATTCAACCCGGCTGTTCACACCGGATTTTTCATAGATGGAATGAAGGTACATTTTCACTGTGCCCTCGCCGATGTTCAACTCGCTGCCGATTTCGCGATTGCGCAGGCCGGCGGCCACCAGGCGGGCCACCTGCAATTCGCGATTGGTCAGGGTCTGGGCGATTTGAGACGGCGGTTGCCGTCGCAGCATCGCCAGGTCCAGCGCCCGTTTGGCGATCTGCGGATCGTACCACCTGTCTCCTGCCGCGACCGAACCGAGGCATTGAAGCAATTGCCGCGGCGCGCTTTCCTTCAGCACCAGCCCGTCAACACCCAGGTCGATGGCTTCGAACGTCTGCATCTCGTCCAGGCTGGAGGTCAGGAACACGATCTTGACCGGCACGTGATCTTCCTTGAGACGCCGGACAACGTCCATCCCGTTGGGTGGCGGCATGTTGACATCCAGCAGCAGGAAGTCCGGCAGCGCCTTGCCAAGCGCCTCAAACACTTCTGTACCGGTCGTACACCGCGCCACGACTTCGAACCCTGCACCCGTCAGCAGCGTGCTCAGGCCCTCGAGAAAGATGGGATGATCGTCTGCAAGAATGACCCGTTTCATCCGGTCCTGCCTTTCCCCGGTACCGGCAGAAGAATGTCCAGCTCTGTTCCCAACTCAGAACTGCTGATCGACAGGGTGCCGCCAATACCGGTCACCCGCTCTCGCAAGCTGCGCGGCCCGATGTTCCGGCTTGCCGCTTCAGCCTGATCGAAGGTGCCATGCTGCGCAAGCCCTCGACCGTTGTCCGCAATCCGAAGCCTCAGCCCATTCGGGCTGTCGTCAAACGAGACGTGCACCCTTGTCGCATCGCCGTGGCGCACGGCATTGGCTGTCGCCTCGCGGATGATCTGGAACAGGTGATGACGGATGTCCGGCAACGCTTCCAGGTCGATCGGCGGTTCTTCGGCCACAACGGCGATGCCCCATTGATCGCACAGCCGGCGCGCCAGTTCGCCGGTGCCTGCCTGGCCGTCATATGCTGTGTCAGAGCCCTCCGCCTGCCCCGGCCTGAGCCGGCGGATCAACTTTCGCACCTCGCGCTGTTCGCCAACCAGCCAGTCCTGCAACATGGCGATCCGCGCACGCACGGTTTCGGGCCGGGCTTCGACATCGCGGGCCAGATTTTCCAGTTGCAGCGCCGTGCCGGCCAAAGTCTGAAGGATACCGTCGTGCAGGTCACGGGCGAGGGACAGCCGCGCCTCGACGTCTATCGCCCGGTTCTGGATGGACGATACCTCGATCTGGTCCAGGCCTTCGCCGATCTGACGGCCCAGGATCTCGGCCATGATGGCCGCATCCCACCCATGCCCGCCCGGCTTGGCAATGAACATCCGCCCCCTGGCATATTCGCCCGGCACCGGAACCGACAGCAGTGTGCGATGGCCGGCCAAATCGGCACCGAATTCGGCCAGTTTGCCTTTGTCAGGCGACTCTGCCGGCCCATCATCCAGGCGCGTCATGTCACGCCACTCTGCCTGCGAGCCAGTCCAGACCGGCGAACTGGCAACAGTTGCAGTCATGCGCCCGAATACGGCAGGGTCGATCCTTTCGACCGCAAGATTGCCGTTTTGCCAGATATAGGCGCCTGCGCTTGGCTCTTCGCTGTCATCCATCGCGATGACAACGCCGGAGGCATGGAATGTCTGCGCGACATGCGCGGCACATTTGGCAAGGAAATCAGTCCTTTCCGTTTCGTACCATGGCCCGGTTTTCGGCGGGCGGAACCGGCGCGTTTCCTCTGCAATACGGTCTTGATGATATGCAAAATAAACCAGCAAGCCACCCGTAGCGCCGACGTGCGCACAGCGAACCAGAAAACGGTCTGTTTCGAAAATGGAACCAGGCACGAACCGGTAGAACACGAAAGCCGAGACAACCAGCAGCATCAGCACCGCAATCGAGGTCCACAGCGCGCCGCGCCACCGCCACCGGAACGCGGCGCTGATGATCGAGAAGGTGTACAGCAGGAAAAACGGGCTGGTGGGTCCGTCGGTGGTGAACACCAGGAAGGTAAAGACGCCCAGGTCGGTCAGATGGGCCGCCAGCGCCAGCACGGGCCGTGGCGAATGCCGCAACAGCAGTGCGGCTCCGCTGGCCGCGAACAGCGCATAGAGCTGCAGCACCACATATGTCGTGGAATGAAGCCGGGTCGGCTGGGCCGGATCGAGCCAGACAGCCAAAATAATCATTGCTGCAAGCGGAAGCCGGACCAATCCGATGATGCGGTCGGAGCGAGAGGCAGCCAAGTGTCTCGACAAGTCCAAATACCGTCTCCGCACACCAATACTCTTTTGGAAAATATTGATTAGTTTTGCGGCGGAATTTGGAAACAATTGGTCATATTGCATGGCCTTGTCGGGCTGACAGCGCATCTACGGCCCTTGAAACCCTAACCAAGGTTAGGGCCGCCCCCTACCGAACGATGGCCAACCCCTATCGAACGGCGAATTGTCGTGCGTTGGAAATTGGTTAACACAAAAGGTGGTGCCTTGAAAAAGGCGTATTTTTATCGGGGGGAGAATTTCCGATGGGCAATATTTACAATAGTTTTTCTTCGTGGCTGACCGGCAAAGGGCTGGGCGGATACCTCGATTCGCAGGGCCAGCTGGCCAATGGCACATCGCAGGCATTCTTTTCCAGAGAGTACACCGCCTGGGTGAAGCATGTCATCAAGGCATATACCGCTGATATTATTGATCATTTCGGCCTGCCCTCGAATACCAAACTGACACTTGTCAGCATCAACCAGAATAACCCTTCCGGTTTGCCGATCATTCGTGGGCTGACGCCGGCCCAAGTCGATTACTTCTTCAACGGAACGTCTGACTTCACGTGGCAGACCTGCGGCCGAAAGCCGGTGACGCACACCCGTTATTACTCCAATGAGTTCAATGTCGGCGGAACCGGAGACACGACGCCCCCGGCGGCCCCCATCGTTGCCCTGGCCAATGACACCGGTTCCAGCGGCGCCGACCTGATTACCAGCGACGGCACCCTGGTTGTGACCCCGGCCGAGGCCGGCGGCACCATCCAGTACTCCACCGATGG
>JAGRMT010000287.1:7659-7832 GCA_020441125.1 Roseivivax sp.
CAGCCTGACCTTCACGCTGGACACCACCGCACCCTCCGCCCCCGCCGTGGCGCTGGCCAACGACACCGGCTCTGACGGTGGCGATGGCATCACCAATGACGGAACCCTGACCGTGACCCCGGCTGAGGCTGGCGGCACCATCGAGTATTCCACCGATGGCGGCACCACCTGGA
>JAGRMT010000288.1 GCA_020441125.1 Roseivivax sp.
CATGCTTTCTGTCTTCCGTTAGCTACGGTCCCTTGCGGGACCTATGTTTGGCGGGCTTGCCCGCCATGGGTGTAGGGCCCCGAAGGTCCCCGGTGAAATCCGTTCTTGCGAACAAAAGCGAAGCCCCGGACGAATCCGGGGCTCAGCGGATGCCGCTGGATAGGGGTGATGCCCGGTCAGGTCAAGCCGAATATCAGGCGATGCCGCCCCGGCGCCAGCGCCCACGGAACAAAGCCACCGGCATCGGCGAGACAAGCCGCCGGCTGGCTTGCCGGTCAGTCCTTCCCGCCCCGGTCGTAGCCGACACGCACCAGCGCGCCGACATCCTGCTCCCAGGCGCCGGCCGCCTCGACGTCGGGGCGTATCGTGTCCCAGCCGCTCAGCACCGGCGCGTCCAGCCCGTAAGAGGCCAGCACCCCGCGAAACACCGCGTTGTCCTTGTAGGCCGCGCTCAGCGCAAAGCCCACCTCGTCATCCTCGCCCAGAATCTTGGGGATCCGGTCGCGGATCATCGGCAGCCCCGCCGGCCCTCCTGAAACGATGCGCAGCGCCGTCTCAAGCGGCAGGCCAGCCTTGCGTGCCAGCGGCAGCAGCTGCGCCAGGCCGATACTGTAGACCTGCAACATGCCGTTGTTGATCACCTTCATCACCAGCCCGGTACCCAGCGGCCCGACATGGAACACCCGCCCCGAGATCGCCGCCAGAACCGCCTGCGCCCGTGCGGCCTCTGCATCGTCTCCGCCGACGAACACCCCGCACTGGCCGGCCAGCACCAGCTCGGGCCCGCCCGAGATCGGCGCATCCACCGCCAGGGCGCCGCGCGCGGCCAGCGCCGCGCTGCGCCCGATCAGCACCCCCGGCGTCACGGTGCTTGTGTCCACCACAAGCCGACCTGCCAGATCAAACGCCATCAGCGCGTCCAGCGTCTCTGCCACGGCGGCATCGTCCAGCAGGCTCAGCACCAGGACATCGCTACCGGCCACCAGCGCCGCCAGGTCCGGCGCACAGGCCACGCCGGGCACCGAGCGTCCGCTGCGCGTCCAGCCCAGCACCGGCAGGCCCTGCCCCGCCATGCGCTGCGCGATGGCCGCGCCCATCCGCCCCAATCCGATGACCCCGATCCGTTCCATGCCCGTGCTCCGTTGCTTGCAAACCCACGCCATCGTCGGCCGCAGGCAGCGCCGACGCAACCGTCAAAGCCAAAGAAAAAGGCCCCCGCCAAAGCGAGGGCCTTTTCCGAATGTTCTGACAGGGTTACCCCCGCCGGCCTTACAGGCCGGTCGACACGTCGATCGTGTTGCCTTCGACCAGGGTCACATAGGCCTTTTTCACGTCGCGCCGCTTGCCGGGACGGCCGCGGAACTTCTTGACCTTGCCCTTGGTGATGGTGGTGTTGACCGCCTTCACCTTCACGCCGAACAGCGCCTCGACCGCGTCCTTGATCGCGGGCTTGGACGCCGACATCGCCACTTCGAACACCACGGCGCCGTTCTCGGACGCCAGGGTGCTCTTTTCGGTGATGATCGGCTTGCGGATCACATCGTACTGTTGTGCAGTCGCGCTCATTTCAGACGAGCCTCCAGTGCTTCGACACCCGCCTTGGTGAGCACCAGCGTGTCACGGCGAAGGATGTCATAGACGTTTGCGCCCATGCTCGGCAGCACGTCGAGGCCGTCGATATTGGCCGCGGCGCGTGCAAAGGCTTCGTTCACTGCGGCACCGTCGATGATCAGCGCGCGCTTCCAGCCCAGGTTCTTCACCTGCTTGGCCAGTGCTGCGGTCTTGCCATCGGTGTCCGCCGTGTCGATCACCACCAGGGCGCCCGACTTGGCCTTGGCCGACAGGGCCATCTTCAGTCCCAGGGCGCGGACCTTCTTGGGCAGATCGTGCGCATGGCTGCGCGGCGTCGGGCCCTTGTAGATACCACCCTTGCGGAAGATCGGCGCCTTGCGCGAGCCGTGGCGTGCGCCGCCCGTGCCCTTCTGGCGATAGATCTTCT
>JAGRMT010000289.1 GCA_020441125.1 Roseivivax sp.
CTATTCCGGGGTGCGACCGCTTTACGACGACGGGGCGAAATCGGCCACGGCGGCGACGCGGGATTACGTTCTCAGCCTGCATGACGAGGGCGCGCCGCTGCTCGATGTCTTCGGCGGCAAGATCACCACCTATCGCCGCCTTGCGGAAAATGCGCTGGCCAAGATCGCGCCGTTCTTTCCCGCCGCCAAGGGTGACTGGACGGCGCGGGTGCCGCTGCCGGGCGGTGACTTCCCGCATGACGGGTTCGATGCGCTGGTGGCACGGCTGTCGGCTGCCTATCCCTTCCTGCCCGCCGAACAGGCGCGCCGGTTGTGCCGCGCCTACGGCACAGAGGCGAAAGACGTGCTGGGCTCGGCGCGCGCCCCGGGGGACCTGGGCCGCGACTTTGGCGCCGGCCTGACCGAGGCCGAGGTGCGCTGGTTGATGACGCGCGAATACGCCCGCGCCGCGGTCGACATCGTGTGGCGGCGCACCAAGCTGGGGTTGAAGCTGACGGAGGCACAGATCGCCGCGCTGGACGATCACATGAAGACCGCCCGCACCGTCGGGACGGCAGCGGAATGAGGAAACGGGCATGACCTTGGAGCTGAGATCGGTATCGCGCGAAGTCGGGGGCAGGGTGCATATCCATCCCACCTCGCTGACGTTGAACCGCGGTACGATGAACGTGCTGCTGGGTCCGACCCTGTCGGGAAAGACCTCGCTGATGCGGTTGATGGCAGGCCTCGACGCGCCCGCCCGCGGCAAGATTCTGTGGGATGGCAAGGACGTGACCGGAATGCGGGTTCAGGACCGGGGCGTGGCCATGGTTTACCAGCAGTTCATCAACTACCCCGGCCTGACGGTTTACGAAAATATCGCCTCGCCGCTGCGGATCCTTGGCCGCGACCGCGCCGAGATCGACCGCCGCGTGCGCGAAACGGCCGATATCATGCGCCTGACGCCGATGCTGATGCGCAAGCCGCTGGAACTGTCGGGCGGCCAGCAGCAGCGCTGCGCGCTGGCCCGCGCGCTGGTCAAGGACGCCGGCCTGGTGTTGCTGGATGAACCGCTGGCCAACCTCGACTACAAGCTGCGCGAAGAGCTGCGGGTTGAAATTCCGCGCATCTTCGAAGCTTCTGGCGCGATCTTCGTCTATGCCACCACAGAGCCGGAAGAGGCGCTGCTGCTGGGCGGCAATACCGCCACGCTGTGGGAAGGCCGCGTCACCCAGTTCGGCGCCACGCCCGAGGTTTACCGCAAGCCGGTCGCCAAGATCACCGCGCTGGTTTTCAGCGATCCGCCGATGAACTTCGTTTCCTGCGTGAAAGAGGGCCACCGGGTGAATTTCGGCGGTCTCGCCAACGCGCCCGCCGACGGTGCTTTCGCCAGCGTCGCCGATGGCCGCTATCTGGCCGGGTTCCGTGCCAACCACATAGAACTGAACAAGCATTCGGGCGATGCGGTGGAATTCGACTGCACCGTCGCGGTGACCGAGATCACCGGCTCTGAAACCTTCCTGCACATCGACCACGGCGCCGACCGCTGGGTCGGGCTGGTGCATGGCGTGCATGACCTGGCGCCCGGGCACAAGGTTGGTGTCTGGCTGGATCCGGCGCATGTCTATCTGTTCCACGCCGACGGGCGCCTTGCCGCGCCGGCCGCCTATGCGCAGACCGAACTCAGGGGGGCTGCCTGATGGCCCGGATCACGCTTGAAAACCTGGCACACAGCTACCTTGCCGCGCCGGCCACAGAGGCCGATTACGCGCTGAAGGAAATGAACCACGTCTGGCAGGACGGCGGCGCCTATGCGCTGCTGGGCTCTTCGGGCTGTGGCAAGACCACGCTGCTGAACATAATCTCCGGGTTGCTGCGCCCGTCGCAGGGGCGCGTGCGCTTTGGCGAACGGGATGTCACCAACGCCCCCACGGCCGAGCGCAATATCGCGCAGGTGTTCCAGTTCCCGGTTGTCTACGACACGATGACCGTGCGCGAGAATTTGGCCTTTCCGCTGCGCAACCGCGGCATGGATACGGATCATATCGCCGCGCGCGTGCGGTCGATCGCCACGATGATCGGCATGGAAGCCGAACTGGACCGCAAGGCCAAGGGCCTGACCGCCGACGCCAAGCAGAAGATCAGCCTGGGCCGTGGCATGGTGCGCGAGGATGTGAACGCCATCCTGTTCGACGAGCCGCTGACGGTGATCGACCCGCATCTGAAGTGGGAACTGCGCACCCAGCTGAAATCGCTTCACCGCCAGTTCGGTCACACGATGATCTACGTCACCCACGA
>JAGRMT010000056.1 GCA_020441125.1 Roseivivax sp.
GCCTTGCAGGCCTGGGCGCCGGAATAGTCGAATTCGCAGGCCTGGCCGATCACGATAGGCCCGGCGCCGATGATCATGATGGACTTGATATCGGTACGTTTGGGCATGGCAGACCTCGGCTGACGGCGTCACAGGGCGGGGCAATGACTCGATGTCTGCCCGCAAAATTGCTGCGGTTATAGACATGCGCCGGGGGGGTTCAAGCCCCTACCTGCGGCGCCCCGGGCACTTGGCGCCGGGGTGCGCGCCCGTCATGCGGAAATTGCCCAGCATCGCGCCAAAGCATCGCCAAACCGGCCAGAATACGGGCAATATCCTTGAGATCTGAGGGTTTACGGGCCAAGAACGATAAGTGTGCGCGGATTGCGCGTGTTATTTCCGACCCCTGCAACGTCAGAAAGCGACCATGCCCAACCCTTCGGCGACACTGACAGCAAGACTGCATGACCTCGTCGCGCGGATCTATCCCGACATCGACGCCCAGGCTTATGTCGATCAGTTGATCGCAGCCTTCTGGCCCGAGGGACACAGCCCGCGCAAGCGCCCGCGTACCCCCGGCAACACCCTTTGGTCGCAGCGCGACGCAGTGGTGATCAGCTATGGCGACAGCCTGCTGGACGGCGTGCACAAGCCACTGGACCTGCTTTACGACTTCCTGCTGGAGCATCTTCAGGGCGTGGTGCGCGGGGTGCATATCCTGCCGTTTTTCTCGTTCACATCCGACGACGGCTTCGCCGTTTCGGATTATCGCAAGGTGAACCCGGCACTGGGCGACTGGGCCGATATCGAGCGGATCGGCAAAAGCTTCAGCCTGATGTCGGACCTGGTGCTGAACCATGTCTCCAGCCAGGGCGCGTGGTTCAACGCCTACCGCCAGGGCCAGGCGCCGTTCGACAAGTTCTTCTTCGAAGCTTCGCCTGACGACGACCTGAGCACGGTTGTCCGCCCGCGAACCACGCCGCTGCTGCAAGAGGTCGAGACTGTGAACGGCCCGCGCCATGTCTGGTGCACGTTCAGCCATGACCAGATCGACCTGGACTTCCGCAACCCCGAGGTGCTGCTGGAAATCGTCCGGATCATCCGGCTGCATGTCGACGAGGGCGTGCGGATCCTGCGGCTGGATGCGGTGGCCTTCATCTGGAAAGAGGTCGGTACGCCCTCAATCCACATGCCCAAGACCCACGCCATCATCCAGCTGTTGCGCGTGCTGATGGACTTTGCCGGCGAAACCGTGGTGCTGCTGACCGAAACCAACGTGCCCAAGGCCGAGAACCTGTCCTATTTCGGGCAGCGGAACGAGGCGCATTCGATCTATAACTTCCCGCTTCCGCCATTGGTGCTGCACGCGATGATGTCCGGGTCGGCGCGCTATATCCGCGCCTGGCAACGGGCGATGCCGCCCGCACCGCTGGGCTGCGCCTACCTGAACTTCACCGCCAGCCACGACGGCGTCGGGATGCGCCCTGCCGAAGGGCTGCTGCCCCCGGCCGAGATCGACCGGATGATCGCCACCGCCCAGGCGTCAGGCGCAAGGGTGTCGATGCGGGCGCTGCCTGATGGCGGCCAGTCGGTGTACGAGCTGAACACGTCTTATTTCTCGGCCCTGGGGCGTACCTTCGCGGGCGAGGACGACCACCAGATCGCGCGCTTCCTGGCATCGCAGACCATCGTGATGTCGCTGGAGGGGATCCCGGCCTTCTACATTCATTCGATGCTGGCCACGCCCAATGACATCGACGCGGTTGAACGGCGGGGAATGAACCGGGCAATCAATCGGCACCGGTGGGATTACCCCACGCTGAAGGCCCGGCTGGCCGATCCGGACAGCAACCAGTCGCGCGTATTGGCGGCGCTGTCCGGGCGGCTGCGGATCCGCGCGCGACAGCCCGCGTTCCACCCCAATGCGACGCAGTTCACCCTGATGCTGGATGAACGGGTGTTCGGCCTGTGGCGCCAGTCGCTGGAACGGGACCAGTCGATCTTTGCGCTGCACAATGTCTCGGGCCAGCCGGTGACCATCGCGATGGAGGATTTGAACCTGATCGCGGACGAGCCGTGGACCGACCTTCTCTCAGGCGAGACGGTTCAGCCCGATCAAACCGCGGTACAGCTGGCGCCCTACCAGTGCCGCTGGATCACGAACCGGCCGTAAACGGCCGAGGCGCGAATTCTTCTGCATCGGCGGCCACCGCGGCCTTCAGCCGGGCCAGCAGGTCGGGGTCGGCGGCGTGCACGCGATTCCAGTTGGCGATGAACGGCGTTTCATGCGGGTTTTCCAAAAAGGTCTGCCCGGCGCGCATGATGTTTTCGGCAAACAGCTCGATCGTGCGCTCTTCGGCGTGACGGTCGATGGTCAGCCCGTTCATCTTGGCGTCGTGGTCGTAGACCTCCAGCAGGTCCAGTGCGCGGCGGTAATAGGTCGCTTTCAGCGTCCGGAAGACATTAGTCGAAAACACCGTGCCATCGGCGGCCAGCTTGCGGAAGATCGCCTTGCAGATGTCGGTCGACATGCGGTTCAGCCCGCCCTGGGCATCTTCGGCGCTGACGGTCTGGTGCTTGTGGTCATATGTGTCGGCGATCTCCACCTGGCAGACCGCATGCGGGCCAAGATTGCGCCACGCTTCGGACAGCACGCCGATTTCCAGGCCCCAGTCCGACGGGATACGCAAGTCGGGAAGAAAGCCGGTACGCAGGGCAAACTCGCCGGACAGCGGATAGCGGAACGCGCGCAGATAATCGAGGTAATCGCGATCGCCGATCACCTTCTTGAGGGAAATCAGCAGCGGGCTGACAAGCAGCCGCGACACACGTCCGTTCAGCTTGCCATCGCCCACACGCGGATAGAATCCCTTGGACAGCTGGTAGGGAAACACCGGGTTGGCCACCGGGTAAACCAGCCTGGCCAGCATCTCGCGCGAGTAGGTCAGGATATCGCAGTCGTGGATCGCCATGACCGAGGTATCGGCGCAAGCGATCAGGTAGCCCATCGAGGTCCAGACGTTCTTGCCCTTGCCGGCCTCCTGCGGTGCCAGGCCAAGGGCGGACAGCTCGCCGTCGATGGCCGTCATGCGTGGCGAGTCGTTCCAGATCACCACGTGATCCTGCGGCAGCACAGAGAAGAAATCGCGCGCCCGGCGGAATTGGTCCTCATCGGCGCGGTCCAGCCCGATCACAATGCGGTGCAGGTAGGTGACCTGGCTCAGCTCCTGAAGGATGTTGGCCAACGCGGGGCCTTCCAACTCGGAGTAGAGCGAGGGCAGGATCAGCGTGATCTTGCGCTTCTGGGCAAAGGTTTCCAGCTCGTAGACCAGCTCGGCCAGTGGGCGCGAGCGCAGGTTGTGGAACTGGGCGATATTGCCGTTCTGGTGAAAGTCAGCCATCCGTTCGTGCGCCCCCGCGTCTGTCGAGTTGTTTCAGGAAATCCAGAATCGCCGCGTTCCAGCCCGCTGGTCCGGGTAGCGCGGTGCGCAACACCCGGCCGCTTGCCTCGCCGTCCAGCGGGGGCAACGGCGTGCCGTGATCGTTGCGCACGATCACGCCCAGATCGGCCGCCTCGATCATTTCGGCATCGTTGGGCGCGTCGCCCAGCGCCACGGTCAGCGGCGCGCCATAGCGCCTGGCGACTTGCGCCATCATCTGCGCCTTGGTTCCGCCCAGCGACAAGGTCAGGAACCGCCCGCCGCGCCGCGCTGTTATCCCCTGTGGCGCCAGTGCGGCGGCAAAGGCCAGAAGCCCGGCATCGTCGCCGGTCCACAGACCGGGTTCGGAATGCTGCCGGCGCGCGGCTGCGCGGGCCGCCTCCGGCGGCAGGCCCGTGGCGATGGCGATGCCTTTTTCCCCCAGATCGCCGAAGCCGGTGAACGGGCGCCGCAGCGCGGCGGGCAGCGCCTGAAGCGCGGCGCGGATGCGGCGGTAATCGGATGCGTCCTGTGAACTGCCTTCGCCCGGCTGCCAAAGGCCCGCACCGTTTTCCACGATGGCGGGCGCCGTTCCCAGGCCCAGCTCGGCATGCAGCACGGCAATTTCCGCCGCTGTCTTGCTGCTGGCCAGGATCAGCGGGATGCCGCGCGCGCGTAGCGCCGCCAGCGCCGGCGCGGCCGGTGCATGGCCATAGCTGTGATGGTCCAGCAAGGTGCCATCGAGATCGGAGAATACAAGGGCAGGGGGCGTGGCCATGCCCAGACCCTAGCCCGCGGACCCACGGCGGCAACCGACAAGGGCCAACTCTGGTGGCTGCACAGCCGCTTTGACAGGCAGGTGATTATTTTCGCGGCACTCCGCCCCGCGTGTGCATGGCACCCGGCGCGCCATTGATGCGTGTCAACGAACCCGGCCGCCGGGCCGGGGTAGGCTCGCGCGGGCACCACAGCGGAGAGGGCCGATGAAGCGCAATCGCGATGTCAGAGCCGTACTGGCCGAGGGGCAGCGGCGCCGTTTCGGCTGGCGCGGTGTTGCCGTCCTGCTGGCCGGGCTGGCGGTGGCCGGGGCCGGTTACCTGGTGCTGTGGCCGCGCTCGGTTGCGGTCAGCTATGTGACCCATACCGTCGCCCGCGCCGACGTTGTGACAACGGTGATCGCCACCGGGTCGGTGCAGCCGACCAACATGGTCGAAATCTCGTCCGAACTGTCGGGCGTGGTCGACAGGGTGCTGGTCGATGACAACGAAACCGTAACCGCCGGGCAGGTTCTGGTGCATCTCGACACCAGCAAGCTGACGGCGGCAGTCGATCAGGCACAGGCGGCCGTCGCCGCACGCGAGGCGGCGGTGGCCGAGGCACAGGCAGGCCTGGACGAGCTGGCCGACACGCTGGAGCGCACGCGCAGCCTGTTGCAAAGCGAGACGACAACGCGTGAAAGGCTGGTTGCCGCGCAGGCGGCGCATGATCGCGGCCTGGCCACGCTGGCCCGCGCTCGTGCCGATCTGGAACTGGCCCGGGCAGAGCTGACGGTGGCCCAGACCAACCTGCAACGCGCCTGCATCTGCTCGCCGATCAACGGCGTGGTGCTGGAGCGCAATGTCGAGGTCGGGCAGATCGTCGCCTCGTCCTTCCAGGCGCCCGTGCTGTTCACAATCGCCGAGGACCTGTCGCGGATGCAGCTGGAGGCCGATGTCGACGAGGCCGATATCGGCCGGGTGTCCGAAGGCGACCGCGCCAGTTTCACCGTCGATGCGTTCGAAAACAGGGTCTTTCCCGCCACGATTCAGGAACTGGGCTTCATGCCGCAGACCGTGGACGGGATCGTGACCTATCGCGCCGTGCTGTCGATCGACAACGAGGAACGGCTGTTGCGGCCGGGCATGACGGCCACGGCAGAAATCGTCACGAACGAAGTGGCGGATGTGCTGGTGGTGCCCAACGCCGCCCTGCGCTTTGTTCCACCGGCAGAGCTGGAACTGCCGGCGCCATCCCCGGCCGAGGGCGAGCGGACAGTCTGGGTGCTGCGAGAAGCTGTGCCGGTTGCCATCCTGGTGCGCACCGGCGCGTCGGACGACGACGCGACAGAGATCGTGGCGGGCGACCTGGCCGCAGGCGACCGGGTGATCCTGGATATCGGAACGGAATGATGGACGCTGGGGCGGACGGCGCGCCGCTGATCGACCTTGCGGGCGTGACCAAGGTCTTTGGTATCGGCGATATCGCCGTTCATGCGCTGCAGGGGATCGACCTGCAAATCCGCCGTGGCGAATTCGTTGCGATCATGGGGCCCAGCGGCTCTGGCAAGTCGACGGCGATGAACATTCTGGGCTGCCTCGACCAGCCGAGCGGCGGGCACTACCGCTTTGACGGCGTCGAGGTCGGCGCCTTGAACCGCGATCAGCGCGCGTTGTTGCGGCGGCATTTCCTGGGTTTCGTGTTCCAGGGCTATAACCTGTTGTCGCGCACCACCGCGGTGGAGAATGTCGAGCTGCCCCTGATCTACCAGGGCTATGCCCGCGCCGAACGCCGTGCCGAGGCGCTGTCCGCATTGCAGCGGGTCGGCCTTGCCGGGCGAGAGCTGCACGACCCGTCAGAGCTGTCGGGCGGTCAGCAACAGCGCGTGGCCATCGCGCGCGCCATCGTGACGCAACCCGAAGTGCTGCTGGCGGACGAGCCGACGGGCAACCTGGACACCGCGCGCGGGCGTGAAATCATGGACCTGATCACCACGCTGAACCGCGACGAGGGGCTGACCGTGGTCATGGTGACCCATGACACCGACATGGCCGGCTATGCCCACCGCATCGTGCGCTTCCGCGATGGCCAGATCGAGCGGGTGGACGCGCCATGATGCTGATCGAGGCCTCTCGGCTGGCGATGCAGGCCATCGTGCGCAATGCCTTCCGGTCGATCCTGACAGTGCTGGGCGTGGTGATCGGCGTGGCGGCGGTAATCGCGATGGTGGCGATCGGCCAGGGCACCACGGCCGAAGTCACCAGCCAGGTCAGCGAGCTGGGCTCTGACCTGCTGCTGATCGAGCCGGGCTCTATCGTGCATTCCGGCCCGCCCAGACCCGCGGCGCCGTTTTCCGACCGCGACGTCGACGCGATCCGGCGACAGATCACCGGGCTGGATACCGTCTCGCCGCTGGTGGCGCGCAGCGCGACGCTGATCTTTGGCAACCGCAACTGGGTCAGCACCGTGCAGGGAGTCGAGGCGCCGTACCTGGACGTGGTGAACTACAGCCTGGCCGCGGGCCGCTTCTTTCAGGATGGCGAGCTGCGCTCGGGCCTGCCGGTCTGCGTACTGGGCGCCACGCCCAAGACCGAGCTGTTCGGCAATGGCGATCCCATCGGCGCGTCAATCCGCATCCGCCAGATGTCATGCCGGGTGATTGGTGTGCTTGAGGCGAAAGGCGCTTCGTTGGGTCAGGATCGCGACGACCTGGTGCTGACACCGCTGCGCACGATGCAACGGCGGATCGCAGGCAGCCAAGACGTGGACATGATCTTTGCCACCGTACGCGACCCGGCCGCGATTGCACGCGTTCAGGCCGATATCGAGGCGCTGCTTCGAGAGCGGCGGCGGATCGGACCGCAGGAGGAAGACGATTTCGACGTCGCCGACATGAAGGAAATCGCCACCATGCTGGGCGACATCACCACGATCCTGACCGGTCTGCTGGCGGCGTTGGCGGCGATCAGCCTTCTGGTGGGCGGGATCGGCATCATGAACATCATGCTGGTGTCAGTGACAGAGCGCACGCGCGAGATCGGCATCCGCCTGGCCATCGGCGCGACCAGCGCGCAGGTGCTGCTTCAGTTCCTGGTCGAAGCGGTGGCGCTTTCGGTGATCGGCGGGGTGATCGGGATCGCGCTGGGGCTGGGGCTGGCCTGGGGCGTGACAGACTGGCTGGGCGTGCCGATGGTGGTCGATCCGCGCATCATCGTACTCGCCTTCCTGTTCTCTGCCGCGGTGGGCGTGGTCTTCGGGTTTGTCCCGGCGCGCCGCGCGGCGCGTCTCGATCCGATAGAGGCATTGCGTCACGAGTGAGCGGTCACGCCGCCCCTTGCGCGGCGGCTGCGGCTTCGGGCGTGGAAGCGGCGCGGCGCAACGGGGCGAAATCGTCCGGGCCGATCGTCTCGCGCTGTTCCAGAAGCGCGGCTCCCGCCTCCAGATCGACGCGCCGCTCCTCCAGCAGCGCGGTGGCGCGATCAAAGGCATCCGAAACAGCGGCGCGCACATCCAGATCGACCTCGCGTGCAGTCTGCTGCGAATAATCCCGCGCGCGGCTCTCGCCGCCGCCATCCAGCCAGCGCAGGCGCTTTTCTTCCAGCGTGACCTGCCCGGCGGTTTGCCCCATGCCAAAGCGCATGACCATCGAGCGGGCGATGTCGGTCACCTTGGCCAGATCGTCCTCGGCTCCGGTGGATACTTCGTGCAGCATCAACGCCTCGGCGGCGCGGCCCGCCATCAGAACCGTCATCCGGTCACGCAGCTCGCTTTCCGTGATCAGGAAGCGGTCTTCTGTCGGGCGCTGCATGGTGTAGCCCAGCGCGCCGATTGAGCGTGGTATGATCGAGACCTTGTGCACCGGATCGGCGTGCGGCAACGCCGCCGCGGCCAGGGCATGGCCCATTTCGTGGATCGCCACGCGCCGCCGTTCGCCGGGGTTCAGTAGGCGCGAGTGGCGCTCTGTTCCGGCCACGATGCGTTCGATCGCGGCAGTCATGTCATCCAGCGTCACGGTTTCGGCGCCGCGCCGGGTGGCGATGATCGCGGCCTCGTTCACCAGGTTCGCCAGGTCGGCCCCGGTAAAGCCCGGTGTCAGCCCCGCGATGGCATCCAGGTCAAGCCCAGGCGCGGTGCGGATCTTGCGCACATGCACGGCGAGGATCTCGCGCCGGCCCTTGCGCTCGGGCCGGTCAACCACGATCTGCCGGTCGAACCGGCCGGCGCGGGTCAACGCCGGGTCCAGCACCTCGGGCCGGTTGGTGGCGGCCAGCAGCACGATGCCCGAGCCGGGATCGAAACCGTCCAGCTCGGCCAGCAGCTGGTTCAGCGTCTGCTCCTTTTCGTCGTTGCCGCCCAGGCCGGACAGCAGGCCACGCGAACGGCCCAGAGAGTCGAGCTCGTCGATGAAAATGATGGCGGGTGCGGCCCGGCGGGCCTGGTCGAACAGGTCGCGCACCCGGGCGGCGCCGACGCCGACAAACATCTCGACAAATTCCGAACCAGAGATCGAGAAGAACGGCACCTTCGCTTCGCCCGCTACGGCGCGGGCCAGCAAGGTCTTGCCGGTGCCGGGCGGGCCGACCAGCAGCGTACCCTTGGGCACGCGGGCCCCCAGGCGGGCATAGCGGTCGCGCTCGGTCAGGAACGAGACGATCTCCTGGAGTTCTGCCTTGGCCTCATCGACCCCGGCGACATCGTCGAACGTGACGCCTGTGTCGGTCTCGATCCACACCTTGGCGCGCGACTTGCCGATGTTGACCAGCCCGCCCATGCCCTGCTTTTCGGCAAAGCGGCGGAACACGAACGCCCAGAACAGCATGAGCACAACTACCGGCGCGACCCACGATAGCAGCGCAGTCAACCAGTTGCTGTCAGAGGCGCCGGCGATCTCTACATTGTGCAGGGCCAGCTCGGCGGCAAAGTCCGGCTCGACCCGGTTGGTCGAGAACCGCGTCTTGCCATCAACGGGCAAGGACAATTCACCCTCGATCCGGCTTTCGGTGACGGTGACCCGCACGATGCGGCCATCGTTCAGCCAGTTCTGGAACTGGCTGTAATCGACCACGGCAATTGTGCGCATCTCGGTCCAGGCCTGTACGGCCAGCACCATCAGGAAGGCAAAGAAAACGTATCCCAGGTTCAGGTTTCGCGTTGACTTCATATCGGCCGGCCTCCTGCAATCGCTGCCATCCTGCACCGCCGCCGCGACGGTTTCCTTGCGCGTGGTCAATTCGCCCAAAGCGCGTGCCCCGGCCGTTGACGGCGGTCAACGCGTCGGCGGGGACCATGACCTAGGCTTTGACAAGCACGGACTGGCAACGGTGCGCAGGGCAATCCTGCGGTGCGCCTTGCCCGGTTCCGCCTGCAAACCGGGGAGAGAGACCATGAAAAGCCTGAAACCGAAATTGCTGGCACCGGCCCTGCTGGCTGCGCTTGCGCTAACGGCGGCTGCGCCCGCCACCGCTTTCACTGCCTGTCAGGTGACCGATACCGGCGGGATCGACGACAACAGTTTCAACCAGACGGCATGGAAGGGCGTGCTGGACGCGCAGGCCCAGCTGGGGGTCGAAGGGCGGTTCCTGGAATCGCAGGCCGAAACGGACTATGAGGCCAACATCAATTCGCTGCTGGGCGGCGCGTGCGACGTGATCATCACCGTCGGCTTCCTGCTGGGCGATGCCACCAAGGCGGCGGCCGAGGCGAACCCGGCGCAGAAATTCTCCATCGTCGACTTCGCCTATGATCCGACCATTCCCAACGTGCTGGGGCAGGTCTACGCCACCGACCAGGCGGCGTTCATGGCCGGCTACCTGTCGGCGGGGATGTCGCAGACCGGTATCGTGGGCACCTTCGGCGGCATCAACATCCCGCCCGTGACCATTTTCATGGACGGTTTCGCCGCCGGCGTGGCGCATTACAACGCGGCCAAGGGCACCAGCGTCCAGGTGCTGGGCTGGAACCCCGCCACGCGTGAGGGACTGTTCACCAACAATTTCGAGTCGCTCGACGATGGGCGCGCCTTTGCGCAGAACCTGTATGACGAGGGTGCCGACATCGTTCTGCCCGTGGCCGGGCCGGTGGGCCTGGGCTCTGCCGCCTTGGCGGATGAGCTGGGCGTGGACAAGCTGCGCATCGTCGGCGTTGACGCCGACCTTTACCTGACCGACCCGGAGAAGGGCCATGTCTACCTGACCTCGATCATGAAGAACATGGACGCGACGGTTCTTCAGGTGATCGACATGGCGATGAAGGACACCTTTGCCGGCGGCGTCATTGTCGGCACGCTGGAAAGCGGCGGCGTCGGCCTGGCGCCGTTCCACGACGCAGAGAGCGCCATACCGGATGACCTGAAGGCCGAGCTGGAAGCGATCCGCAAGGGCATCATCGACGGGTCGATCAAGATCGGCATGTGACCGATGCCGGGGGCGCCCGAGGGCGCCCCTGTCAGGCCGGGAGGGCACAGGATGGACGTCGAGCTGCACGGCATCACCAAACGGTTCGGGCCGGTTGTCGCCAATGAGGCGGTCAACCTGACCATCCGTGGCGGCGAGGTGCTGGGCCTGTTGGGCGAGAATGGCGCCGGCAAGTCGACGCTGATGAACGTGCTGTGCGGTCTATACAGCGCCGACGCGGGCGAGATCCGGATCGACGGGCAGCCGGTTGAATTCGACGGGCCGGGCGCGTCCATCGCCGCCGGGATCGGCATGGTGCATCAACACTTCATGCTGGTGCCGGTCTTCACCGTGGCCGAGAACGTAGTGCTGGGGGTCGAGCCGGTGGGCCGGTTCGACCGGCTGGACCTGCCCGCCGCCCGCGCGCAGGTGCGCCAGATCAATGACCGCTACGGGCTGGAGGTCGACCCCGACGCGCGGATTGAGGACCTGCCCGTTGGCATCCAGCAGCGGGTCGAAATCCTGAAGGTGCTGTTTCGCTCGGCCGAGGTGCTGATCCTGGACGAGCCGACCGCAGTACTGACCCCGCAAGAGGTGGAGTCCTTCTTCAAGATCGTTCAGTCGCTGCGCGAAGCCGGCAAGGCGATCGTGTTCATCACCCACAAGCTGCATGAAATCCTGGCCATTGCCGACCGCATCGCGGTGCTGCGCGATGGGAAGATCGTGGGCGAGGGTGACCCAAAAACCGTGACCGGAGAGGCGCTGGCCGAGATGATGGTCGGGCGTCCGGTCAACTTCGAGGTAGACAAGACGCCGGCCCAGCCCGGCGACACGATGCTGGACCTGAGTGACCTGGTGGTGCTGCGCGAAACGGACGAGATCGCCGTCGATCACGTCTCGCTGGCCGTACGCTCGGGCGAGATCGTGGGCATCGCGGGGGTGCAGGGCAACGGTCAGACCGCGTTGGTAGAGGCGATCACCGGGCTGAGCACGGCGGCGCAGGGACGCATTACGTTCCTGGGTCAGGACATCACCCGCGCCCCGGTGCGGGCGCGGCACGCGATGGGCATGGCGCATATCCCCGAGGATCGTCATCGCAGCGGCATGATCGCCGCCTTCAGCGTGGCCGAAAACATGGTGCTGGACAGCTATTACGCGCCCGAGTTTTCGCGCGGGCCGCAGATCGACTGGCCCACGGTGCACGAAACGGCAGCGCGCTATTGCGTGGATTTCGACGTGCGCACGCCCAGCGTCTTTCTGCCCGCCGGGCACCTGTCGGGCGGCAACCAGCAGAAGATGGTCGTCGCGCGCGAGCTGGAGCGGGACACCAAGCTGGTGATCGCCGCGCAGCCGACGCGGGGGCTGGACATCGGGTCGATCGAGTACATCCACCGCCGGCTGGTGGCTGCGCGGGACGAAGGCGACGGCGTGCTGATCGTGTCGTCCGAGCTGGATGAGATCATGGGCCTGTCGGACCGCATCCTGGTCATGTTCAAGGGCCGGATCGTGGCCGAGTTCGACAACGTTGGCGGCCGGGCCGACCGCAACGCGGTGGGGCTGGCGATGGCGGGGGCGGCGGCATGACGGACCGGAAACAGATCACCGAAGAGATGCGCGCACTGATGGCCCGTGCCACGCGCGGGCGCGGCGAGTTCGAGGACCTGGTCATCGTGCCGCTGTTCGCCACGGTGGCGGCTCTGATCCTGGGCGCGCTGACGATGCTGGCGACCAACGTCGATCCGGCGACCATCGGGCGATCCTACATCGCGCTGCTTCAGGGCTCTGTCGGCTCGGTCAACGCGCTGTCCGAAACGCTGACCGCCGCCGCGCCGCTGGTGCTGGCGGGGCTGGGGCTGGCGCTGGGGTTCCGCGCGGGGCTGTTCAACATCGGGGCCGAAGGGCAGGTGCTGATGGGCGGTCTGGCGGCGGTGATCGTGGGTTTCAGCTTTCCCGGTCTGCCCGCCGTGCTGCTGTTGCCGATGTGCCTTGTGGCCGGCGCGCTGGCGGGGGCGGCCTATGCCTCGATCGCCGGGTATCTGCGCGCGGCGACCGGCGCGCATGAGGTGATCACCACCATCATGCTGAACCTGTCGTCGTACCGCATCCTTGATTACATGCTGCGCCAGCCCTGGGTGCAGCGCGAAGGGCGCGCCGACCCGGTTTCGAAATCCGTGCCCGACGCGGCCGAACTGCCGCGCCTGCTGGACTGGCTGGATCCGAACCTGCGGGTACATGCGGGCATCTTCCTTGTGCTGGCGGCGGTGGCGTTCGTCTGGTGGCTGCTGTTCCGCACCCGCATCGGGTTCGAGTTCCGCGCCAGCGGCGAAAACCCCGACGCCGCGCGCTATGCCGGGATGCGCGCCAAACTGATCATCGTGGTGGCGATGGCCACGGCGGGCGCCTTTGCCGGTCTGGCCGGGGCGAACCAGGTGCTGGGCGTGCTGGGCCGGGCGACGCCGGGCTTTTCCGCCGGGATCGGCTTTGACGCCATCGCGGTGGCCCTGCTGGGCCGGTCGCACCCGGTGGGCGTGCTGCTGGCCGGGCTGCTGTTCGGCGCGCTGGAGGCGGGCGGGCGGCAGATGCAGGTGGACGCCGGGGTCAGCATCGACCTGATCGGGATCATCCAGGCGCTGATCATCGTGTTCATCGCCGCGCCCTTGCTGGTGCGGGCGATCTTCCCGTGGGGGTTCCGCAAGGACCGGAGGGCGAAGCCATGACAGAGGCGGTAGCAGGCGCACGGGCGCAACGGCTGGATACCGCGCGGCAGCGGCAGGCGCGGATCGTTGGCGCGGTGCTAATCGGTTTGGCGCTGTTCACCGTGCTGGTCTTTGGCATCGACACCGCTGGCGATGCCACGTTCCGGCTATCGCGCCCGCGCGACCCGCTGGCGCTGCCCGATCTGGTGGTGCCCGCCGGGCCGTTCATCCACATCGCCGCCGCGCTGCTGGCCTTTCTGGGTGCGCGGCAATTCGTGCGCGGCGGGCTGCGCTGGACGGCAATTTCGCTGGGCGCCGGGCTGGCGCTGCTGGTGATGGCGTTCCTGGTCTGGGCGACGGCGGGCAAGGCGTTTTCGCTGACCGGCATGTTGCAGGCGACGATGGTGCGCGCGGTGCCGATCGCGCTGGGCGGGTTGGCGGGCGTGCTGTGTGAACGGGTGGCGGTGGTCAACATCGCCATCGAGGGGATGCTGCTGGCCGGTGCCTTTACCGGCGCGCTGGTCGGGTCCTTGCTGGGGGGCTGGGGCGGGCTGGTCAGCGCGGTTGTCGTGGGCGGCGCCTTCGGGTTCATGCTGGCGGCGCTGGTGGTGACCTACCGGATGGACCAGATCATCGCCGGAGTGGTGATCAACATGTTCGTGCTGGGGCTGACCAGCTATGTCAGCAGCCAGGTCTTTGCCGAGGTGCGGGCGCTGAACAACGCGCCGGTGTTCCGCGCGTGGAAGATCCCCCTGCTGGGCGATATCCCGGTGATCGGGCCGATGCTGTTTGACCAGAATCTTTTCGTCTACGGCGCGCTGATCATGGTCGCCACGGCAACGTATTATCTGTTTTACACCCGGCACGGCCTACGCGCCCGGGCGGTGGGAGAGCATCCCCGCGCCGCCGATACGCTGGGCATAGACGTCTACCGCACCCGCTACATACACGTGACACTGGGCGGCATGGTCGCGGGATTTGGCGGGGCGTGGTTCACGCTAGGTTCGGTCGGGCGGTTCGACGAGAACATGACCGGCGGGCGCGGCTTCATCGGGTTGGCGGCGATGATCTTTGGCCGCTGGCACCCGGTGGGCGCGCTGATGGCGGCGCTGGTCTTCGGTTTCGCCGACTCGCTGCAACAGAAGCTGGCGCTGTTGAACACGCCGATCCCGTCCGAATTCCTTGCGATGTCGCCCTATATCGCCACCATCATCGTGGTGGCGGGGTTGATCGGCCGGGCGCGCGCGCCGGCGGCGGATGGCAAGCCCTACGTCAAGGAATAACAGCAGGGTCAGACCGGTTCCTTGGCACCGGCGGCGATCACCTCGCAGTAATGCGCCCGGCATTCGTCTTCGCGGCCGCGGATCACGCGCTTGCCTTCCAGCGGGCCGGAGCGCTCTGTCACCACCGTGCAGCGGCCTTCGGGGCCGTCGTTCTCGTGGTAATAGATCACCACCCAGTCGCGCGTGCGGTCCAGTTCATGCGCTTGCGCGGTGTTGGAAAACAGCGCTGTCAGATGCCAGTCGCCACGCCGCGCATGCATGATCGGCAGCCACACGTGCCCCCTTGGATTGAACCGCCTGGGTGCGATCTTGCGAAGGCCACCTGCCTCGGCCCTGGCGCGGTACAGCGCATCTGCGTCCAGAAGCAGCGCGACCGGCGGCTCGGCCATGGCGGGCTCTGGCCCGTGATCGCGGCGGATGCGGGAAAGGCGTTGTTCGAGCGCGGCCAGGATAGCCTGACGCCGCCGCGGGCCGATGCCCGGAACGGGGGTTTCACCCAGCCGCAACGCGGTCTCAAGATCCTCAAGCGTCTCGACATCCAGCGTGTCGGCCAGGCGTCTGGCCAAGGCCGGACCGATACCCGGAACCGTTCCGAACAGCGCCTCTGGCGTGAGGCTGCCTTTCAGCCGCTCCAGCTGTTGCCAGTGGCCTGTCGTCAAAAGCTCGGCAATGGCGGCGGCGATGCCTCGGCCGATCGCCGGCAAGGCGATCAGGGCGCGGGTTCCGCCGGTCTGGAAATGATCCCGCACCGGGACAGGCATCGCCTCCAACTCATGCGCCGCGGCGGCATAGGCGCGTATGCGGAAGCCGTCCTCGCCCTGTGCTTCCAGCAGGTCGGCGTATTCAGTCAGCCGGGCGGCGATCTGGCGGTTTTCCTGTGCGATATCGGACATGGGCGAGACGCTCCTGGCGGTACAGGCGGTCCCTGCCCGCGTTGTTCGGCCTGGAAGGATGGCGGCGCCACGAGCGCATGACGGCGGCCAACCGCGGCCGCCGTCATGACAGGGTACACACCATTTCGGCAAATGGACCGCCATCCGGGCGGGAGTCGGGTTCAACAACACGGCCTGCGGGCCAACCGCCACGGCCCCCGTTGGGAAAAGGGCCATGGCGGCGGCACTCGCGCAAGCCGGGAGAGCGAACAGACCCCGGCGGCGATACCAACTGATTACCGACTACATCTGCCACTTTAGCCGCCTTGACCATCTACTCATTGATGGCTGTCAACGGCTGCTGCCCAGGAAACAGGCAGAGATGCGACAGGTCGCCGCGGCTGGTGGCCCCTGCTTGCGTGCCATCAATGACGGCCTCGCAGCACGCTCTAACCTGTTCCTGACGGTGATGGTGGAGTGACGCCAATGCAGACAAACCAAGTGCCCAAGTACGACATGTCGGTCAACACGACGGGGTGCTGCCCGAAATTCAATCCCGAAGGCTGGGACGCGCAAGAGCTTCATTTCCGCGACAAGCCCATGGTGCGGGCGGTGACCATGTCGGCGATGCATGTACCTTTGAACATGGGGCGTGTTTTCGGCCGGGTGCAACGGCACATCGCCCAGTCCGAAGCGTTCGACCCAGACGATTGCATCGTGCTGACTCGCGACACCTCGCCCTGGGCGGCCGAGCATCTGTTTTCTGTGACACGGCCGGTCGCGTCCGAGGAGATGACCACGCTATCGGGCGATTTCATCACCAAGGTCTTCGAAGGCCCGTACCGGGACGCCCGCCACTGGTACCAGGAGATGCTGGACATGGTCAGCGCACGCGGGGCCACGCCGGGCGACGTATACTTTTTCTATACCACCTGCCCGCGCTGCGCGAAGGCCTACGGCAAGAACTACGTCATCGGCGTTGCCGAAACCCGGGACGACTAGGGCACGCTTGCCGGGAAGGAAATCACCGGCACTTCGATCTTTCGCGCGGTCCGCGTACCCTTGGGCAGCTGGTCGCCGATCCGTTTCAGCGTGTCGGCCGTTTCGGCGTCTATCAAGACCTCTGAACATGCTGTGCAGCGCATCGCCGGGATTCGTTCGATGACATACGGCTTGCCGTCGCTCCACAGCGTTGTCGTCGTCTCGCAATCGACAAGGTCTTGCCCACCGCAACGAGAGCAGGTGCGTTCAGGATGGTCGTTGATGTTGGAGATGGAAGCTGCGGGCATTCATTGGGCCTTTTGTCGTGTGGGGAGTGCGCGCCAGTTGCACCGGCCCAGAGGGGGCCGTGCGCCGAACCCTGGCAAGTACGGTGCAAAAAAGCCCCGGTAGCGGACAGTCTGGGGAAACGTCAGGGCAATGCTACCGGGGCTGAGTTTCGCCTCCGAGGTCGGAGGCGCTGGGACACGGGTTT
>JAGRMT010000057.1 GCA_020441125.1 Roseivivax sp.
GTGGCGGGCTGGGCTGCGGGCGCGGACGGTGGCGTTGGCGCCTCTGACGCCGGGCGGGATGGCCGTGCCACCCGTTCCATCGCCGCGGCGGCGATCTGCGCAGGGCTGGGCCCGGCTGGCGCGGCACGGCGCGGTGCCGGGGGCTTTGATGGGGCGGGGGCAGGGCCAGCGGTATGCGGTGCCGCGGCCCCGCCGCCGCCCAGATAGGCCTTCTGTACCGCAGGATCGCGGGACAGGGCCTCAGCGGTGTCTTCGTGCACGATCACTCCATTCTCCAGCAGGTAGCCGCGGTCGGCGATGCGCAGGCTCTGCTTGGCGTTCTGTTCGACCAGCAAGACGCCCAGCCCGGCCTGACGCACCGCCAGCAGGCTGTGGAACAGGTCGCGGCTGAGCAGTGGCGACAGGCCCAGCGACGGCTCGTCCAGCGCCAGGATCGAGGGGTTGGACATCATCGCCCGGCCGATGGCGACCATCTGCTGTTCGCCCCCGGACATGGTTCGCACCACTTGGCGGCGGCGTTCGGCAAGCTTGGGAAACAGCGACAGCACCCTGTCGAGGTTGCCCGCCTCGTCGTCGCGGGCGCGGTGGCTGTATGCACCCAGCGTCAGGTTTTCCTGCACCGTCATGTCGCCGAATACGCCGCGCCCCTCGGGCACCAGCGCCAGCCCCGCCTCGACGATGCGGTCGGGCTTGCGGCCCAGCATCTCTTCGCCGTCCAGCTGGACAGAGCCGGATACCCACCCCTCGCAAATGCCGCACATCGCCTTGAGCAGAGTCGACTTGCCGGCACCATTGGCGCCGAGGATCACCACGATCTCACCCGGGGAGACGCGCAGCGCGGCATTCTCCAGCGCCCGGTGCTGGCCATAGCTGACCGAGAGAGAACCGACTTCAAGCATCGTCATCCCCCAGGTAGGCACGGATCACCTCGGGGTCAGCCAGAACCTGCTGCGGCGTGCCCTCGGCGATCTTGGTGCCCGAAGACATCACAACGCAGCGGTCGCACAGCGACCGGATCGCATCCATCACGTGTTCGACCAGCACGATGGTGCGCCCCTCGTCGCGCAGCCTGCGGATCAGGGCGATGCCCTCCTGCAGTTCGGTCGGGTTCAGCCCGGCCAGCCACTCGTCCAGCAGCAGCACCTTGGGATCGCCGGCCAGCGCGCGCGCCAGCTCCACCCGCTTGGTGTCGATATAGGTCAGCTGTCCCACAGGCGCCTGTGCCCGCCGGCCCAGCCCGACCAGCTCCAGCATCCGCATCGCCTGCGCCTCGGCGTCGTCGCCCCAGCGGCGGCGGTGGCCGAAGACGGCACCGGCGCGAACATTGTCCAGCACGCTCATCGAGGGCAACAGCCGCACCAGCTGGAACGTGCGCGCGACGCCGCGCCGCGCGATGTCCTGCGGCGCCAGCCGATGGATCGGCACGCCGCGCAGCGCGATCGTGCCGGCGGTGCAGCCAAGCGCGCCCGAGATCAGGTTCAGTGTTGTCGACTTGCCGGAGCCGTTGGGCCCGATCAGGCCCATCACCTCGTGCTCGGCCACGTCGAAATCCAGCGCATTGACCGCGACCAGGCCACCAAACCGCTTGGTGGCGCCGCGCAGCGAAAGGGTGGGCGGGGCGCCGGTCATGCCACGCCCTCGCGCGCGGCGACGCGTCGCCGTACCGCCTCGATCAGCCCCACAAACCCGCGCGGCAACACGTAGACGATCACCAGGAAGCACACACCCAGCAGCAGCGTTGTCTGGTTCGGAAAGCTGGACGAAATCGCCTCCCACAGGAAGGTAAAGGGGATCACGCCCACCACCGGCCCCCACAGCCGCCCGGTGCCGCCCAGCAGCGCCATGATCACCACCTGGAACGACAGCATCGGGGTAAAGGCGGTGGCGGGCTCGATGTAGACATAGCGCGGCGCCAGGATCGCCCCGACCACAGCCGCAGCCGCGCCCGAGATCATGAACAGCGCGACCTTGGCGCGGGCGGTGTTGATGCCGGAATGGCGCGCCACCTGTTCGTCATCGCCGATGATGCGCAGCGCAAAGCCCAACCGCGAACGGCCGATTGCCCAGCCCGCCAGATAGACCAGTGCCGCAAGGCCCAGCAATTGCCAGTAGATCTGCGCCTCGGTGATCTTGGTCAGGACATACAGCCCTTTCTGCCCCGAGAAATTCTGGAACCAGATGATGATTTGCCGGACCAGCTCGGCCAGGCCCAGGGTGAAGATCACGAAATAGACCCCTGAAAGGCGCAGCGTGGCCAGCCCGACCAGCGCCGCCATCGCCGCGCCCAGCACGCCGGCGATTGGCGGCAGGCACCAGTAGGGCAACAGCTCGATCCCCATGCCGGTGGTATAGCTGCCGACGCCGAAGAACGCCGCCGTGGCCAGCGAGATGTAATGCGTGGGACCCGAAAACAGCGCCCAGCTGGTCGTCAGCACGGCGAACATCGCGATGCTGATGCCGATGCTCTGCCAATAGGGGCTACCGGCCAGCGGCAAGAGTGCCGCCAGGGCCAGTACCAGCGCCGTCAGTGCCAGCGACGTGCCACCGGACCGGATCATGCGCCGCGCCTTCCGAACAGGCCCTGCGGGCGGAACAACAGGATCACGATGAACAGAAGGTAAGCCGCCGCCAGCGTCAGCCCGGGGTCGATCACCGCTGCCACGAAGGTTTCCAGGATGCCCAGCGCCAGCGCCGCCACGATGGTGCCGCGCACGTCGCCGACGCCGCCCATGATCACGATCACCAGCGCCTTGAGGGTGAAGATCACCCCGGTCGAGGCGTCGAGCGTGAAGAACATCGACAGCAGCGCCCCGCCGGTGGCGGTGATCGCCCCGCCCAGGGCAAAGGCCAGCGCCGCCAGTCTGGGCACGTCGATCCCGACCAGCCTGGCGCTGTCGGGCGCCACCGCGATGGCGCGGATCGACAGCCCGGGACGCGACAGGTTCAGCCACAGGTACACCGCGGCGCAGATCAGGACCGCCGCGACAAAGGCGGTGGCGCGGTTCAGCGCATAGGTGTCGCCCGCCAGCGTGATCGGGCGGGCCAGATAGGAATAGTTGAAGTAATCGCCGCCAAAGAGCGCCAGCATGATGCCGACCGACACGAAAGACAGCCCGAAAGTGGCCAGGATCGCGTCAACTTCCAACTGCCCGCGCGAACGTGCCCGGCGGACCAGCGGGCGCAGCATGACCGAGTAGATGACCCAGTTCATCGCAAAGGCGGCGGGAGCCACCAGGAACACCGTCAACAGCGGGCTGACCTGTGCCGCGGTGTACATCCAGAAAGCCGCGAAGCCGCCAAAGACCAGCATCTCGCCATTGGCGAGGTTCATGATCCGGGCGATGCCGTATTGCAGGTTCAGCCCCATGGCGATCAGCGCGTAGGCGCCGCCCAGGAACAGGCCGGTTATCAGGATGTCCATCGCATTCCCTGTCGCAAGGGGCGCCCCGGCACGCGGCCGGGGCGCCGGGGCCGGGTTACTTCCAGCCGGCTTTCAGCATCGGCGCAACCGCGCCTTCGCGCCCGGTCGAGGCAACGCCGCGGAAGGCGTCTCCCTGCCACTGGCCCACTGTCCAGTAGGCCGGGTTGTTGTTGTTCTCGTCGAAATCGACGGGCCCCATGACCGTGTCAAAGCTGTTGTCCTTGATGTATTGGGCCACCGCAGCGCGGTCGATCGTGCCGGCGCCGGTGATCGCCTGTTCGAGGATCTGCAACGAGGCATACATCATGCCCGAGGCCCAATAGTCGGGCGCGGCCCCGGTCGCGGCCGTGTGGCGCGCGGCATAGTCCTGGAAGCTGGCGCTCTCGGCATTGACGCCGCCGATGCCCATGATGCCCTCTGCCGCCGCGCCGAAACGCCCCTTGAATGCCGGGAAGGCGGTGGCGACAGCGGTGTAGAACACCTTGACGTTCAGGTCCTCGATGATCGCCTGTTCGGTCAGCCCGAAGGTGTCGGGCGGGTAGGACCAGGCGATGAAGGCATCAGGTTCGGCAGCCTTGGCCGCTTTCATCACAGGCGACAGGTCCGGCGTGCCCAGCGGATAGGATGTTTCATAGACCAGTTCGAAACCGGCGCCTTCGAAGATCGGCTTTGCGGTTGCTGCCAGTTCGATGCCGAAGGCATCGGCGACGTTGACCATGGCGATCTTGTTGCCCATCTCGCCGGCGTCGCGCAGCTTGCTCAGGATGTCGACGGCATTGCCGACGATCTGGCTGTTCTGGCCCAGCAGGAAGAACAGGTTGGGGAACTGGCCCGACAGCTCTGCCACCCGGTCGGTCGAGGCGGTAGAGGTGATCTGCGGATAGCCGAAACGGTCGAAGATCGGCGCCGCCGCCAGGTTCAGGCCGGTGGAGTAGGGCGCCAGGATGAAGTCCGCCCCGTCCTGTGTCGCGAGCCGGGTCACAGCGGCGATGGTCTCGGCGGGGTTGGTCTGGTCGTCATATTCGATGACCTCGACCATGTACTTGGTGCCGCCCACGTCGATGCCGCCGCGCTCGTTCACCTCTTTCGACCACAGCGCGATGTTGGGCCAGTGCGTTACCGCTGCGCCGCCGGCCAGCGGGCCGGTCTTGGGCCCCACCGCGCCGATCTTCAGCGTCTCCTGCGCCAGCGCGGGCGCCGCCATCAGCCCCATGGCCATCGCCAGGGCCGCTGTCGTCTTCAGGATCGTTCTGCGTTCCATGTCTTGTTCCTCCCTTTTTGTTTTCGTCGTTTCATTGCGTGCCGGACGCCGTGGCGGCCGGGTGGATCGCAATCAGCTGGCATTCGGTGAATTCGTGCAGCGCCTCGGTGCCGCCGAACCGGCCATAGCCCGAGGCCTTGACCCCGCCGAAGGGCATCGTCGGATCGTCGAACACGGTCGAGCCGTTGACGTGGCCGATGCCGGTTTCGATCTGGCGCAACATCGCCTCGGCGGCCGCCTCGTCGCGGCTGAAGACCGAGGCGACAAGGCCGAAGTCTGTGTCGTTGGCAATCGCCAGCGCCTCTTCGCGGTCGCCGACGCGGATCACGCCGCAGACCGGGCCGAAAGCTTCTTCGGAATACAGCCGCATTCCCGGCGCGATCCGGTCCAGCACCGTCGGTTGCAACCCGCCGCCCGACAGCGCGCCGCCGGTAACCAGTTCTGCGCCCTTGGCCAGCGCGTCCTCGATCATCGCGCGCAGCCGCACCGCCGCCGCCGGACTGATCAATGCACCCAGGCTGGCCGCTCCACCCAGTGCCTCTGTTCGCGCTTTCAGCCGGGTGACAAAGCCATCGGCCACCGCGTCCTCGACGATCACGCGCTCGGTCGACATGCAGATCTGGCCTTGGTTGAAGAAACTGCCATGCGCCGCCGCCTCGGCCGCGCGGTCGAGATCGGCATCGCTCAGCACGATCAGCGTGCCCTTGCCCGACAGCTCCAGCAGGCATGGCTTGAGGTGCCGCGCCGCACGCACCGCGATCTCGCGCCCGACGCGGGTCGAGCCGGTAAAGTTGACCCTGCGCACCGCCGGGTGGGCGACCAACGCCTCGACCACTTCCTCGGCATGGTCCGGGGCATTGGTGATGTAGTTTAGCACGCCTGCGGGCAGCCCGGCGCTGTTGATCGCCGCTGCGACCCATTCATGCGTCTTGGGGCACAGCTCGGACCCTTTCAGCACCACCGTATTGCCGCACGCCAGCGGTGCGGCCACCGCCCGCGTGGCCAGGGTCACGGCGGCATTCCAGGGCGCGATGCCCAGCACCACGCCGGCGGGGCGGCGGCGCAGGATCGCGGTTTCGCCCAGGCGCTCCTCGTGACCCAGCGCCGCGGCCAGGTCTGCCGTCTGGCGCAGCATGCCTGCGGCCAGCCCGACGTTGAACCGCACCCAGTTAGGGGCCGAGCCGATCTCGTCGGCGGCGATGGCGACGATCTCTTCGCACCGGGCCTGCATGATATCCGCCGCCCGCGCCAGAAGCGCGACGCGCTCGGCCGCGGGCCGTTCGGCCCAGCCGACAAAGGCCGCCGCTGCCGCCGTTGCCGCACCACGGGCATCCCCGGCCCGGGCGGCGGCGGCGCGAGTGACAACGCTGTCGGTAACCGGTGCGCGGCGTTCGAAATACGCCTGCGGTTCCGACGGCACGGCACGGCCGTTGATGATATGCTGCGTCTCGTACAGGTGCTCCTCCCAGGCAACTGTGCGACAGCGGCGGATAACCACGTCTGCGCCAATGATCGCTGTTCCTTCGCTGGAAAACATGCCAGTTTGCGGGAAAGACCTTTCATTTTGCGGGAATATCCATGCCCGAATGGAACCTGACCGCCGCTGGAACCGTGCGCTGCTCGACCTTGGGAGGCGATCTGCGCCCGCGCCTGGTAGGCATGGCCGAGACGCCGCCGGGTCCGTCCTGGCTGGCCGCGCTGATCGACAGCGGGCAGGCCGCCTTCGGCGACGAACCCGCGCCGGTTACCGGCCCGGCGCTGGTCTGGCGGCCGTGGCGGCGCGGCTCGCGCGCCCGGTTCGAGGCAGGCACGTTGGGCGCCTACACTCTGATGGGGCCCACCGCGCTGGCCGCCGCGGTCGGGCACATGCCGGAATCGCGCGAATTGCGCGAAATGGCCGACACCGCTGTCACCGCGCCGCTGGCGCGCGGCGGTGACAGCGCCACCACGCTGCGCGCCGCCTTTGCCGGCATCGGGCGCGAAATCGTCAGCCGCGGACCGGCCGCCCATGCAGTGGTCGAGGCGCATCTGCGGGTGATCCTGATCGAGGCGTTCCGCGCCCGTCCCGGCCAGCCCGCAGGCGCCGCGCGCGCCGCGCCATCCAGCCGGATCTTTGCCCGCTTTGGTGCGATGATCGAACGCAACTTCCGCGACCGCTGGACGGTGCAGGACTATGCCGCCGCCCTGGGCACCTCGCGCGACCGGCTGGGAGACGTCTGCCAGCGGGTGCGCGGAATCGGCGCCAAAGACCTGATCGACCGCCGGGTGATCCTGGAGGCGCGCTTGCAGCTGGAGCAGTCGTCGAATTCGGTCGAGCAGATCGCAGGACTGCTGGGGTTTCAGTCGGCGGCGCAGTTCACCACCTTCTTCCGCCGCCGCATGGGCCGCCCGCCCGCTGCGTACCGCGCCCATGTCCAGAGCGGCCGCAGCGCCGGAACGGAACACGACGGAAACCTGTTCGAATGGCCGTGATCGGGCGCCACCCGCGCCCCTGCCGCGCTTGACAGCCACCGGGCACGCGGGTAGCCCTCTTGCATTCTCAGGGCGGGGTGCAATTCCCCACCGGCGGTTACAGCCCGCGAGCGCCTGCGCCCCGCAAGGGGGGCAGGGTCAGCAGATCCGGTGAAATTCCGGGGCCGACGGTTACAGTCCGGATGGAAGAGAACGGGACGGACGGATCGCGCGATCCGTGCGCTTCTGTCGTTCTGGGATCGACTGATGCGGAGAAGGACCCGGAACCATGCCGAACGAAACCCATTATCACACGCCGGGCCCGGTCGAGACCGACCTGCGCGCGGCCATCTCGCCGGTCGAGGAGATCATCGAGGAAGCGCGCAACGGGCGCATGTACATCCTCGTCGATCACGAGGACCGCGAGAACGAAGGTGATCTGATCATCCCCGCCCAGATGGCCACGCCCGAGGCGGTGAATTTCATGGCGATGAAGGGGCGCGGGCTGATCTGCCTGTGCCTTAGCTCGGAGCGGGTCGACCGCCTGGGCCTGCCGCTGATGACCTCGCATAACGCGTCGCGGCACGAAACTGCCTTCACCGTCTCGATCGAGGCGCGCGAAGGGATCGAAACCGGCATTTCGGCACGCGACCGGGCGCGCACCGTCGCGGTTGCGATCGACTCGTCCAAGGGCGCGGCGGACATCGTCTCGCCGGGGCACGTGTTCCCGCTGCGCGCCCGCGACGGCGGCGTGCTGGTGCGCGCCGGCCATACCGAAGCGGCGGTCGACATCTCGCGGCTGGCGGGGCTGAATCCCTCGGCGGTGATCTGCGAGGTCATGAACGACGACGGCACCATGGCGCGCCTTCCCGAGTTGATCGCCTTTGCCCAGGCGCACGGGCTGAAGGTGGGAACGATCTCCGACCTGATCGCCTATCGCCGCCGGCACGACAACCTGGTGCGGCTGAGCGCCAAGAAGACGATGACCTCGGCCTATGGCGGCGAGTGGTGCCTGCATGTGTTCACCGATGCCACCGTAGGCGCCGAACACGTGGTATTGACCAAGGGCGACGTCGCCAGCGACGCGCCGGTTCTGGTGCGGATGCACAGCCTGAACCCGCTGGAAGACGCGCTGGGCCTCGGCCCGGCCCCCGCGGGCGAGCTGCGCCGCGCGATGGAGATCATCGCCGACGAGGGGCGCGGCGCGCTGGTGCTGCTGCGCGACCCGGGCATGAAGCTGGCGATTGACGGCGAAGTGGCGCCGCAAGTGCTGCGCCAATACGGCATCGGCGCCCAGATCCTGGCCGGGCTGGGCATTCACCGCATGGTTCTGCTGACCGACAGCGAAGCGCCCAAGGTTGTCGGGCTCGAGGCGTACGGTCTGTCGATCGAGGGCACGCGCCCGATCCTGGGCCACGTCTGACGCCAAAAACCGCGCCGGACCCGATCCGGCGCGGCCTCCTGCGGCCGGTCAGAACCGGTTGGGAAAGCTCAGCTGCGGTTCGGGCGTTCCGCCGTGGTGATAAAGCGGCCAGCCAAGATATCGGAACACCGCTTCGTTCACCACGTCCGCGTGGTGACCGCGCACCATGGCGACGTGATGCTCGAACCCGTTCTGGGTGACAAAGCGCATCAGCGTCCGCAGGTCCTTCACCTTCGTCACGGCGATACCGCCGTCCATACCGAAGGGATCGTCGGTAAAGGCGCCTTCGCCCAGGTAGGCCTTGAGCGTGCCGTTCCGGTCGTCCGAGGACAGCCGGAAATAGGTCATCTCTCCGGGTTGCACCTTGCCCTTGACCGCGCCGAAGCATTTCTCGCGCCCGATCGTTTCGCCGAGCACATCCAGTTCCGAGATTTCGGGCGTCGTGCCGAAGAAGGATTTGGGATAGTTGCCGCAGTGGGTGCACACGCAGGTATCCACCGCGTCGCCGTAGTTGTTGTTCCAGTCCAGGATCGCCGCCGGTGCGCCCGAGGCCAGCGTCAACGCGTACATGGAAATCGCGCCCATCACATCGACCTCGCAGGCCGAGGGCATCAGTTCCTCACCCATCATCGACATCGTCAGGCAGGTGGCGCAGCCCCAGTTGTCCTGCAAGGAGCGCCAGCACTGGATCGCCGAGGCGTCGCACTCGTTCTCCTCGATCCAGCGGTTCACGGCCAGCGTCCACTTGGCCTGCTTGCCCAACTGCGCGGCGGTGATATGCCCCGGGATCCGGCCGTAGGCGCGGATCGTTTCCAGCTTGGCGGTCAGCTCTGCATCGTCGTCGCTGATCGCCCCGGCGGCCGAGACCATCTCGGACAGATCGGCGGTGATCACCGTCATGCCCGAGGCCTGAAGCAGCTTTTCCGAAAAGCGCATGGTCTGGAACGGCGCCGTGCGCGCGCCGATTGCGCCGATACGCGCCGAGCGAAGCCCGCGCACCGTGCGGCAGACCCGGGCGAAGCGGTCAAGGTCGGCGGCGAAGGCCTCGGACGCGATGTCCATCGTATGCTGCGCGGTCTCGGTAAATGGCACGCCGTATTGCCAGAAGTTGTTGGCCACCGACAGCTTGCCGCAGAAGGCATCGCGGCGGGAATGCACGTCGACCTTGCCGATCTCGTCATTCGACGCCTGCAGCAGGATCGGCACGTTCAGCCCGGCGCGGTTGACCAGCTCGGCCACGGCGATCTCGTCACCGAAGTTGGGCAGGCAGATAACAAGCCCGTCGATGGTGTCGCGATGCGCCTTGAAATGCGCGGCATAAAGCTTGGCATCCGCCATCGACTGCACCGCGCCGTTGTCCGTCGCCTCAAAGGGCAGGGTGACGGCGTCTATCCCCAGACGCGCCAGCTGTGCCAGCACCTCATCCCGCGCTTGTCGGCAGGGGGCGGGACTGAAAAACGCCCGGCTGCCGATTACCACGCCCAGCGATACTTTCCGAGCCACCGTTCTGGTCATTCTGTCCTCCCGTACCGGGCGCGTTGGCTGCGCCGACTCGTGACCGCTGCGCGATCGCGTTTTGTTTTTGTGATACCGGCCGCCGCGCCGCCACTCAAGCGCGGCGGCCGGTGGACCGAAGAGGGGATGGACGGCCGATTACCCTTTCCGGCCAAGATGCCCTTGGTCAGATTTCGTGGATGTTCGGCTGTTCGACGCAAACCGCCTTGGCGATGTCGACGACGTGTCGGTGATGGGTCAAATAGATCGCCTGACCGCTCTTGCTGATCCGTTCCATCAGGCGGCATGCCGCGCGCGTTCGCTCTTCGTCGAAGGTCTCGAAAACGTCATCGCAGAAGAAAGGCAACTGAACACCCTGCGCGACCATCTGTTCGTAAGCCGCAGCCCGCAGCGCCAGGTAGAGCTGGAACCTCGTCCCCTTGGACATTTCGCCGATTTGCTTCGGTCTGCCGTCGGCGTCGATCGCCAAAAGGATTTCCGATGCGCCGTCCGGTAGCGCCTGGAGTTTCCGGTACGCTCCGTTGGTCAGGTCGACAAAGGCGCGCTCGGTCGCCGCCATCATCTCGCTCCGGTGCGTGTCCCGATAGCGGCGGATGGCTTCCTCGGCGCTTCTCAGGCCGAAGTCCCATTCCAGGTATTCAAGAACGGCCTCTTCGATCTGCATTTGCAGCGTGGCGCGCTGTTCGACCAGTTCCGCGATTTCTGCGCCTCCCGAAAGCGCCGCAAGGTCACGCTCTGCATTTGCGCGGGCAACGGTCGCATCCGACAGCCGTTTTTCAGCAAGGGCGATATCGGTTTCGAGCGATTTCTGGCGTGCTTCCAGGCCAGAGGCCGGTTCTTCGCCGATCAGGGCACGCGCCTCTTCGATCCGGCGCACGGACAGATCGTCAAGGATCCGCGCTTCGAGGTCTGCGATTTTAATACGGCTGGAGATTACATCGCGCGCCGTGGCCACGGCATTGCGCAGCGCGTCGAGTGTGCCGGTATCCACGCTTTCAGGAAAGACAGCGCCCAGTTCTGACACGATCCTGTCGATGTCTTCCAGCTTTGCGTTCAGTTCGGCGCAACGCCTGGTGTCTTGTTCCAGCTTTGCGCACAGATCGCGGTGCCGTGACTTGTCGGCTTGCGCCCGGTCCGCAACGCCCCGCAGAAGGCGAAACGCTTCCAGCGGATCGCCCTGCGGAATGTCGAAGCCGAGGCCTAACGCCGCCACGCCTTCTGTGAACCGGCGCTGGTCGTCCTGCATGGTCGAGATTTGACGCTCCGCCTGCAACCGCTTTGCGTCCTGTTCGCGCAGGTCCCGCAATTGGCCCAGGGCCGAGGCCAGCCTCTCGGGCGAGAGGGTGTCGCCGAACAGCTCGCGCACTTTGCCTGTCCAGGCCTCCGCGTGCCCATCCGCCGTATCAGTCAGCACCTCCTGCACGCGGCGCCGGCGGTCGAGCTCGTCAATCAGGGCGTCGGTCTTGTCTTTGGCAGCCCGCAGCTTGTCGCGTTGGGCGCGCTCGGCTTCGGCAAGTCGCCGTCCAGCCGTCAGGGCCGCGTCAAAGCTTGCAGACTCAAGCGCAACGATCGGGGCCAGATCCCGCCGCAGCCGCTCTGCCAGCTTTAGCGTGTTTTCATGCGCCGCGGCGGTCCTGTCCCTTTGCCGTTGCGCGGTTTTCGCCTTGCCGTGGTCTGCGACCCAAGCCGCGAAACGGTTTGGCGACAAGCTGGGCAAGCCAATCCCCGCGGCCAGTCCGGTGACCTGAGTTTCTATCTCGGCCGTCATCGATCTGAACAGATCGCGCTGGGCCATGGTGTTAGCCGCGCGCGCTTCGGTTTCCGCCAGATCCTGCTCCAGCTTGCGCAGTTCACCGAGTTCAGACGCATGGGCGAGGCGGGCGGCTTCGATATCATCCAGATGCTTCATCGAAGGCGCGAAATTGTCTGCGGTTTGCTCGGTCAAGGCATCGCGATGGGCCTGCCAGAGCGCGTCGCGGCGGGCCCGTGCGCCCTGTGCCTCTTCGTCGCTGGCGACGCCGGCAGCCTTGGCGAGGCGCGCGATCTTGGCCGCCATCGCGGCGCGATCCTCTTCAAGCTGAACCAGCCTTTCTTCTGCGCGCTGCGTCTTCTCACTCAGGTCGGCATGCCGCGAAGCAAGATCATCTGCCATCGCGGGATCGACCGGGCATTCGGGCAGCTCGGCGAATGAGGTTGTTCCGATGGCGAGCGTATCGAGCGCCGACTGATAGCCCTCGTTGACGGATGCGATGGCCTGGGTCGCGGCAGCGAAGGCCGGCGCAAGGGTATCCGGGTCGTAGCGCGCAAGCAGATCGTTCAGCCCCGGTTCCGTCGGCTGATCACGCGACAGGGACTGCTGCGTTTCATTTGCCTGGGCTACGCGCTTTTCCAGGGTTTCGATCTCGCGCGCACCGGTCTGCCTGGCGGTGTCGGACTCGCGCGCCTTGTCGCGCAGTTGTTCAAGCATGGCGATGTCCGTCGGGGATATCACCAGCCGGGTTGCCTCACAGCCCTGCGACGCGCCAAGCTCCCATGCGATATGCGTCATGTCCGCCAGTGCCTCGTCATGGATGCGGGCGCGCTTGGGGATGTCCAACTTCGCCGTCGTCGTTCGGCTGCGAAGCTCGTCCAATGCGTCAAGCCGCTCGGCCAAGGCAAGCCCATCGGCATCCGGAATGCAGGCGTCGCGCTCGGCCGCGGTCTGATCAAGGCTCTCCTTCAGGCGCTGCAATTCTGCATTGGCCTGGCCCCGTTCATTCATCAGGCGGACCAGGTCCTCGGGGTCGATGTCGAGTGCGACCGGGAAATCGGCATAGGCGGCGATTGCGTCCTGAAGGCGGTCGAGTTCGCCCAAATTGGGCAGGGCCCGGCGCATTGCCGCGACCCGGGCCTGGTCAACGCGCAGTGCGTCGCGCTGCTCTCGCGCCTGTGCCTCTTCGGAAGATGCGGCATGCAGTGCCTCTTTCAGCTTCCGCCAGGCATGCGCGCTGATGTCCAGTTCCCGGATACTGTTCTCGATCTCAGCCAGTTCGCGTTTCAGCGCGGCAACGCGCGTGGTGCTGGCGCGTTTCTTGTAGATGCCGCCGGCTTCGGCCCGGGCCTGTTCGAGCACCGCGTTCAGGTCCGCGACCCCGGCCGCCGCGGAAAACAGCAACCGACCAATGTCGCCACGCGCATTCGCGATATCCTCGCCGCCCTTTTCGATGGTGTCATCGTCAAGGCACAGCAGGCTGCGATAGTCCTCCAGCGACAGCCCGGCGAGATGCGAAGCCAGGGCTGTTTCGGGCAATACCGCATCAGCCTCGCCGCGAAGATTGCCGCTGCGGGATGGCAGACGCGTGAAAAGGCGCGTTGTCCCGTCGAAGTCGAGCAGGCCGGACACGCGCAGGTTCTGGCGCTGGTGCTGAAAACCGTAGGGCTCTTTATGCGCGAAGCCGTAAAGCAGGCGCAGGTAGCCCTCCATCGTCGTGGTCTTGCCAGCCTCGTTCGGGCCGTGGATCAGGTGAAAATCCGAAGCACCCCCGGCCTTGCCGAAGTCAATCACCTTGCCGGTGAAATGGCCGAAGAAGTCGAGCGACAGTTTCTCGATCCGCATCAGGAAGCCGCCCCCTTCATCTGCGCCAGAATCCGGTCGGCGCCGTTCGCCGCCAGCCGCTGCGCCAGTTCGGCCGACGCGGAAGCGTCCGGCAGAAGCTCGGCGCGCCGCTGCGGCGGCAGTTCTTTCAGCAACTCTTCGAGTTCGGTCCGGCAGCTTTCGGAAAAGCCGATTTCCCCGCGAATGGTCGCCATGATCGCGGCCAGTTCATCGGTCGCAGTTTGGCCGGGCTCCGCTCCGTCTGACAAAGCGAACACGATCTTGTCCAGCCACAGCCGGCCGGTCTCGCGCGCGTATTCCGAAGCGGTTTCGGCCCAGACATCCTGATCGCGCAGAATCTGCCAGCGGCGCGCCGTGCGCCCAGAGACGTGAAGCCGTACCACCGCGCTGTCAGACACCAGGTCGCGTGCCAGGGCGCGCAACCTGCGGCGCATCAGGTCGCGCAGGGCGTCGTCGCTCTTCGCATCGGTGACGTCGATCCTCACGTCAAGGAACTCCACCACCGAGGTCGGCACTTCGGCGATATCGACGGTGTCGCCGATCGTCAGCAACGTGGCAGATTTCGGCCCGGCCTCACCAATGTCGCGTCCTTGCGGCATGCCCGGCATGACAATCCAGGGCGACTGGGAGTGAACCTGCCGGCGGTGAACGTGCCCCAACGCCCAATAGTCAAACCCCGCGACCGCCAGATCGCTGACCGCACAGGGGGCGTAGAGATCATGGCCTTCGGCCCCTGCGAGAGAGGTATGCAGCATCGCGATGTTGATCGCGCCGCCGACCGGGGCATGAAACTTTGCAAGCAAACTGTCCGGGGCGTGACGGCTGGCAAAGCTGACGCCATGTATCCAGACGTTTTCGGCCAATTGCACCTTGCCGCCGCGGCCGTCAAAGACGTGCACGTTGCCTGGCAGGTCCAGTTCGCCGGTCAGCGGGTTTTCGGCGTCGTGATTGCCCTTGATGTAGAACACGCGGATGTCCCGTTCGCGCAGGCGTTCCAGTTGCAACGTCAAAAAGGCCGCGGTCCGCGCGCTGCGTTCGTTGCCGTCGAACAAGTCACCCGCGATCAGCAGGGCGGCCACACCCTCTGCGATCGCATAATCGACAAGCCTGACAAAGGCCGCCCGGCTCGCCGTCCGGACCTGATCTCGCAGCTCGGCGTCGCGCATGGCCAGGGACTTCAACGGAGAGTCGAGATGCACGTCGGCGGTGTGCAATATCCTGATCACGTAGAACTCTCCTGTTCCCGGCGGCGCTTCACGACAAGGGTACGAAAATGTTGCGTGGGAAGCCAAGGCGGGTTTGGCGGCCGCGGTCGGCGATCCGCCACGCGAAGCGCCGCAGACAATCGTCGCCGCGGGTCACGATCAAGTGAAATGGGTCGTGCGGACCCTGCACATGTGATGCGCCAAACGGCGCATGTTTTGCCAACAATAGCAGGGGATTGTGGCGGAGAGACAGGGAATCGAAATCTCTTGAGAAAAATGTTTAATATCAGTTGCTTGCGGGAGGTGCTGCAAAATTTTTGTAGCAGGTTTTGAGTGCAATTTTGTAGCAACGTAGCAACACGGCAAGCAAAAGCCCGGCACTTTCGGGTGCCGGGCTTCGCTGTCATTCGGTTTCAGTTCTCAGGCGGTGTGCCTGCGCCGCTGGTAGGCCGCAGCGCCGCCAAGCCCAATCAGTGCCGATCCCAAAAGCAAGACGCCCAATGGCAGTGGCACTTCATTAACCGGCGGTGATACAAAGTCATCGTTAATCGTCCAGGAGCCAAGGGCCGTATACTCAAAGCCGTCGCCGACTGGTCCGATCATCGTGGTATCATCGACTATTTGAAGGCGAGGCCCATTGTAATCGGCGAAATATCTTATTGACTGCAGCATGCCTCGGTTGTCTGTGCTTAACTCGATCAAGCTGCCAAAGCTGGACGGGTCCATCCAAGAAATGCCGTTCATCTCGGCGTAGATAAACGCAGGTGAGCTTTCCTGAAAGTTTTCATTCTGTCGGTAGTCGCCTTCATAAGTTGCCAAGTAGTCCAGGTTCCGAAGCGACGGCAGGTCAAGGCGGATGGTTGCCGTAGCGTTCTGCGGCGGGTTCAGCTCTGGGAAGGGAAGCGCAATTGGTGCAAGAAAATCGCTCACATAGTTAAACTCGAATACCTTTGCATCAGCAACTGCCGGTGCAAGCAACAAGAGAAACGATAGTTTTTTCATATCAGCCCCGTCAGAATCATAGATCCACTACCATCCTAAGCCGGTAGGTATTATGTTGCTAGTAGGGTCGCAGGACTGCACGCGATAAGGCATTGAGAGAGGCGCTAAGCTTCTGTCTCGTTGCTTTCATGCTGTTTTATGAATGCAATAATGTTCGGGTTGTTCCGAATGTTGTCTAGAGCCTTTTTTGAATCTTCGAACTCGCCCTGCAGAACGCAGTTTTGGTATTCCCGAATACCTTCCGTGAGAACGTCTTGAACTTGGCCTAGCTCTTTGAAAAGCTGCGCTTGTTCACGTTCCATTCTTCTGTAGTCAATTAGTGATGCGGTCATGTAACTGGCAAATATCAAAGAAAACAGATTGAACATAATTGATGTAAGTCGCAAAAAGTCCTCCGGTTTAGGGTCATCATAAGCAAGGGCCCAGGTAACGAACGGTTGGACATAACTCCATGTTATTGAAAGGCAGGCCGTCGTAGCAGTGAATATCACCAAGAAAAGGAAGAATTTTGCGGTCCTTCGGTCAAAGTGATTTTCTGTTTTATCGAGAATATCCGAGATTCCTAAGTTGATCATGATGCCATTTCCGTTCGGAGCTCAACGCCCACGGCCAAAACTGCGAGCGGTAGAGATAATGTAAGGTGTTTTGGTGGAGTTGGGAAAGGCCCAGCATCCGAACTATGTTGGGCCTACTGTCGAGGCGAGCTTGACTTGAGGGGGAGCCAAAAAGAGGGGAGGCTAGGGCAGAAGAGTCGAGACGAACTGAGATGAGAAGCGATGAGCTGATGTTTCAGGAAGGAGGTCGCCGCACCCTTTTAAAAAAGGGCGCGCCTATGTCACGTGCGCTTAAGCGCTACGCAGTGCCGACGCCTCGCGCTGCATCCGTGCCGCAGCCCTTAGCCGAAGCTCATCCGGCACCGCGTCCAGCGCCGCCTGCATCCGGTCCAGAAGAGCCTTCGTCAGCTTCAAGCGTGGGTCGCCGGTCGTGTCCGCGATGAAACCGTAGATTACGTCTGCCAGTTTGTCCGCCTCGCTCAGTTCGGCCTCGGGGTCTTGTGCGACCGACGCAGACCAGATGCCGCCAGCCTCGCCCAGGGCGATCTTGACCGCGTCGGGGTCGGTGCCACGGGGCAGGTTGGTCAGTCGATCGACAAGCTGGCGATAGGTGGTGTCGGGGATATATGTGGTCATGGGTTCCTCCTGTGTGTCGCGTGGCGGCAGACTCGCACGGGTGGAATCCATCAGGCAAGCGGTAATCTTCTTAAGTGTCAGAAAACATTTGTAAATCAGTGCTGATTTAGTTGGGCGCGCGATACCGAGAAACCTGATCTTGAACACGCGCGCCCGATCTGCTCGCTGTGCAGAATGGTGTTATAGTATAACAAACTCGGCGATCGTCAACCGGACTTCGACTTGAGTTCTGCGGCCTCGGCGCGTTTCCGGCGCATGTGCTCGCACTTTTGGGCGCGCTTGCGCTCTTTACGCTCTTCGTCGGACAAGGCTGCGATCTCAGCGTTGCTTTCGGTGCGCTTTTTGCGCCGGGCGGCGTTACGCTTTTCTTTGCCGACCGGCGTCTTGCGCCATGCATCGATTTCGTTCCGGCGGCGCCATTCGTCATCCTCGGCAATGGCTTTAGGGGTGTCAGCGCGCAGTTTGTCCAGGCGGCGCTCTGCGATCAGGCGCGCGTGCGGGGGCAGGTTGGGATCATCGAGCTTGGCGTAAATCTCGCCCTCTTCCATGACTATCAAGTCATAGGGCGTCGGGCGCGGCTTGATGGCCGGTTCCTCATCGGTGCAGCCCCCGAAAAGCTGATTGTGCAACGCCTTTTCTTCGGGCGTGAGCGGAAGTGGGACGCCGCATGGGTCACCGCCGGGACCGGCAGCAGCGGGAGCAGGCGGAGCAGGCGGAGCAGCCGGGGCAGGCGGGGTGGGCTTGGTATCCTTGCAGAGCGCGATAATGCGATCGGCCGAGCCGTCCCAGTAGTCGATGCTGCGAGGCGTCGAGGCAGGTTCGGCATTCTGGTTGGCTTCGAACCGCTGGCGGGCAAGGTCCATGTCCCGGTCAGCATCGCGTTCGGCAATCAGGGCCTCCTGTTTTTTGCGCAGGCGCTCCCAATATTTTTCACGTTCAGGATCGGAGAAGGTGCTATAATATGTCACGTAGTGATCCGTTCTGGTAGGTCGGTATCCAATCAGGGCCGCAGGTGTTGGCGCACCTGCGGCCCATCCTTCTCTTAGTTCGTCGCCATGCGGATCAGACCGTCCGCAAGTGCGGCTGCGCGGTCGGGGTCCAGCGCGATCGGGTCAGCATCTTCACCAATCCGAATGCTCACTGCACCGCCCATGCCTTTCACGCCGTAGTTGTAATCTTCGGTCGTGATCCGTTTGCCGGTCTCGCTGTTCAGGTAAGTGTGAATGGCCTCGCCCAGCTTCACGGATTCCTCGTGCGACACGCCGCGCGCGGTGTAGCCGTCGATCATGCAGCAAATGCCTTCAGGCGTGTTGCGCAGCTTAATCCCCGGCGCGGTGTCTGGGGTCGGGTTCAGCTTCCGAAACGTCTTCAGCAGTTCGCCCATCACCGCGGAGTAGCTGTTAAGGTTTAGCTCGATCTTGATTTTTTCGAGTTCTGCGTACCGCATCGTGTTGACGCGGATCATGCGGTGGTTTGGGGGCTTGGTCATTTGTTGTTGTCTTTCATGTCGTGCTGGATGGCTTGTCTGGCCGTTAGAACTTGTATACAGGTGTAGTTGACGCCAATCAAGGTCAAATCATCCGTGAGGCTGTGGAGGGGCCCGCTGACGCCGTTCTGGCGATTTTGGCGGCAGGGGTAGCGGAGCGCCCCCCATCGGGCCTGTAGGCCCACTCTCAGGCGCTCTGAGGGGCAATCACGGGGCGGGGTGCGGTAGGCGGGTACACGTGCCTGGGGATGAGTGCCCGAAAACGCGGAACCAGCCGTGGCGGCCTGATCCTGTCACGCCAGGCCGAAGATGCGGCGCAGCCGCAGCTCGGCCGCGGTGTAGGGAAGGGGCCGCGCCTACGGCGCGGTGGGCCGGGGGGGCTCTTC
>JAGRMT010000290.1:0-5404 GCA_020441125.1 Roseivivax sp.
AGAGCAGAGCGCTCATAACGCTTTGGTTGGGGGTTCAAGTCCCTCCGGGCCTACCGGCACCCTTGACGGTGCCGGATCGCCAAGATTTCGCGGAAAAATTGTACACATGCCGACGCGAATCCGCCTCGGTTGCATCACATGCTTGCGCCAGTTTCTGACTGCCGACCGTTCCAGGGCGGCAACCGCCATATCGGGGCCTATCATGAAAAATCTGTCTGGCTTGGCCATGATCTGCATCGCGTTGGCTCTGGCAGGCTGCGCTGGCGGTTCCGCCGGCGGGTCTTCCGGAGGATCGTCCGGGGGTTCGCCGGACAGCGGCGCAGGCAACGCCAAAAGCTCGACCACCGCCAGTCGATTTGTCTCTCCCACGGGAACCGGGGCAATCAACCTGACGCTGGATCAGTCCCAAACCGTCCACGATGTCGATTCCGGTGGCGCGGGTTATTCCATCATGGTCGGGCTGGACACCGCCGCCGGGGCGCTGACTGCGGTTTCTGGCGTGGTTGGCGCGTCGACCGTGGCGGCACCGCCGTCGGCTGGACAGGTCATCTATGACGGCGATTTCCAGCTCCTTCACATCGACCGCGATACCAGCGCGGATCCATCAGCCACGGTCCACGATGCGCAAGGCACGATGATGCTGATCGCAGACTTCGATGTCGACCAGTTCGCCGCACAAAGCCGCGCGATGAGCGGCCCCTCACCTTTACTGTCGATGGAGGGCTCGATCGCCAACAGCGGTGCGATGTCCGGAACGGTGGCCTACGTCAGCGGAACCGACACGATCACAGGACCGCTAACCGGCGAGATCGGCTCGGACAAGGCGGTGGGAGCCTTCCACGGAAAGACCGACGCCGACGCGATGGCGGGCGGCTTCCTGCTGCTGTTCCAGTGAGACGCGTCAGCGCGCGGCCAGCCCTTCGGCCAGGACTGCGAGCACCTTGTCGCGCGGCACGTCCGAGGTCACGAAAGCCGCGCCAATGCCGTGCGCCAGGATAAAGCGCAGCGTGCCGTCGATCACCTTCTTGTCCTGCCCCATCAGGTCGAGCAGCCCTGCCGCATCCGGAAGATTGCCGGGAATGTCGGCCAGGTCGGTCTTCATTCCCATCGCCTTGAGATGCGCGCGCACCCGGCTGGGTTCTTCCTGGCTGCACAGTCCCAGGCGGGAGGACAGCTCGAACGCCAGCGCGCAACCGATGGCGACGCCCTCGCCATGCAGCAGACGGTCCGAGTAGCCCGTCGCCGCCTCCAGCGCATGGCAGAAGGTGTGGCCCAGGTTCAGCAGCGCGCGGTCGCCCTGCTCGGTCTCGTCGCGGACCACGATCTCGGCCTTCATCTCAACCGAACGGCGCACGGCATAGGCACGCAAATCCGCTTTTCCGGCAGCGAGTTGCGGGCCGTTGTTTTCAAGCCACGCGAAGAATTCGGCATCCCCCAGCAGACCGTATTTCACCACCTCGCCGTAACCGGCCAGGAAGTCGCGCGGGGTCAGCGTGTCCAGCACGTCGATATCGGCCAGCACCAGGCTGGGCTGGTGGAAGGAGCCGATCAGGTTCTTGCCCTGCGGCGCGTTGATCCCGGTCTTGCCGCCGACCGAGCTGTCGACCTGCGCCAGCAGCGACGTGGGAATCTGCACGAAGCGTACGCCCCGGCGCAGCACAGCGGCGGCGAAGCCGACCAGATCGCCGATCACCCCGCCACCAAGGGCTATGACGATGTCGCGCCGCTCGACCTTATGCTCCAGCAGCCATTCCACCGTACGCGAGAACTGAGGCCATGCCTTGGTTGCCTCACCCGGCGGCAGGCGCAATGCGGTGCTGGCGATTCCGCCCTCGGCCAGCGCGGCCTGCAATGCCGGCAGATGCGCGGCGGCGACCGTCTCGTCGGTGACGATGGCCACGCGCGGGCGGTGCAACAGCGGCGCGATCAGCTCTGCCGCCCCTGCCAGCAGGCCCTGGCCGATCACCACGTCATAGGCCCGGTCGCCCAGCGGAACGTGCACGGTTTGGGTCATTCGGTCATCTCCAGAACGTCGGGGCGGGATTTCAGCGCCGTCAAAACCTTGGTGGCCATGTCCTCGACCGAATAGCTTGGATGCGCCTCAACCGTCAGATCCGCCAGCGCATAGACCGGCACGCGTTTTTCATAGATCGCGCGCAGCGTGCCATAGGGATCGGGTCCGCGCAGCAGCGGGCGGGTAGACTTGTGCCGAACACGCGACCACAGCAATTCCAGATCGGCCTTCAGCCAGACCGACACGCCCTTGCGGCTCATCATGTCGCGGTTGCCCTCGAACATGAATGCGCCGCCGCCGGTCGACAGGATGCCGCGCTGGGCATCCAGCAGCCGGTCGATGACCTGGCTTTCCTTCTGGCGGAAGAACGGCTCGCCGTAGCGCTCGAAGATCTCGGATACCGTCATGTTGGCGGCGCGCTCGATCTCCTGATCCGAATCGAGGAAAGGCGCATGAACCATGCCGGCAAGGGCGCGCCCGACTGCCGTCTTGCCCGCCCCCATCATGCCTACCAGCACGACCGTTTTCTTCAGGACCGCCTTCCCGGCGATTTCGGTATCGGCCATGGTCTGCCAATTTTTTCATGTTTTCGCGTGAATGACGTGATCTTGCGCAAAAGGCCAGTTATAAGTTCTGAAAAAAAGCAGCTCAGCTGGGCAGGATCGGCAAGACATGCGGCATATCGTGAAATGGCTTTTCATTCTCATCCTCCTCGCTGCGGTGGGATTGGTGGCCTATGCCTATGTCGGCCCTTACTTTGGCGCCGATTTTTCGCCCCCGCGCAGTGAAATCCGTCAGCCGGTCACGCTGGATGCTGAATAACGCCGCCCTTGTCGCCGCGATTTTGTTCGGCGGTGCGGCCCAGGCACAGGCGCCATTGTCGGCCATCGACTGGCTGGCGACCCGCGCCGAAGAGCCGACGGCCCTGACCGCCGCGCCGCGGCCGCTGATCGAGGAGCCGCCGGTTTCGCTGGGTGCGCTGCCGCCGCAGGTGCAGGTCGAGACGCTGGGCGCACCGTCGCGCGACGCGGTGGGGCTTCTGCCGCCCAAAGTCACCGGTCTGCCCGCCGATCTTTGGCGCAACAGCGCCGCCGCACAGCTGGAAGCGCGCATCGAACAGCTGGATGTCACCCATAATCCGCCGCTGAACTCGCTGCTGATCAACCTTTTGCTGGCCGAGGCGGAACCGCCAACGGCATCCGGCGGCGGCGATGCCTTCTTGCTGGCCCGGGTCGACAAGTTGATGGCGCTGGGCGCGGTCGATCCCGCCGCGGCGTTGCTCGACCAGGCCGGCCACGCCACGCCGGCGCGATTCGCGGCCTGGTTCGAAACCGCGTTGTTGACCGATACGGTCGATCCGGCCTGCGCCGCGTTGGGCCAGGCGCCGCACCTGACCACCGATCTGGGGGTGCGCATCTATTGCCTGGCGCGCAACAACGACTGGAGCACGGCGCTGACGCTGCTTCAGACCGGCCGCGCACTTGGGGCGATCGACGACCGGATGGACGGACTGCTGGTACGCTTTCTCGATCCTGAAATGGCCGAGGATCTGCCCGACCTGCCGCCGCCCGCGGCGCCGACGGCGCTGGATTTCCGCCTGTACGAGGCGGTGGGCGAGCGGCTGGCCACCGGCACCCTGCCCCGGCGCTTTGCCGTCACCGACCTGGGCGGCGATTCCGGCTGGAAGGCGCAACTGGACGCGGCAGAGCGCCTGGCGCTGAGCGGGGCGGTTTCGGCCAATACCTTGCTGGGCGTCTACTCTGCCCGCAGCCCTGCCGCCTCTGGCGGGGTGTGGGACCGGGTCGACGCGGTGCAGCGGCTGGACACGGCGTTGGCGGCGGGCGATCCGCCGGCCATTGCCTCGGCGCTGGAGCGGGCCTGGCCGCAGATGCTGGAGCGTGGGTTGATCGCGCCGCTGGCCGATCTTTACGGCGCGCGGCTGATCGGGCTGCCGCTGACCGGCGCGTCGCGCAACATCGCCGCCAGCCTGGCGCTGCTGTCCGAGGATTACGAACGCGCCGCCGCCGCGCTGCCGTCTGACATGCCCGGCCGGGCCCTGCTTGCCGCCATCGCGACGGGATCGCAGCCCGACCGGCGCCCGCGCAACGAAATGTACCTGGCGGTGGTCGACGGTTTCGGCCCGATCGCCCTGCCCGAGCGTCTGCGCCCCCTGCTGGAAGGCGGTCGGCTGGGCGAAACCATCCTGCGCACCATGAGCCTGTTCGAAACGGGTGCGCAGGGCAATCCCGACGATCTGACAGCTGCGCTGCAAGGCATGCGCGCGCTGGGCCTTGAAGACACCGCGCGCAGAGCCGCGCTTCACCTTTTGCTGATCGAGTTGCCGGCATGACCGAAAAAACCTGGATACCGGCCTTTCTGGAGGCGCTGGCCGCGGAACGTGGCGCTGCGCGGAACACCCTGCTGTCCTACGCGCGCGACCTCAAGGACTACGCCGACTGGCTGTCGGTCCGAGGGCTGGAGCCTTCGGCGGCGCTGCGCAAGGACGTAGAGGCCTACCTGGTCAGCTGCGAAGCGCAGGGGCTGGCCAAGTCGACCCGCGCCCGGCGCCTGTCGGCGATCAAGCAGTTCTATCGCTTCGCCTTCGACGAGGGCTACCGTTCGGATAACCCTGCGGTGCAGATCACCGGGCCGGGCCGGGAAAAGCGCCTGCCCAAGACGCTGAGCGTCGAAGAAGTGGACCGGCTGCTGGACGCAGCCGAACGGCACGGCCGCCGCAAGGAGGACCGCATCCGCAACACCTGCCTGATGCAGCTGCTTTACGCCACCGGAATGCGTGTCACCGAACTGGTGACCCTGCCGACCGCCGCCGCCAAGGGGGATCCGCGGATGCTGCTGATCCGCGGCAAGGGCGGAAAGGAACGCATGGTGCCGCTGTCGCAACCGGCGCGCGCGGCACTGAAGGCCTGGCTCAGCGTGCGCGGGCGGATGACCGAACTGGCACGCGACGCGGGAGAGCCGCCCTCGCCCTACCTGTTCGCGTCGCGCAGCAAGGAAGGCCACCTGACCCGCCATGCGTTCTACAACCTGATCAAGGATCTGGCGGTCGAGGCCGGCGTGTCGCCATCGCGGGTCACGCCGCACACGCTGCGCCACGCCTTTGCCACGCACTTGCTGGAACGCGGCGCCGACCTGCGCGCGATCCAGACCTTTTTGGGCCATGCCGACGTGGCGACGACCGAGATTTACACACACGTTCTGGAAGAACGCCTGCGCGAACTGGTGCTGGAGCATCATCCGCTGGCGCGTGATCCTTGAATCGGCGGCGTTTATTCCGCATATCCTTCGATCAACCGACAGACTACGGACCTGATACATGGACGCCTCTACCGGTGCCGTCGATGCCGCCTTCTGGCTGACGACCGGCGCAAT
>JAGRMT010000290.1:5528-5977 GCA_020441125.1 Roseivivax sp.
AACGAGCGGCTGATCGGCTCTGTCCTGCTGGGCAACAACCTGGTCAACATCCTGTCGACCTCGTTGGCCACTTCGCTGTTCACCCGCGTGCTGGGCGACAGCGGCGTGGCGCTGGCGACACTTGTGATGACGGTGCTGGTGCTGGTCTTTGCCGAGGTGCTGCCCAAGACCTATGCCATCACCAACGCCGAAACCGCCGCGGCCCGCGTTTCCGCGCCGATCCGGATCGTGATCCTGGTATTCTCGCCCGTGGTCAGCGCAGTGCGCATGTTCGTGCGCGCGGTGCTGCGGGTATTCGGCGTGCAGGCCGATCCCAACACCCATATCCTGGCCGTGCGCGAAGAGATCGCCGGCGCGCTGAACCTGGGCCATTCCGAAGGCGTGGTACACAAAGAGGACCGCGACCGGATCCTGGGTGCGCTGGATCTGTCGGACCGTACGGTGGACGA
>JAGRMT010000291.1 GCA_020441125.1 Roseivivax sp.
CACCAGGGCATGACCTCGTCCGACGTGCTGGACACCTGCCTGAACGTGCAGCTGGTCCGCGCCGCCGACATCCTCCTCGCCGACATGGACAAGGTGCTGGCCGCGCTGAAGAAACGCGCGTTCGAGCACAAGATGACCCTGCGCGTCGGCCGCAGCCACGGCATCCACGCCGAGCCGACGACGATGGGCCTGACCTTCGCGCGCTTCTACGCCGAGATGGACCGCAACAAGAACCGGCTGGAAAAGGCCAAGTGGGAAATCGCCACCGGCGCGATCTCGGGCGCGGTTGGCACCTTCGCCAACATCGACCCGGCGGTCGAGGAACACGTCTGCGAAAAGCTGGGCCTGCGCCCCGAGCCGATCAGCACCCAGGTGATCCCGCGAGACCGGCACGCGATGTTCTTCGCCACGCTGGGCGTGATTGCCTCGTCCATCGAGAACGTCGCCATCGAAATCCGCCACATGCAGCGTACCGAGGTCCTGGAAGGCGCCGAGTTCTTCTCGATGGGCCAGAAGGGCTCGTCCGCGATGCCGCACAAGAAGAACCCGGTTCTGACCGAGAACCTGACCGGCCTCGCCCGTCTGGTGCGCATGACCGTGATCCCGGCGATGGAGAACGTCGCGCTGTGGCACGAGCGGGACATCAGCCATTCCTCGGTCGAACGCGGCATCGGCCCCGACGCCACGATCACGCTCGACTTTGCCCTGAACCGGCTGGCCGGGGTCATCGACAAGATGCTGGTCTTCCCCGAGAACATGCTGGAGAACATGAACAAGTTCCCCGGCCTGGTGATGAGCCAGCGGGTACTGCTGGCGCTGACCCAGGCCGGCGTCAGCCGTGAGGACGCCTATGCGATGGTCCAGCGCAACGCGCTGAAGGTCTGGGAAGAGCGGCTGGATTTCCGCCAGCTGCTGCTCGCCGACGAAGAGGTCGTCAAGGCGCTGGGTGTCGACGGCATCAACGAGAAATTCGACATGGGCTATCACACCAAGCACGTCGACACGATCTTTGCCCGGGTTTTCGGCAAGGAATAATCGATCACGCGGCCGTGACCGCCCGCGTGACGACAGCGTTTTGTCAACGAGCTGTTTCGTGTTACGTTACACCGATAGGCAGCAGGAGGTTGGAATGACATTGAAGCTCGTACTGACGGCGTCGATCCTCGCTCTGGCCCCGATGGCGGGCTTTTCGCAATGTTCCGGTCATTCGGATACACAGGCCATGACCTGCGCGCAGGGCTCGGTCTATGACGCCGATACCGGACAGTGCAAAGTGGTTACCGGCTGATACTATCGCACCCAAGGCACGTAACATTGGCGGTCCCTCGGGGCCGCCTTTTTTTGTGCGTTTCCACGCGGGCCCGGGGCTTGTCGACCGAACGTTAACCCCTTGCGCCCTATCCCGAATGCACCTGTTTCGGGAGTCCTGCCATGTCTGCCTTCGCCACCCCGGCCCTGCCGGGCCTGTCCCGTCAGCGCCCCCTGTCGCGCAAGGCCAAGGCGGCTATCGTGGTGCAGTTCCTGTTGCAGGAAGGGGCCGAGGTGCCGCTGTCCGCCCTGCCCGAGGATCTGCAGGCCGAACTGACGCAACAGCTGGGTGCGATGCGGTACGTCGACCGCGAAACGCTGCGCACCGTGATGGATGAATTCGCCGAAGAGCTGGATGGAATCGGGCTGCGATTTCCCGGTGGGCTGGCCGGGGCGCTGAATGCGCTTGAGGGCAAGGTCAACCCGACGCTGACCCGGCGCATCCGCAAGGAAACCGGCGCGCGGCGTTTCGGCGATCCGTGGGAACGCGTCGGCGCACTGTCGCTGGAGCGGCTGGTCGCCTTTGCAGAGGCCGAAAGCATCGAGGTGGCGGCGGTGCTGATCTCCAAGCTGGAAGTGTCCAAGGCCGCCGCGCTGCTGGGCCGGTTGCCGGGCGACCGGGCGCGGCGCATCACCTATGCGGTGTCGATGACAACCAATGTCACGCCCGAGGCGGTGGAGCGGATCGGCGCTTCGATGCTGGCGCAGATCGACGAGGAACCGGCGCGCGCCTTCAAGACCACGCCGGTAGACCGGGTCGGCGCGATCCTGAACTATTCCACCGCGCTGACCCGCGACGACGTGCTGGAAGGGCTGGACGAGCAGGACCAGGACTTCGCCAACGCGGTGCGCCGGGCGATCTTCACCTTTGCCAACATCCCCGACCGGCTGGAACCGCTGGACGTGCCCAAGATCACCCGTGACGTGGATCAGGCGGTGCTGGTCACCGCTTTTGCCGGTGCCACGGCGCCGGCGGACCGGGCCGCGGTGGACTTCATCCTGTCAAACATGTCCAAGCGGCTGGCAGAGACGTTGCGCGAAGAAATCGCCGACAAGGGCGCTGTGGACACGGCCAGTGCCGAAGAGGCGATGAGCCAGATCATCGCCGCGATCCGCGACATGGCCGCCAACGAGGAGATCGCGCTGAAGACCCCCAAGGATGAGTGACGCCGCGCCACCTGCCGCCCCGCGCTTGAGATCGCGGCCCGTGGCGCGTATCTGGGGTGCATCCCTTGGCGAAACAGGCGGCTGTCACATTGCGCAAAACCCCTCCTCCGGCCCGCAGCGATCTGGCAGACCGGCTGTCCGCCGCGGTGCTGCGCGCGCTGATCTGGGCGGTGCTGCGCCTGCCTCTGCGGTTGCGGCTGTGGCTGATGGGCACCCTGATGGCGCGCGTGCTGGCGCCTTTGCTGGGTTATCGCAAACGGGCCGAGGCGAACCTGGCCTATGTCTGGCCCGAGATGCCCGCGGCCGAGCGTCGGCGCATCGCCAATGCAGTGTCCGACAATGCCGGCCGCACGATCATCGAGAATTTCGATCCCGCCGGGCTGATCGCCCGGATGGCCGATGTCCCGCTCGAAGGCGACGGCGTGGCGCAAATGCTGCAAGCCCGGGCAGAAGGGCGGCCGATCCTGCTGCTGGGCGGGCATTACGGCAATTACTTTGCCGCGCGCGCCGCGCTTGTGGCCCGCGGCTGGGAAGTGGGTGTGCTGTACCGGCCGATGTCGAACCCGCATTTCGACGAATTCTACCGCACGACCATGACCATGGGCGGCAGTCCCGGCTTCGAGCAGGGACGCCGGGGCACGCTGGGGCTGATCAAGCTGCTGCGCGACGGCGGCGTGGGCGGCATCATGTTCGACGTGTTCGACGGCGCGGGCGTGCCCATCGACTTTCTGGGAAAGCCGGCGCCGACACTGACCTCGGCCGCCGATATCGCGCTGCGGACCGGGGCGCTGGTGGTGCCGTTCTTTGGTGTCCGTCAGCCTGACGGCGTGTCGCTTCGCGCGGTGTTCGACGCGCCGATCCCGCATGGCGATCCGGTCGAGATGATGACCGAGGTCACCCGCCGGCTGGAGGCGCATATCCTGCGCGATCCGGCCCAGTGGTTCTGGGTACACCGCCGCTGGAAACCCAAGCGGCAGGCCAAGTATCAGCGCAAGCGCGCGGCCGCCAATATCGGGCCGGATGACGCCGACTGAACCAGCACAACGGTGGGCTGTTGGCCCGGCGCGCGCACTGACAGCATCAGCGGCGCCGCGCCGTCCCAGCTGCCGGCGTGGATCCAGGTGGTGACGATGTTGGTATAGGCGATGCTGCGCCCGGCATTCTCGCCCCGCTCGATATCCACCCGGGCATGGGGAATGTAACGAACGACGAAAACTTCGCTGGGCGCGGCGGCGCGGCCATTGGGCGCCAGGCGGATATCAATCATGTCGCCCTGGCGCGCCAGCGCCATGTCCACCGCGGCGGCCTGCCGGCCCTGACGCTTGATCTCGGCAAGCACCTCGTCGGGGCGGTTGCCGACCACATCGGCGGTTCCGCCGACCACCATCTGCGGCGTATAGACCATGCGCTTGCCCATCGCATGGGCATAGGCCTTTTGCCGCTGGGTGAATTCGGGCCGGGCAAAGCTGTCTTTCCAGCCGATGTAATCCCAGTAATCGAC
>JAGRMT010000292.1 GCA_020441125.1 Roseivivax sp.
GCGTTGCCCTTGCCGGCAAAGGCCAGGTTCATCGGAAAGGCGTCGGCGGCCTGAAGCATCCGGCCGATGTGCCAGGGGCCGGGGGTGCAGGTGGTGGCCAGCGTGCCGTGCGCCGGGCCGGTGCCGCCGCCCAGCATGGTGGTCAGGCCGGAATGCAGCGCGTCCTCGATCTGNNGGCAGATGAAGTGGATGTGGCTGTCAAAGCCGCCCGCGGTCAGGATCTTGCCCTCGCCCGCGATGGCCTCGGTCCCGGGGCCGACGATGATGTTGACGCCGGGCTGGGTGTCGGGGTTGCCGGCCTTGCCGATCTTGGCGATGCGCCCGTCCTTCAGGCCGACGTCGGCCTTGTAGATGCCCGAGTGGTCTACGATCAGCGCGTTGGTGATGACGGTGTCCACGGCGCCGTCGGCGCGGGTGGTCTGGGCCTGGCCCATACCGTCGCGGATCACCTTGCCGCCGCCGAATTTCACCTCTTCGCCGTAGGTTGTCAGGTCTTTTTCGACCTCGATGATCAGGTCGGTATCGGCCAGACGCAGCCGGTCCCCGGTGGTGGGGCCGAACATGGCGGCATAGTCGCGGCGGGAGATCTGGGCGGGCATGGGCGGGACTCCTATCGATTTGCCGCACCGGGGCGGCCGCGGGTCTTATTGGAAAGGATGCCATGCCGTTTGACTGATTCGCGGCGAACAGAAGGAGGCATCCAGTGAGTGATTTTGAGTTCTGGCTGAAACTGGTAGCTATTGTCGTTCCAATCGTAATGCCGGTCGTAATATTGATCTTGACCTACATCGGGAGGATCTAGCGGGCAGTTCGCATATGAAGGCGACGATTCAGTGATGGGACCGGCCCCCACCACAAGCCCTGGCCCGTGCGACCAGCACGGGCCGCGCCCAACCCTTCCCCCGGGAGGGCGCATTGGCGATGTCGGTATCCGCTCAACCGTCGTCCGGGGCTTTGGAGATAAACCGCCGACCACACATGTTCCGAAGCGCCCACCCAGGATCGGGCGCGGCCCTTCGCTTTGCGTTCGCACGTTACTGCTCATGCCACCCAAACCCCGTTCGACTTGTGCCATTCCTCCAGCGATAGCGACGGGTAGCCGTCGAAGCATTCATCACCGTCGCCAGGGTCCAGCGCCACCCAGTCAGGCTTGTCGGCCAGAAGGATGTGCACATGGTGCGGCGGCACCGGCAGCGGCGTGTCGACAGCCGAGGCGAAGGGATGGATCAGGTCGGGCCAGCGCGGATCGTAAAGCCAAAGCGCCGTGGCGCAGCGCTGGCAGAAATGCCGCTCGCCCGGCGAGACTTCGCAAACACCGTCCCGCGCGATTTCGGCCTGGTAGACATCGACCGCGTCCCAGCCGCTCACGGTCAGGCTGTCGGAGATGCCGCCGAGGTTGACGGCATACCCGCCACCCCCCGCCGTCTTGCGGCAGATAGAGCAATAACAGCGCTGATACGGCACCGGTGTGTGGCTGGCCAGTTTGAACCGGACAGCGCCGCAGCGGCATGATCCTTGCAGCGTCAGCGGCATCCCGTTCCCCTACAGCGACCGGCCGTCATGGTGGTAGGCCCGGGCGGCGACTTCGCGCGGCTCGACCCCGTCAAGGCAGTTGACGTTGATCGCCACCGTTTCCGTTCCGTCGGGCATCGTGCCGTAGGCAAAGCTCTCGATCCCGCAGGTTGTGCAGAACTGGTGGCGGATCACTTGCTTGTTGAACAGGTATTCGGTGGTTGCCTCGGCGCCCCGGTCCAGCGCAAAGGCGCTGCGCGGGGCAAACACAAGGACCGAACCCAGACGCTGGCAACGCGAACAGTTGCATGTGACCGGCTTGTCCAGCGAGGCCGTCACCGAGAAATGCACGGCGCCGCACTGGCAGCCGCCGGTATAGGTCTGTTCCGTCATGTCAGGTCCAACCTCATGTGGATCACGCGTTTGTCGTCGGGGCGGTAACCGCCCTGCGGCTGGTATTCGCAAAAGCCCAGCGAACGGTAGAGAGGCAGCGCCTCGACATGCCGGTACAGCGCGCCAAGAAAGACCGTGGCATAGCTCAGCTTGCGCGCTTCCTCGATCACAGCCTGGCACAACATCCGCCCCACCCCGTGCCCGCGGGCGGCCTCGCGGACATACATGCGGTTCAGCTCGCAGCCGCCGTCCGAGGCCGGGCGGATCATGACCATGCCAACCGGTGCACCTTCCAGCATGGCCAGAAAGCATTCGCCATGGGGCGGAATGAAATAGGCTTCAAAATCAGCCAGTTGATGCTGAATGTTCTGCTTGGCGATATACTCGTCGATCTCGGCTACCATCTCGGGGTAGCGGCTTTTGAGCACGTCGAAGAACTCCCAGACCATTGTCCTGATCTCGGCGCGCTGCGCCTCTGTCCTGACGGGTTCGATGATCACGCTCATGACCGGAACGCCTCGTCCACCGGCACCTGCATGGCGCTGGCCAGCGCGTTGGTCTGGCTGGCCATGGCGATGACGGACAGCAGCTCGCCGTACATCGCGGCCGACATGCCCTTGGCGCGGGCGCTGGCGGTGTGCGAATGGGCGCAGTACTCGCAGCCGTTGACCGCCGAGACGGCAATATAGACCATCTCCTTGACCAGCGGATCCAGGGCGCCGGGCGCCATCACGTCTTTCAGCCGGGACCAGGTCGCCGCCAGAAGCGACGGATCGCAGGCCAGAGCCCGCCAGAAGTTGTTGATGTAGTCGGTTCCGCGCACGGCGCGGATATCGTCGAACACCGCCCGCACCTGCGGCGAGGCCTCGTCATCGGCGATCAATCGGACTGTTGTCATGGCAGCATCTCCCGCAGGTCGGCGTTGCGCTGGCGCGTCAGCCGATCCAGACAGGCGGCGTGGACCTGCGGAGCAATGCTGCCTCCCTGGAACCGGTCGCTTTCCAGCGTGCAGGTCGCATCACGGTACGTCAACCACGCGCGCTGCGCCGCCAGCAGCGCCTTGCCCCGGCCGCGGGCGTCGGCGGCGGGCTTGACGATGGACCACAGCCGGTTCAGCTCGGCATCGCTTTCGGCCCAGCCAGCGGCCGCGCAATCGCTCGCCTCGACCTGGCTGCGCGCATGCGAGCAGTCGCGCGCGCCCTGGGCCGTGGCTGCGGCGGCGGTCAAGGACAACAGCACCAGGGCGAAAAAGCGGCCCATCGGTCAAGCGTCCCGCAGCGCGGGTTGGCCAACCGGTCCGCCGGGGCGCAGCGGGATCAGCCGAGCGCCGGGCATGGCGATGGGGCGGCCCGGGGCACGGCGCGGCTTGGGCACGATGATGCCGGCGATGGCGCCGGGCACACTGGGCCGGGTGCACAGCCCAGCGGGGCGGGACATTCCGAAGAGCGTCCGAGTATTCGCGACAGCTGCCGCAGTCAGCACCTCGGCCACCGCCAGGTTCATCTGAACCAGGGCGCTGGCGGCACGGGTCATGCGGACCGAGTGATCAAGCGGAGAGAACGGCATCATGCGGCAATCATCCCATGTGAAACGTTGGCATCAGCGCTTCGCCCGGCTCAGCCGGCGGCGGTTCGATCTGGCCTTGCGGGTCAGCGGGCGCGTCCAGGCCTGCAACACCGCACCCGGCGATTGCATGGTCAGCATGGCAAAACCGGCGGCAACCCAGCTCTCGACAAAGGCGGGGGGCTTTTCGTTGACCATGCGCGCCGTCTCGCCTTGCGGCATCGGCCATAGCCCGGCCATGCCCATGGTGCGCAAGGCGATCACCGTCTGTGCTTCGGCCATCAGCACCGTCAGGTGCGTTGCCTGTTGCCAGACGGTGGCCGCGTGATCCATCGAGGTCTTGATCGGGATCATGCGTCCAGCGCTCCCATCACTTGCTGATTGAAGCCGTAGACATGGCGCGCGCCGCCAATCGGGATCAGCTGCACTTCGCGGCGCTGGCCCGGCTCGAACCGCACCGCGGTGCCTGCGGCGATGTCGAGCCGCATACCCCGCGCCGCGGCGCGGTCGAAATCCAGCGCGCTGTTGGCCTCGCCGAAATGGTAATGGCTGCCAACCTGCACCGGCCTGTCACCGGTGTTAGCCACCATCAGCGTGATCGCCTGCTTGCCTTCGTTCAGCGTCAACGTGCCTTCGGCAGGGAACAGTTCGCCCGGGATCATGAGCGCCCCCGCAACCGGGCAGCGGCCAGCGAACCGGCAAGCGCGATCAGCGCCAGCGCACCGGCCAGCGCCAGCCACGAAGCGCCGTCATGCGGGTGAATGTGCACGGCCTCGCCGGTATGGGCGGTGGCCGGGGCGGCGGCGATCAGGCTCAGGGCAATCAGTTTCTTCATCGTGCTCTCCGGTTTGGTCGCAATCGGTCAGCGAATGGGGTTGTGCACGGTCACCAGCTTGGTGCCGTCGGGAAAGGTCGCCTCGACCTGCACTTCGTGGATCA
>JAGRMT010000007.1:0-3507 GCA_020441125.1 Roseivivax sp.
ACGGGCTGCGTTGCCGGTACCATATAGGCGGCGTTCGGCCGAACAGTCCGGCCAAGGAAGATGCCCGGCACAGCGGTTCCGGGATTGGCGCGGGTTGCGGGCATCTGCCGTTGTTCGGGGTCCGGCCTGGCGGCGCGGACCCCGTCGCGATCACTTGGAAATCGCGGAATTGTCCTGCGTGGTGATGGATTGCAGGTAAGCCAGGATAAAATCCTGCACCGTGCGGTCGTCGATGCCGACGTGGCGCATCTTGGTGCCCGGCATGAAACCGTCATTGTCTTCCATCCAGGCGCGCAGCGCCGCCGGGGTCCAGACGATGCCCGAGGCGCTGAGTGCAATCGAATAGTCATAGTCGACATAGCTGCCGGCGGCGCGTCCAACGACGTTCTCCAACGGCGGGCCGTAAGACGGGTCCTTGGAGTCGGTGGCATGGCAACGGCGGCATTCGGCCTCGAACAGGGCCTTGCCGGCGTCGATCTTGACCTGTTCGAAAGTCGTGCCGGCCAGAGCAGGCGTGGCGCAGAGCGCCAGGGCCAAAAGGGAGAAAGTGCGCGTCATGGTATTGCTCCTATTTGCGATGGCCAAAGCTAGGAACGCGGCGCACACGAAGTGTTGATCTAGGTCAACGGCGGGGCCGCCCGGGCCTGTCCTTTGGTCGTATTTCGGGCCGATTTTGCCCGCGTCAGGATGGGCGCAAGCTATTTGGGAGGAAAACCATGGCCTTTATTCGAGCCCTCCGGGCCGGCTGCGCCGTCCTGGCCATTACCGCTTCTGCCGCATGGGCAGAGATGCCGGTACTGAAGGCGGCGGTACAGACATCCGGCACCGTGGCATGGGAACTGGACGTGATCGAGCACAACGGCCTGGACGCGGCCAACGGTTTCGATCTGGAAGTGATGGACGTGGCCGCAGGCCCTGCCGGGCAGATCGCCTTTCAAGGCGGCGAGGCGGACGTGATCGTGTCCGACTGGCTGTGGGTGGCGCGCCAGCGCGCATCGGGCCAGGACATCGTGTTCATCCCCTATTCCAAGGCAGTGGGCGCGATGATGGTGCCCGCCGACAGCGCGGTGCAGACCCTGACGGACCTGAAGGGCGGCAAGATCGGCATCGCCGGCGGCCCGGTCGACAAGTCCTGGCTGATCCTGCGCGCCTATGCCGAGAAGGAATACGGCATCGACCTGGCCGCCGAGACAGAGCAGGTGTTCGGCGCGCCGCCGCTGATCTTCAAGACGGCGCTGCAAGGCGAGTTGGATGGTGCGATCAACTTCTGGCACTTCGTCGCCAAGATGGAGGCGGCCGGCATGCGTCCGCTGATCACCGTCGACGCGGCGGCGCAGGCGCTGGGGCTCGACCCGGAAACGCCGCTGCTGGGCTATGTGGTCAAGGGCGAGATGCTGCGCGAGCATCCCGAACTGGTCGAGGGGCTGGCCAAGGCCTCGCGCGCGGCCAAAGACATTCTGGCCACGTCTGATGCCGAGTGGGTCCGCATCCGCGGGCGGATGAACGCCGACAACGACGAACAGTTCAAGGCGCTTGTCGAAGGCTTCCGCGCCGGTATCCCGGCGCCGGGACCGGTGGACGAGGCGGCAGCAGGCCGGATGCTGGAGTTGATGGCGCGGCTTGGCGGCGCCGAGTTGATGGGCGACGTGTCGGAACTGCCCCAGGGCGTTTTCGTCCAGCCCGGCAGCTGATCCGTGGCGCTGAGCGTCGTGGCCGACAATACCCGCAGCGCGCAGGACCGCGACCCGGTCCTGCGCGTGGCATTGAACGGGGTCAGCCTGCACGGCAGGCCGATCCTGGGGCCGGTGTCGCTGACGCTGGCGCGGGGCGAGACGGTGGCCCTGACCGGACCGTCGGGCATCGGCAAGACGACGCTGCTGCGGGTGATTGCGGGACTGGAACGCAACCAGCCGGGCGCGGTAAGCCGACCTGACCAAATCGCCATGGTGTTCCAGGAACCCACCTTGTTGCCGTGGCGCACGCTGAGGCAGAACCTCACCCTGATGCTGGGTATCGGCGCCGAGCGGGCCGAAGCGGCCCTGGCCGAGGTGGGGCTGGGCGGGCGCGGCGACGACGTGCCGGGCCAGCTGTCGCTGGGCCAGCAGCGGCGCCTGGCGCTGGCCCGTGCCTTTGCGGCCGAACCGGACCTTTTGCTGATGGACGAACCTTTCGTCTCGCTCGACGCGGCGCTGGCGGATGAGATGATGGCCCTGTTCGAACGGCTGCGCGCCCGGCATCCGGTGGCGACGCTGATCGTGACCCATGACATGGGCGAGGCGCGACGACTGGCCGACCGCGTGCTGCGGCTTGAAGGCAACCCGGCCACGCTGGGCGCCTGAGCGCGCCTAGCCCTTGTGCCGGGTCATGCCGCGCGCGGGATCGTAGCCCCACAGTGCCAGCGCCATGAAGCCCAGCGTGGCCAGCGCCGTCCATCCCAGCGCGGCCGGATTCCATTGCAGGTAAAGCGCGAAGCGGATCGCCTCAACCGCGTGAGTAAACGGGTTGGCGGCGCAGATGTCGTGCAGAAGATCAGAAGATTCCTGCATCTTCCAAAGGGGATAGAGCGCGGAGCTTAGAAAGAACATCGGGAAGATGACGAAGTTCATCACGCCGGCGAAATTCTCCAGCTGCTTGATGAAGGACGACATCGCCAGCCCCAGCGCACCCAGCATCAGCCCGCCCAGCGCCAGCGCCGGCAGGGCCGCCAGATAGCCCAGCGGAGCCATCACGATACCAAAGGCGGCGGCGATGGCCAGAAAGGTGTAGACCTGCAGGATCGAGATGAAGGTCGCGCCGCAAAGCTTTGAAAACAGGAGCCACCATCGGGGCAGGGGTGCTGTCAGCAACAGCCGCATCGAGCCCATCTCGCGGTCATAGACCAGGCTGAGCGAGGATTGCATCCCGTTGAACAGCAGGATCATTCCGCACAGGCCGGGCACGATATAGGTCTCGTAAGTGATATAGGTCTGGTAAGGCGGCGTGATCGACAGGCCCAGCGCCGCGCGGAAGCCGGCGGCAAAGACCAGCAGCCAGACCAGCGGGCGTACCAGCGCCGCGACGAACCGTTCGCGCTGGTGGATGAAGCGCAGCGCCTCGCGCCAGCAGATCGCCAGGAAGGCAGTGATCCAGGCGTTCATCGCACGCCTCTCGGATAGGCCTGCTGCGCGCTCATGCCGGGGCCCCGGTGCGGGCCAGGAACCAGTCCTGCAACCCGGCGGTGCCACGCAGCGCGCCGGCGGTGCCCTGTGCCTGCAGGCGTCCCCGGTGCAACAGCAGCAGCGCGTCGGTGTCGCGCACCTCGTCGGTCAGGTGGGTGGCCCACAGCACGGTCAGCCCGTCCTGGGCGGCCAGGTCGTGCACATGCGCGGTGATCGCGGTGCGCGCGGCGGCGTCCAGGCCCACGGTGGGCTCGTCCAGCAGCAGCACGCGCGGGGCGTGGATCAGGGCGCGGGCGATCTCTGTCCGGCGCCGGTGGCCGCCATTCAGCGCGCGGGCCTTCTCATGCGC
>JAGRMT010000007.1:3655-22065 GCA_020441125.1 Roseivivax sp.
AATACCACGCCCATCGCCGCCAGCGCCGCACGCGGTGCGCGCGCCAGGTCGTGCCCGGCGATCTCGATCCGGCCTTTCGGGGCGGTGAACAGCCGGGTGAGCAGGGCGAACAGCGTCGACTTGCCGGCGCCGTTGGGCCCCAGCAGCGCGGCAAATCCGCCGGCGGCTATCTCGAACGAGACATCGTCCAGCGCCTGCCGGGCGCCGTAGGCATAGGAAAGCGAAGAAACCGTCAGGCTCATTCGATGGTGATATCCAGCCGCTGGGTTTCGCCGGTTGTGCCCGGCACCTTCAGGGTATAGCGCCCCGGCTTGATCGCGACAAAGCCGATTTCCATCGTGCCTGCCTCGTCGAATTCGACGCTGTCGAGGCCCAGCGGGCGGATCTCCAGCCCTTCGACAACGATTTCGTCGATCCAGATCGCGCGGAAGAACTCGGGTCCGACCAGGCCCAGTTCCTGGCTACCGTCGCCGATGATCTCGAATTCGTAATAGGTGCCGGATTTCAGCACCCAGGGCGCTTCTGCCAGGGGCATCCCGGCCGAAAGGGTGATTGGCGGCAGGTCGTGCTTGTTCTTGCCTGACAAGAGCCCGGCCAGGCCCAGGTTCGGGGCGTCGTCATCGGCCAGGGCAGGGGTGGACAGGGCAAGTGCGCAGGCCAGGGCGGTAAGGCGAAGCATGGCAATCTCCGTATTGCGTAGGATCATTGGGTCGGGCGGAAGGCGGCGCCCCAGGGGAAGCGGCCCACCTTGATGGATTTCAGCGCCTTGCGGCTTGCCACGTCGACCACGGTCACGTCGCCCGAGATGCCGTTGGTGGTGAACAGCTGCGAGCGGTCGGCGTTGAACGCCATGTGCCAGACGCGGCGGCCGACCAGCACGTATTCTTCCACCTCGTAGGTGTCGGCGTTGACCACGGCCAGGTGGTTGGCCGGCCCCAGGGCGACGAAGGCGGTCTTTTCATCGGCTGTCAGCTCGAACCCGACCGGCTGGATGCGGTCGGAATGCACGCCCTGGATCTCGAAGGAAATCTTGGCTTTCTCGGCCTGCGTGGCGACATCAAAGACGGTGATCGTGCCGCCGATCTCGGACGAGACCCACAACTCTGTGCCGTGCTTGACGAATTCGGCGTGGCGCGGGCGGCTGTCAACCAGCGTGTTGGCGAAAAGCTCGTGGGTTTCGGTGTCGATCCAATGCGCCATGTTGGTGGTTTCCGAGGTCACGATGGCGATCTTGCCGTCGGGCGAGATCGCCATGCCCTCCGGCTCGATCCCGACGTCGATCTGGCTGACCACGGTGCGGGTCTCGACATCGACGACGGTGGCGACGGCGTCATCCTCGTTGGCGATGTAGAGGTGGCGGTCATCGGGGGCCAGAACGAACTGCTCGGGATCCTCGCCCGAGGGCAGGTCGTGCAGGATCTCTCCGGTGACCGGGTCCATCACCTGCACGGCGTCGCTGTCTGACGCGCAGATGTAGACCCGGGAATAGTCGTGGCTGAAGGTGATGCCACGCGGCCGTTCGCCAACGGGGATGGTGCGGGTGACCTCCTGCGTGGCGATGTCGATCACGCTGATGGTGTTGTCCTTTTCATTGGTGACCCAGATCTCGTCGGCCTGCGCCGGCACGGCGGCGGCAAGAAGAAGCGTGGCAAGGGCGGTGCGGCGCATGGGCGGTGTCCTGTTTGGCGGCGGGGCGAGGGGGCTTTCTGCCCCCTCGCGCTCCCCCGAGGGTATTTTCGGCAAGAAGAAGCATCAGGCGCGCGTGACGCCCGGGCGATGTCAAAAGGCGGTGCAGCGGGTTTCGGGTTGGTCCTGGCCAAGCGTGTCGAGTTCGTTGACCGGATGCAGGAAGCCCTCGAGCGGCGCGGAGGCGACAAGGGCGCGGGGGGTGGCAAGGGCGATGGTCTGGCGCAACTGGCCGTTCCAGGGGCGGAAGGTGAGCGGGCGGCCCTTGAAGCCTGCCAGTTCGAAGGCATCGGACAGAAGGTAGGCCCGCAGCGTCGGGGCGTCGGCGGCGCCGGACCGGGTGACCGCTTCGCCCAGAGCGCGCAATGCGGCCCAGGCGGTGTAATCCTCGGGGCGCATCGGCCGGCCGGCGGCATCGGCAAAGCGCGATTGCAGCTGGGCGGCGCCCCATTGTTCGACCACGGGCGACCAGGCGGTGGCGGTCAGCCCCTCGGAGCCGGCAACGGGCTGGGGCGACCAGGTGTTATAGGGAATGTAGCGGGCGAAATCGTCGGTTTCGTCCGAGACGAGAATGACATCGGCCTTGGCCATGTCCTGGGTGAAGAGCGGCACCTCGGCACTGGCGTTGCGGCGCATGTCGGCGCCGTTGTCCCAGGTCTTCTTCCAGCGAATCTTCAGGCCGAACTTGGTCGCCGAAGCCTCCAGCGCGGCGGTCCACGGGGCGTCTTCGGGGCGGGGGCCGGCGATCAGCGCCAGGTCGGTCCAGCGGCGGGTGACGAAGAACTGCATCAGCGCGTCGGCGCGCATCGCCAGCGAGACGGCGGTGTGCAGCAGGTTGGCGCGGCATTCCTCCTCGCGTAGGGCGGCGTCCTGGTTGGTGGCGTTGAACAGCAGGGCCTTAGCGGCCGCGGGCAGGTCCGCCGCGGCCAGAGTCTGGGCCACCGGGGCGTCAAGGATGACAAGATCGGTGGTGGCCAGCGCGGCGGCGGCGGCGGCGGCGAAATCGCCACCCTCCGGCACTTCGGTTACCTCCAGCGTCCAGTCCTGGCCGAGAAAGCGCCCGGTGGTGCGGTTGTCCTCCAGCGCCAGCGCGGCGCCCGCGACGCCCAGGTCGGCTGGCACCGGATCGAGATTCGACAGGGTGGGCGGAATTGGGACCAGCTGGCGCAGGTAGGCCACGTGCACGGCAACATCGGCCCGGGCCGGGCTCGTGGCGGCCAGGGCGGCGCAGATGGCAAGGCCGATCAGGCGGTGCATGCGAATTCTCCTCCGAAGCCAAGGTTAGCCCTGGCGCGCGCGTGCGAGAACTACGACCAATGTAGGGCCGGGCGATTCCGGGCCGCGCCACGAAAGTCCAATACCGGGCCCGGGCGGCGCTGCGTAGAACAGGGCCAGCAACAACAGGATGCCCTGATAGGGGGAGGAGACCCGACATGCTTTACCGCACCGCGCTGGCCGCCCTGACCGCACTGGCCGCTTCCGCCACGATGGCCCTGGCCCATGGCGACGTGGCCCCGCAGGCCGTGGACACCACCGGCCTGCCCGTCAATGGCGAAGAATGGCTGACCGAGAATCCTTACCGCGCCGCGACCGCGGGCGAAGAGACCTGGGCGCTGGCCGTCAAGATCGGCGGCAGCGGCTTCAACCAGAACTGCGCCCGTTGCCACGGGCTGGGTGCGGTTTCCGGCGGGCTTGCGCCTGACCTGCGCTTCCTTGAGGCCGAGGAATACAGAGACGAGTGGTTCGCCGAGCGTTTCCGCGACGGCTATACCCAGAACGGAACCACCAAGATGCCCGCATTCGGCGAGCTTTTGGGGCAGGACGCCGCCTGGGCGATCCGCACCTATATCGAGACCCGGCCGGATGACGACAGCATGGCCGAGGCCGCGCCGGCGCTGACCGTTCTGCGCGACCAGATCCACGGCTATGCCACCGACAACGCGGGCGCCGATCCCGACGCGCTGATCGCCCAGCTGAACGAGATCGCCGGTACGATCACCACCTATTCGGGAGCCCCGGTCGCCGACAGCGTCGCCTTCCAGGCCGCAAAGCTGATCGACGGCACGGCGGAGGGCTATACCAAGGCCGCCGAAGTGCTGACCATCGGCCTGTCTGCCGCGCATTGATCCGATGCGCGGGCTGATCCTCGGCTTGTGCGCTGCACTGGTCGCCGGGCCCGTCCTGGCGGCCGATCCCTGCGCGGACTGGGTGCCGCAGCCCCGGCCGCAGAACGCCTCGCGCGATATCGTGGGCCAGGACCTCGACCAGATTGTCGAGCGCGGGTTCATGACCTTTGCCGTCTACGAGAATAATCCGCCCTATTCCTACGAAGAGGGCGGGCAGGCGCGCGGCGTGGATATCGAGATCGCCCGACTGATCGCGGCCGACATCGGGGTGGAGCCACGCTTCAACTTCGTCGCCGCCGCCGAAGAACTTCAGGCCGACCTGCGCAACAACGTCTGGCAGGGGCCGGTGGTGGGCGGCGCGGTGTCGAACGTGATGATGCGCGTGCCCTATGACAGTGCCTTTGCCTGCCGCGTCGAGCAGGTGGTGTTCACCGGGCAGTATGCCTCCGAAAGCATCGCGATTGCCTACGATGCCGCGAAATACCCGGATGAAAAGCCGGTGCCGGCCTATTTCCGCTTCGACACGGTCGGGGTGGAGAACGACTCGATCGCCGATTTCTACCTGACCTCCTTCGCGGGCGGGCAGGTGGCGGCGGGCGTGCGGCGCTATCCGACCATGGCTGCGGCGATGGACGCGCTGCGCCGGGGCGAGGTTATGGCCGCGATGGGCCCGCTGGCGCAGCTGGAAGCCGGCAGCGCCGAGGGCATCGGCATTCACCGGCCGCCGCTGCCCGGGCTGGCCCATGCCAGCTGGACACTGGGCGTGGCGGTGCATTTTTCCTATCGTCCGCTGGCTTATACGGTGGATGATACCATTGCGGCGGCCCTGGCGGACGGGCGCATCGCCCGGATTTACGCCGATTACGGCCTGACACTGATTCCGCCCGAGCGTTGAGCGCGGGCCGGTCTTACACCCATAGTCTTATATGCCGCCCGGACATTGGTGCTAGGGTGGCCCCAGAAGAAGGACATTCCTGATGCAGATGAGCGATTCCCGAGAGATAGCGGCACCGCAAGCGGTTGTCTGGGCCGGTATCCTCGATCCGGAAGTGCTGAAACAATGCGTGCCAGGCTGCACCGAGATGTCAGGCAGCCCCGAAGAGGGGTTCGAGGCGACGGTGGTGCAAAAGGTCGGCCCGGTGAAGGCCACCTTCAAGGGCGCAGTGACGCTGAGCGAGGTCAACGCGCCCAATTCCGTCGTGCTGACGGGCGAGGGCAAGGGCGGCGCGGCCGGTTTCGCCAAGGGCGGCGCCACGGTCCGGCTTGAGCCCAAGGGCGATGGCGTGACGATGCTGCACTACGATGTCGAGGCCAAGGTCGGCGGCAAGCTTGCGCAGCTGGGCAGCCGGATCATCGACGGTTTCGCCAAGAAGATGGCAGACCAGTTCTTCGAGAATTTCCAGGCGGCGGTCGAGGGCGCGGGCGAAGGCCCGTCTCCGGCCGACGCATCCGCGCCCGAGGGCGAAGGCGGCAAGAAAAAAGGTTGGTTCAAGCGACTTGTCTCTTGATCGACTTGCCGCAAGGGCATTCTATTCGGGGCAAAAAACATCCATGGGAGGACTTCAATGGTAGACGTCACGATGAAGGTGAACGGCAAGACCGTCACCAAATCGGTCAAGGGCAACATGCTGATGACCGAATTCCTGCGCGAAGAGCTGCGCCTGACCGGCACGCATGTCGGCTGTGACACCAGCCAGTGCGGCGCGTGCGTGATTCACGTCAATGGCAACGCGGTAAAGGCGTGCACGATGTTCGCCGGCGAGTGTGCCGGTGCCGAGGTGACCACGATCGAGGGCATGGCCAACAAGGACGGCTCGCTGAACGTGATCCAGCAGGCGTTCCAGGACCACCACGGCCTTCAGTGCGGTTTCTGCACCCCCGGCATGGTGATGTCCGCATCCGCGCTGCTGAAGGAAAACCCCAAGCCCAGCGAAGCCGAAATCCGGCATTACCTGGAAGGCAACATCTGCCGCTGCACCGGGTACCACAACATCGTCAAGGCCATCCTGGCCGCGTCCGGTCAGGACGTGAGCGCCATCGCAGCCGAGTGAATCGCGCCGGCGCCGGGCTCGTCCCGGTGAACGGAGCACCACCATTGTAGGCCGGGCTTCAGCCCGGCATCCCTAGGGAGGAGTTATCATGCCAAAGGATCATGGCATCGGCGCGAGCCAGAAACGTCGCGAAGACGTGCGTTTTCTGACCGGGGCCGGTCAATACACCGACGACATCAACGTTCATGGCCAGGCCTATGTGTGCTTCCTGCGCTCTGACGTGGCGCATGGGCGCATCAACAAGGTCGATACCGCCGAGGCCGAGGCAATGCCCGGCGTCGTGCGCATCTTCACTGGCGCCGATTTCGAAGGCGTTGGCGGTCTGCCCTGCGGCTGGCAGGTGACCGACCGTTTCGGTCAGCCGATGAAAGAGCCGGCCCACCCGGTTCTGGCACGCGGCAAGGTCCGTCACGTCGGTGACCCGATCGCCGCCGTGGTGGCCGACAGCCTCGAAGAGGCGCGAAACGCCGCAGAGGCGATCGTGCTCGACATCGAGGAACTGCCCGCAGCGGTCAACATGAAGGCCGCGCTTGAGGCCGGCGCTCCGCGCGTGCATGACGATCTGTCCGACAACCTCTGCTATGATTGGGGCTTTGTCGAAGACAATCGCGATGCCGTGGACGCCGCCATCAAGGCTGCCGCCCATGTCACCACGCTGGAGCTGGTCAACCAGCGCCTCGTCGCCAACCCGATGGAACCGCGCGTGGCCGTGGGTGACTTCAACCGGGCGACCGGCGATTCCACCCTCTACACCACCAGCCAGAACCCGCACGTGATCCGACTGCTGATGGGCGCCTTCGTGCTGGGCATCCCCGAGCACAAGCTGCGCGTCGTCGCGCCCGACGTGGGCGGCGGCTTCGGCTCCAAGATCTTCCACTATGCCGAAGAGGCGTTCTGCACCTTCGCGGCCAAGGCGATCAACCGCCCGGTCAAGTGGACCTCGTCGCGCGCCGAAGCGTTCCTGTCGGACGCCCAGGGCCGCGACCACGTCACCAAGATCGAGCTGGCGCTGGACAAGGACAACAACTTCACCGCCATCCGCACCTCGACCCTGGCGAACATGGGTGCCTACCTGTCCACCTTCGCCTCGTCGGTGCCGACCTGGCTGCACGGCACGCTGATGGCGGGTAACTACAAGACCCCGCTGATCTACGTGAACGTCAAGGCCGTGTTCACCAACACCGTGCCGGTGGACGCCTATCGCGGCGCCGGCCGCCCCGAGGCGACGTTCCAGCTGGAGCGGGTGATCGACAAGGCCGCGCGCGAGCTCGGCGTCGATCCGATCGCGCTGCGCCGGCAGAACTTCATCACCCAGTTCCCCTATGCCACCCCGGTGGCGGTGGAATATGACACAGGCAACTATGTCGCCACGATGGACCGGCTGGAAGAAATCGCCGACCTGTCGGGCTTTGCCGCACGCCGCAAGGCGTCGGAGGCCAAGGGCATGCTGCGCGGTCTGGGCGTGAACTGCTACATCGAGGCCTGCGGCATCGCGCCGTCCAACCTTGTCGGTCAGCTCGGCGCCCGCGCCGGTCTTTATGACGCCGCCACGGTTCGCGTGAACGCCACCGGTTCGATCAGCGTCATGGTCGGCGCGCACAGCCACGGCCAGGGCCACGAGACGGTGTTCCCGCAGGTCATCGCGGAAATGCTGGGCATCGACGAATCGATGGTCGAGATCGTCCACGGCGACAGCTCGAAGATCCCCTTCGGCATGGGCACTTACGGCTCGCGCTCGCTGGCGGTCTGCGGCTCGGCCATGGTTCGCGCCACCGAGAAGATCATCAACAAGTCCAAGAAGATCGCGGCGCACATGATGGAGGCCGCCGAGGCCGACATCGAGCTGAAGGACGGCAAGTTCTCGGTCGCGGGCACCGACAAGTCGGTCGCCTGGGGCGATGTGACCCTGGCCGCCTACGTGCCGCATAACTACCCGCTCGAAGACATCGAGCCGGGCCTGGAAGAAACGGCGTTCTACGACCCGTCCAACTTCACCTACCCCTCGGGCGCCTATGCCTGCGAGGTTGAGGTCGATCCCGGCACCGGCAAGGTGACGATCGAGAAGTTCGCCGCGGTCGACGATTTCGGCAACGTGGTCAACCCGATGATCGTGGAAGGCCAGGTACACGGCGGGATCGGTCAGGGCATCGGCCAGGCGCTGCTGGAAAACTGCGTCTATGACGAAAACGGCCAACTGCTCTCGGCCTCGTTCATGGACTACGCCATGCCGCGCGCGTCCGACGTGCCGTTCTACCAGGTCGACCATTCCTGTGCCACGCCCTGCACCCACAACCCGCTGGGGGTGAAGGGCTGCGGCGAGGCCGGGGCGATCGGTTCGCCGCCCTCGGTGGTCAACGCCGTGATCGACGCACTGCAGTCGGGTGGGCACAACGTGACCCATATCGACATGCCGGTGTCGCCGCATCGCGTCTGGCAGGCAATGAACGGCTAAGCACAGCGCGGGCCCCGCACCGGGCGCCGCTCCGGTCTTCCCCAAGAGGAGACCCGGGCGCCCGGTCGCGGAGGGCACGCTCCAACAGGAGACAAGGACATGTATTCATTCGATTTCGTGCGCCCCGCCACGCTGGATGAGGCCGTCGCGGCCCTGGCCGGCGAAGAAGCCCAGGCCCTGGGCGGCGGGCAGACCCTGATCCCGACGCTGAAACAGCGCCTGGCCAGCCCGGCCACGCTGGTCAGCCTTGGCGGCATCGCGGCGCTCAAGGGTGTGTCGTCCTCCGGCGGCACGCTGACCGTTGGCGGCGGCACCACCCACGGCACCGTCGCGGCAGAGGCGGCCTCGGTCTATCCGGCGCTGGCCAAGCTGGCTGGCAACATCGGCGATCCGGCGGTGCGCAACCGCGGCACGATTGGCGGTTCGCTGGCCAACAACGACCCGTCCGCCTGCTATCCGTCGGCGGTGCTGGCCTCGAACGCCACGGTTGTGACCAACACGCGCGAGATCGCGGCCGACGACTACTTCCAGGGCCTGTTCACCACGGCGCTGGAGCCGGGCGAGATCATCACCGCGGTCAAGTTCCCGGTGCCGCAGAAGGCTGCGTACATCAAGTTCGAACAGCCCGCCTCGCGCTTCGCGCTGGTCGGGGTGTTCGTCGCCAAGGGCGCTGACGGCGTTCGCGTGGCGGTGACCGGTGCCTCCGAAGGCGGCGTGTTCCGCTGGTCCGAGGCCGAAGCCGCGCTGTCGTCGAATTTCTCGGCCGGCGCGCTGGATGGTCTGTCGGCCTCAGCCGACGGGCTGATCAATGACCTGCACGGCTCGGCTGCCTACCGCGCGCACCTGATCGGCGTGCTGACCAAGCGCGCAGTCGCTGCCGCGGGCTGAGCCCGCCCAATAGCGACTTGCCAAAGACCCCGGCGCCCATGCGGCGCCGGGGTTTTTTCATGCGCGCTGTTGGTGCCGTCCCTTGCCGCCCGGACGCCGCTCGTGATCAGGCGACAGGCGCTCCTGTCTTCTCTTTTGCAAAAATACTCGCGGGGGAGCGCGAGGGGGCAGAAGGCCCCCTCGCAAATCGGGTTTCGCCGATGCGCAAACCACCGGCATCAGCCGATGAACCCTGCGCCGTCCTCAAACCGTGATCAGTCGCCCATCCGGCGCCACCGCCGTGATCCGCGCCACGTTGGCGCTGTCCTTCAGTGTTTCCAGTCTGCCGCGGTCAAGGAACACCGCCGCCGTCGATAGCGCGTCGGCCAGCGTCGCCGAGCGTGCCTCGACCGAAACGGTGGACCAAAGCGGCGCGCGCCCGTCGGGGGCCAGGATGTGGCCGGATGCGCCCAGGCTCAGCGCGCCCGGGCTGGACGTGGCGATTGCGCCGTCGCTCAGCCGCCGGGTGGCGACCAGGCCCTGGGCCGGGTCTTCGACCCCCAGGCTGAACGGTCCGCCCAGCGCGGCGAACTCGCCGATGTCGACCAGCGCCCGCGTGGCGCCATGCGCGGCCAGCAGATCGCGCACCAGGTCGGTGGCATAGCCCTGGGCGATGCCGTTCAGGGTCAGCGCTTGCCCTGGCGCCAACGTCACCGCCTCGGCGGTTGCCGTCACCCGATGCCAGCCGATCGCGGCGCGTGCCGGGGCCGGGTCTGCGCCCATCGCCAGCGCCTGCCACAGCGGCTGCACCGTCGGATCGAACAATCCGCCGGTCAGGGCGTGGGCACGGCCCGCCTCGGCCAGCAGCGCGCGCATCATGGCGCCTGGCCGCACCAGCCGCCCCGCTGCGTTCAGTTCGTTCAGTGCACTGCCCTCGCGGTACAGGCTGAACTGCGCTTCGATTGCCTCCAGCAGTGGCGGGATCGCGGCCAACGCCGATTCGGCCATCGCGCGCGGACCGGTCAGCGTGACCGAGACTTCGGCCCCCAAAGCCCGGCCCTGCCAGGTATGGGCCAAGGCCAGGCGCGGGGCGCAGGCAAAGGCGGCGGACAGGGCCAGGAAGCGGCGGCGGTTCATTCTGCGGGCACCGTGTTGGGATGGCCGGTCACCCGCGCCCGGCGCGGCGCGCGCGCAGCTAGCACCAGCGGCACGCACTGAGCCGGGTCGTCATGGATGGTCACGCAATCAAGGCACTGGAAACACTCGGAATACTTGATCGCACCGGATTTCTCGATGGCGCCGTAATTGCAGCGCACACGGCACAGCTGGCAGGGGCTGCCGCATTCGATCCGGCGCGGGATCCAGCGGCGCAGGCGCAGCGCCCCGCCGATGGCCATCAGCGCACCCAGCGGGCACAGGTAGCGGCAGAACCCCTTGAACGTCACCATCCCCAGCACCAGCCAGAACGCCGCATAGGCGACGTAATACCATTCGCGGAGGAAGAAGGTGGTGATGGCGGTCTTGAAGGGCTCGACCTCGGCCGCCTTGTCCATATGCTCGGGGCGGACCACGGTCACCACGACCAGCGCCGCCAGCGCGGCATAGGCGCCCCATTTCAGCCGCGCGTCCCAGGTGGGCGAAGGCTCGATCCGGGGCAGGCGCAGCAGGCGGCCCAGGTGGTGGGCGAATTCCTGCAACGCGCCGAACGGGCACAGCCAGCCGCAGAACAGCCCGCGCCCCCACAGGAAGAACCCCAGGATCGCTGCGCCCCAGACCAGCAGTCCGAAAGGATCGTACAGAAGGAAAGCCAAGCTGCCCCCGGTCATTGCCGCCTGCAGGGTCGCAAGCGGGGTGACGATCGACAGTTGCCCCTGTCCCCACCAGCCGACAAAGCCCACCACCGCGGCCAGGATCGCCAGCCGCACCGGGGTGAAGGCCGCCAGCCCCGCCAGCCGGCTTTGCGCGAAAAGCAGTGCCGGCAGAAGCAGCGCCAGGGCGGCGCCCAGCACCGCCAGATCGCCGGCCCGGTTGCGGATCGCTTCCTCGAACGGGCTAAGACGGGCGACCGTGCTGGGCCGGGTGAAGAACCGCTCGGGCGCGGCATAGGTGGCGGTCAGGTCGACCGAACCGATCTCGGGTTGAAACATGCCGTGCTCGCGCACCGACTTCACCGCCAGTTGCCATTCGCGCGACGGATCGAAGCCCAGCCGACGATCGGTGCGCAGAATCATTGCCACGCCGTTTTTCAACGCTGCCGGGGCATCGGGCGACAGGGTGACAAACAGGTCGGCGTCGCGCAGCGCCACCGGCAACCCGTCCTGATGCGCCGAGATCCAGTCGGGCGCGGTGTTGCGCACGAATTCGGGGCTCACCAGCCCGTGACGGGCGGTCTCCACCATCAGGATCGGCTCGTCATAAGGCGAGATGGCGGTGAAATGGTCCAACTCGTCCAGGGTCGAGGGCGACAGCAGCGCCCGCGCGATCGAGCGCGGCCCCAGGTCGGCCACCCATAGGTCGAGATAGGGTGCGCGCGGATCACTCAGCGCCTCGGGGTCGTCGCCGGCCCAAGTGGTGCCGTCGAACAGCGCCTGAACCTGGGCGTTGGTATAGGTGACGCGGCGCAGCAGGCCCTGGTCTACCGCGTCCTGCCAGCTGATCGTCTCGTCGACCGCCGGGTCGGGCATGGCGGGCGGGCCAGAGGCGATGCCCTGCATCTTCTCCCGTGCGACCTGCAACGCGGCGGCCAGCACGGTTTCATGTGCGATGCGCACGCTGGCAGTGGCCTTGGTCACGCCGTCCAGATAGACCAGCCCGCTGCCATCTGAGGCCCCGCCATAAGGCGTGCCGACGACCAGGCTGTCAGAGATCGACAGCCCGCGGTATTGCTCGAAGAACTTGTGGAACGGCGCCTCGCCCAGGCCCGAAACGAAAATCGGCTCGTTATGGGTCAGCAGTTGCACGTCAAGGAAGCGCCCGTCGAGATCGAGCACGACCATGATATTGATCGGCGCGCCCGAGAAGCCGGGCAGGGCGGCCATCGGCTCTGTCTGGAAGACATAGCCGGCCGGCGCTCCGCCCGAGTTCAGAAGCTGGTAGACGCCGCTGTCCGAGATTTGCTCGCCCAGGGCCATGGGGGCGTAAATGCGCGCGGCAATGGCTTCGCGCGGCAGGACTTCCGCCCTTGCCGCGAGGCTGGACACCAGCAGCGCCAGAAGCGCCAGAAGAGCGCGAATTCCTCCCATGGCGCGACACTAGGCCCGGCCCCCTCGGCCAGAAATGCGACCTTGGTCCAAGGCGCGCGCGGGCGCGCGGGCCGTTAGGCTGCTGGCGGGAGGATACCGGACATGCGCAGCCTGTCGCCGGGCGTCACACTCATTTCTCTGGCTGCGCTGGTGGCGCTGTGGGCCGCGGCTGCGGCGATCTCGGCCGACCCGTCGGTGTTGCCGGGGCCGCGGGCGGTGTTGTCGGTGATCGCCGAGGAAGCGGCACGCGGCGCGCTGTGGCACCACACGGCGGCGACGCTGCGCAGGGTCGCGCTGGCCTTCGCGCTGGCGATGGCGGTGGGCGGGGCGCTGGGGCTGGCGATGGGCGCCTCGGCGGCGTTCAACCGCTGGGCAGAACCCTGGGTGACGGTGCTGCTGAACCTGCCTGCGCTGGTGGTGATCGTGCTGTGCTACCTGTGGATCGGGTTGAACGAGACGGCGGCGGTGATTGCGGTGGCGCTGAACAAGGCGGCGCTGGTCACGGTGACGATCCGCGAAGGGGTGCGCGCGCTCGATCGCGGCGTGGGCGAGATGGCCATCGTCTACCGGATGTCGCCGATAGCGCGGCTGCGCCACGTGGTCTGGCCTCAGCTGGGTCCGTTCGTTGCCGCCTGCACCCGCACCGGGCTGGCGGTGATCTGGAAGATCGTCCTGGTGGTCGAGTTCCTGGGCCGGTCCGATGGTGTCGGGTTCCAGATCCACCTGTACTTCCAGTTGTTCGACACCGCGCATGTGCTGGCCTATGCGCTGACCTTCGTGGCGGTGATGCTGTTTGTCGAATACGCGCTGGTGCAAAGCTGGGAACGGCGCGCCTCGGCCTGGCGGCACGCCTGACCGGATAGCGTGACGCGGCGTTCCGCGCACTGGCGCTTGCGCCGGGAGTGTGGCTGGCGCAGGGTCTGCCGCAACGTCAAACTGCGGAGACTTGTCATGGAAATCACGAAAGACACGGTGGCCATCGTCACGGGTGGCGGCTCGGGCCTGGGTCAGGCGACAGCGCGGATGCTGGCTTCCGCCGGGGCGCAGGTGACGATTTTCGACCTGTCCGAAGAGGCCGGCACAGCCACTGCCGCCGAGATCGGCGGTCACTTCGAGAAGGTCGACGTCAGCGATGCGGCGGCGGTTGCGGCGGCGGTTGGCCGGGTGACTGCGCGCGCCGGGGCGCTGCATGTCGCGGTGAACTGTGCCGGCATCGGTCCGGCAGCCAAGACGGTTGGCCGCGATGGCCCGCACGATCCGGGCCTGTTCGCCAAGACCATCGGCGTGAACCTGATCGGCTCTTTCAACGTTGCCAGCCAGGCCGCAGCGGCGATGGCGGCGAACGTACCGCTGGACGCCGACGGCAACCGTGGCGTGATCGTCAACACCGCCTCTGTCGCGGCTTATGACGGCCAGATCGGGCAGGTGGCCTATGCCGCCTCCAAGGGCGGCGTGGTGGGCATGACGCTGCCAATGGCGCGCGACCTGTCGAACCTGGGCATCCGGGTATGCACCATCGCGCCGGGCCTGTTCCTGACGCCGCTGTTGCGCAGTCTGCCGCAGGACGTACAGGACAGCCTGGGCCGCCAGGTGCCGTTCCCCTCGCGCCTGGGCGATCCGGCGGAATATGCCGCGCTGGTGCGCCACATCGTCGAGAACGCGATGCTGAACGGCGAAGTGATCCGCCTGGACGGCGCGATCCGCATGGCGCCGCGCTGACGGCGATGCGCGCGATTCTGGTCAGCCACGGGCAACCGTCCGAACCCGAGGTGGGAGAGGCCGAGATTGCCGCGCTGGCGCAGGCCACCGGCCCCGGTGTGCTGGGGGCAACCCTGGCCGCCGACGGCGCGCTGGAGGCGGCGCTGGCGCGCGCGCCCGGCGCGCCGGTGGTCCCGGTGTTCATGTCCGACGGCTGGTTCACCCGGGTGGCGCTGCCGCGCCGGCTGGGCAACGGGGCCGGGCCGTTGCTGGCGCCGCTGGGCACCTGGCCGGCGCTGGCCGAAGTCGCCGCGCGATGGCTGACAGAAGAGATCGCCGCGCAGTGCTGGGCCGCGGCCGACACGACGCTGGTGATTGCCGCGCATGGTTCCGGGCGCAGCCCCTATGCCGCGCTGGACACCCGCATCTTTGCCGACCGGCTGGCGCGGCGGCTGCGCCTGCGCGCGCTGCGCTGCGGTTTCGTCGAGCAGCGCCCGCGGCTGGTCGAGGCTTTGAGCGGACACGGGCAGAAGGCGGTGTGCCTGCCGTTCTTCGCCGCGCGGCGCGGGCATGTGCTGGACGATCTTCCCGAAGCGGTCACGGCTTCGCACTTTGACGGCCTTCTTCTGGCCCCCATTGGATTGCATCATCAGGTACCGGCGCTTATTGCGCGGGCGCTAAGCGGACAGCCAGAGGATGCGAACCATGCGGGACACCAACAACGAGCTTGATAGCCTGCGCACCGGACCGGCGTCCTGGTCCAGCCTCAAGATTTTCGGTCTGCTGTGGGCCGTGGTGTTCAGCGCGCTGCTGTTGAACGCGGTGCTGATGTCGGGGGCCGCCCAGCTGTGGGGTCATGACAACTTCCCTTCGGGAATGTTGTTCCTGGGCTCGGTTCCGGCGTCACTGGTCGGGGCATGGCTGCTGCTCCGCTGGGTGCGGCGGCTGATCGACGAGGCCGACCACTACTAGGCTCAGCGCGCGGGAACACCGCCACGCGCAACCGAGACCGCCTTGAGCACTGCATAGACAGGGGTGCCCTCGGCCAGGTTCAGCGCCCGCACAGAACGGCGGGTGATGCGGGCCAGCAGCCGCGCCTCTCCGGCCTCGATCTGCACCAGCGCGCCGGGGCCTTCGCCCAGACGAATGCCGGTGACCACCGCGGGCCAGATATTCAGCGCCGAAACCCCCTCGGGCCGCACCGTGGCCAGCATCACGTCCTGCGCGGCGATGCGCAGCCGCAGCGTTTCGCCCGGCGCGGGCGAGACTCGGGGCACCAGCAGGCGCAGCCCGCCGACCGACAGCTCGGACAGGCCATCGTCATGGTGGGCGCGCACGGTGGCCGAGATCATCGCGCCCGCCTCGCCAGCGCCCAGCGGGGTCACCTGCGGATCGGCCAGAACGGCGTCGGCCGGGCCCTGCCGCACCACGCGGCCATTCTCAAGCACCACCACCGTTGTGGCCAGCCGGGCAACCTCGGTGACCGAATGACTGACATACAGCACAGGCACCGGGCTGTGATCGCGCAGCTGTTCGAAATAGGGCAGGATCTCAGCCTTGCGCGGCGCGTCGAGCGAAGCCAGGGGTTCGTCCGCCAGAATCAGCGCGGGGTGCGACAGCAGCGCCCGCCCGATGGCCACGCGCGCGGCCTCGCCGCCTGACAGCGCGCCCGGCCGGCGCGGCAGCAGCGCCTCGATCCCCAGCATCGCGACCACGGCGTCGAGCGTTGGTCCGGGGGAGTCGGGCGGGGCGAAGCGGGCGCCATAGGTCAGGTTCTGCCGAACGCTCAGGTGCGGGAAAAGGCGTGGCTGCTGGAAGATATAGCCCAGCCGGCGGCGGTGCGGCGGCACCCATATCCCCTTTTGGGTGTCGCACAGCACCCTGTCCCCGATCGCGATGCGCCCCGATTGCGGGCGCAGAAGCCCCGCCACCGCATCGGCGACCGAGGTCTTGCCCGAGCCCGAACGCCCGAACAGCACCGTCACCCCCGGCGGCGCGTCAAATGCGATGTCGAGCGTCAGCGCGGCAAACGCGTGGTGCAGCCGGACCGAAAGCGTCATGCGCCGCCCACCCGTGCCGCGATCCGCCGGGCCAGCACCTCGGACAGGATCAACGCTGCCATCGCCACCGCGACCGACACCGCCACAAGCCGCAGCGCCGCGCTTTCACCGCCGGGCACCTGAAGAAAGGCGTAGATCGCCGAGGGCAGGGTCTGGGTCTGGCCGGGGATGTTTGAAACAAAGGTGATCGTCGCGCCGAATTCGCCCATCGCCTTGGCGAAGGCCAGGATCGCGCCGGCCAGGATTCCGGGCAGGATCAGCGGCAGTGTGATTGTCGCCCAGACCCAGGCACGGGGCGCGCCCAGTGTGGCGGCGGCCTGCTCCAGACGCGGGTCCACCGCCTCGATCGACAGGCGAATTGCCCGCACCATCAGCGGAAAGGCCATGATCCCCGCCGCCAGCGCCGCGCCGGTCCAGCGGAACGCCAGAAAGATGCCCAACTCTTGCAGCGCAGCGCCGACCGGGGCACGGGTGCCGAAGGTCATCAGCAGCAGATAGCCTGTCACCACCGGCGGCAGGATCAGCGGCAGATGTACGATGCCGTTCAGCAGGTGCTTGCCGGGGAAACGCCAGCGCGCCAGCGCGTGGGCAGTCAGGATGCCCAGCGGCAAGGTGCACAGCGTGGCCCAGAAGGCAACCCGCAGCGACAGGGCCACGGCGGCCCATTCCTCTGGCCCCAGCCAGCCGGTCATTCGGCCAGCACCGTGAACCCCTGCGCGGCGAACAACGCGCCCGCCTCGGGTCCGGCGAGCCAGTCCAGCAGGGCGCGCGCCTCGGCGCTGTCGCGTCCGGCGATGGCGGCGGCAGGGTAGACGATGGGGGCATGGCTGGCGGCGGGGAAATCGGCCACGGTGGCCACGCGCGGCTCTGCCAGCGCGTCGGTGCGGTAGACCACGCCGAAGGGCGCCTCGCCCGAGGCGACCAGTGCCAGCGCGGCGCGCACGTTGTCGGTTTGCGCCACCTGCGCCGCGACGGTGTCCCACAGCCCCAGGCTGGTCAACGCGGCCTTGCCGTAGATGCCGGCGGGCACCGCATCGACCAGCGCCATGGCCAGCTTGCCGCTGCCCAGCCGGACGGGCAGGTCGGCCAGCGCCAGCGGCGCCGCCGGGGCAGGGGCGACCAGCACCAGCGCATTGCCCAGCAGGTCGCGCCGGGTGTCCGGCGCGATCAGCGATCCTGCTGCCAGCGTGTCCATCCAATCCGTGCTGGCGGCGACAAAGAGGTCGGCCGGCGCCCCCGCCTCGATCTGCCGCGCCAGCGCCGAGGTGGCGGCATAAGACAGGGTGACAGTCTGGCCGGTCTTGGCCTGGTATGCCTGGGCAGCTTCGTCCAGCGCGGTCTTGAGCGAAGACGCGGCGAAGACCAGAACATCGCCCGCGCGCGCCGGGGCGGCGGCCAGCGCGGCAATCGTTGCGGCAAGGGTCAGAAGGCGGGCGATCATGGTGGATTGTTCCTGTAGCGGCGCGCCGCGTGCAAGCGCGACTTTGGCGGCGGGGCGGGGCGGTGCCGTCAGCGCCGCTCGATGCGGACTTCCTGGCGCTGCGCGCCTGTCGCCCGGTCGAAGATCAGGATGCGGTCATCGGCCGTGACCACGGCGAACCAGTCGCTGCCCTGGGTCACGGCGGTGGCGGTGACACCGGCGGGCAGGGTGATGGCCTCTGGCAACGGGGCGGGTCGGCCGCTATAGCGTGTCCAGATCAGCGCCACGATCACCACGATGCCGGCGATCATCACGCCGGTCAGCACCGTCACCAGCAAGCGCAGCAGGCGCAGGCTGGGTGGCAGTTCGAATTCCGGCTGCGGAGCCTTGTCCATGTCTGACCCTGTCGTCCGTTTCACCATCGGCGCCGCGCCGCCGCCCCGCCTTGATAAGGCGCTGGCCCGCGATGTGCCAGAGGAGGCGTCGTTGTCGCGCACCCGGCTGGCCCGGTTGCTGGCCGAAGGCTCGGTGCGGGTCGACGGGGTGGTGGCAAGCAATCCCAAGGCTTCGGTCGCCGAGGGCGCCGAGATCGCCATCGCCGTGCCCGAGGCCGAAGACTATGACGTGGTTGCGCAGGATATCCCGCTGACCGTGGTCTACGAGGATGACGCGCTGATTGTGGTGGACAAGCCGGCGGGCATGGTGGTGCACCCGGCGCCCGGCACGCCCTCTGGCACGCTGGTCAATGCGCTGCTGCACCATTTCGGCGGTAATCTGTCGGGTGTCGGCGGCGAGAAGCGCCCGGGCA
>JAGRMT010000007.1:22072-22298 GCA_020441125.1 Roseivivax sp.
ACAAGGATACCTCGGGCCTGCTGGTCGTGGCCAAGTCTGACCGGGCGCATCACGGTCTTGCCGAGCAGTTCGAAGCACACAGCGCGCGCCGCGCTTATCTGGCGGTGTGCTACGGCGTACCCGAGGCGCATGATCCGCGCCTTCGCGGGGTGCGCGGCGTGTCCGTCGAGCCGGGCGAGGTGGTCTGCATTACCAGCGGGTTGGCGCGGCATCGCACCGACCGGCA
>JAGRMT010000293.1 GCA_020441125.1 Roseivivax sp.
CATGGGCCTGCACCTGCCGGGCGCCAGCTTCGTCAACCCCGGCACCCCGCTGCGCGACGCGCTGACCGAGGCCGCCGCTGAACGCGCGCTCGCCATCACCGCGTTGGGCAACGCCTATACCCCGGCGGCCGAGGTGCTGGACGCACGCGCCTTCGTCAACGGCATCGTCGGACTGATGGCCACCGGCGGATCGACCAACCTGGTGCTGCACCTGCCCGCCATGGCCCGCGCCGCCGGCATCGCGCTGGAGTTGGAGGATTTCGACGACATCTCGAACGCCGTGCCGCTGATGGCCAAGGTCTATCCCAACGGGTTGGCCGACGTGAACCACTTCCACGCCGCCGGCGGGCTGCAATTCCTGATCGGCAACCTGCTGGACGCGGGCCTGCTGCACGAGGACGTCAAGACTGTCGCCGGCGACGGGCTGTCGCGCTACACGCAGGAACCGAAGCTGACGGGCGGTGCGCTGACCTACGCGGACGGGCCGACAGAGACGCTGAACGACAAGATCCTCCGCCCCGCCACCGATCCCTTCCAGCAGACAGGCGGGCTGAAGCAGCTGCACGGCAACCTGGGCCACGGCATGATGAAGGTCTCCGCCGTCGCGCCCGAACGCCATGTCGTCGAAGCGCCGGCCCGCGTCTTCCATGACCAGGAGGCCGTCAAGGCCGCCTTCAAGGCTGGCGAGTTCACCTCCGACACCGTGATCGTCGTCCGCTTCCAGGGCCCGCAGTCGAACGGCATGCCCGAACTGCACAGCCTGACACCGACACTGGCAGTGCTGCAGGACCGCGGCCTGAAGGTGGCGCTGGTGACCGATGGCCGCATGTCCGGCGCGTCGGGCAAGGTGCCATCGGCCATCCACGTCTGCCCCGAGGCGGCCGCCGGTGGCCCGCTGGCCCGCGTGCGCGACGGCGACATCATCCGACTTGATGCCACCGCCGGCACGCTCAGCTGCCATGCCCCCGATTTCGACGCCCGCACCCCGGTCACTGCCGATCTGTCAGGCAATGGCCATGGCATCGGCCGCGAACTTTTCGAAACATTCCGCCGCAACGTGGGCCTTGCCTCCCACGGCGCCGCCGTGGTGGTGTGACGCCAACAAGGAGCCCCGACATGATGACCCCCAAGGACCAATCCGCCGCCGCGCGCGAGATCTGCCTGCTGGCCCCCGTCGTGCCGGTTCTGGTGGTCGATGACGCGGCCACCGCCGCCGATCTTGCTGCCGCCCTGGTGGCGGGCGGGCTGCCTGCTCTTGAAGTCACGCTGCGCACCCCTGCCGCGCTGGATGCGATCCGCGCCATGGCACAGGTTCCCGGCGGCGTCGTCGGCGCCGGCACGCTGCTGACGCCCGAGGATGTCGCCGCCGCCAAGGCCGCCGGCGCGCGCTTCGGCGTCTCCCCGGGCGCGACCGACAGGCTTTTGGCAGCCTGCGCCGAGCACGATCTGCCGCTGCTGCCCGGCGCCGCCACCGCGACCGAGGTGATGGCCCTGCTGGAAAAGGGCTACACCGTGCAGAAGTTCTTCCCGGCCGAGGCCGCCGGCGGCGCCCCCGCGCTGAAATCCATCGGCGCGCCGCTGCCCCAGGTCAGCTTCTGCCCCACCGGCGGCGTCTCGATGAAGAACGCGCCGGATTACCTGTCGCTGTCCAACACGCTCTGCGTCGGCGGCAGCTGGGTCGCGCCCAAGGACAAGGTTGTCGCCCGCGACTGGGCCGGTATCACCGCCCTGGCCAAGGCCGCAGCCGCCCTGCCGCGCTAAAGCTTTACTTCAGACCGGCACAGAGGCGCCGCGCCCGTGGCTTCTCTTTGCTGAAAATACCCTCGGGGGGGATTGCCCGCAGGGCAAGCGGGGGGCGGACAGCCCCCCTCGACCGCTGGCTCAGGGCACGAGGCCCGAGGCCCGTACCCCGTCGAGCACGAATTGCACCGACAGCGCGGCCAGCAACATGCCCAGCACCCGCGTCACCACGGTCACCCCGGTTGGTCCCAGCGCGCGCTCGATCCGCCCGGCGCTGAGGAAAAACGTCAGCACGATCAGCAGCACCGCCGCCGCCACGCCCAGCACCGACAGCACCCCGGTGAAACCGGGATTCTGGCCGGCCAGCAGGATGATCGAGGCAATCGCACCCGGCCCTGCGATCAGCGGGATGGCGATCGGAAACACCGATGGATCGGGGAAATCCTCTTCTTCCGACTGGCCCTTGCGCCGCTTCGACCGCCGTTCGAACAGCATGTCGAGCGCGGTCAGGAACAGCAGGATGCCGCCGGCGATGCGGAAGGCAGGCATGGAAATGCCGATGAAGCCCAGCGCCGCCTCGCCGAAGAACGCGAAGGCCGCCAGCACGGCCAGAGCCACTGCGCAGGCGCGCAGCCCGATGCGACGGCGCTGCTCCACCGGCACGCCCTGGGTCAGGGCGATGAACAACGGCGTCAACCCGACCGGGTCGATGACCACGAACAGCGTGGCAAAGGCAGTGATTGCGAAACTCGGATCCATGCCGGCACATTGACCATGAAACCGCGCCCGGGGGAAGACCTCGGACGCGAAGTCAAACACGCCGGCGGGTGGGGGGCAGTCTGCCCCCCACACCCCCCGAGGGTATTTCGGGCAAGAAGAAACAGAAGGCCGCGCCGGCCCCCGAATGGCGGCGGTCAGCTGGCCTCAGCGGCTTCCAGCCGCTCGAGCGCCTCCATCCACAGCGCCTCGGCGCGCGCCAGCCCGTCCTCGACCTCGGCGAACTTGCGGTTCCAGGTCTCCAGATCGCCCTTGCGCGCATCGTCGTAAAGCGCCGGATCGGCCAGCTTGCCGGACAGTTTCTCGTGCATCTCGGCGATCTTGGCGACCCGCTCCTCGCATTTGCGCGCTTCGGCCCTCAACGCCAGGATCGCGTCGCGCGAGGGGCGTTCCGCCTTGGGCGCGGCGGTTGGGGCCTTGGGTTTTTCCGGCGCGGCCTGTGTCAGCAGGAAGGCGCGATAGGTGTCGAGGTCTTCCTCGTATGGTTTCACCGCGCCGTCAGATACCAGCCACAGCCTGTCGGCGGCCATCGACAGCAGGTGCATGTCGTGGCTGACCAGGATGACCGCGCCGGAATAGGCCATCAGCGCCTCGACCAGCGCCTCGCGGCTCTCGATGTCCAGGTGGTTGGTCGGCTCGTCGAGGATCAGCAGGTGCGGTGCGTCAATGGTGGCCAGCAGCAGCGACAGCCGCGCCTTCTGCCCGCCCGAGAGCCGCCCGACGGCGGTGTCCGCCTGGTCGGCGCCCAGTCCGAACCCGGCGAGACGGGCGCGCAGCTTCGATTGACCCTCGGCGGGGCGCTCGCGCAGCAGATGCTGCAGCGGGGTCTCCTCGACGCGCAGCTCCTCGACCTGGTGCTGGGCGAAAAAGCCGATGCGCAGCTTGTTCGACTTGGTCAGCTTGCCCGACATCGGCGCCAGCCGGTCCGACAGCAGCTTGGCCAGGGTCGACTTGCCCTGGCCGTTCTTGCCCAGCAGCGCGATGCGGTCGTCCTGGTCGATCCGCAGGTTGAGGTTGCGCAGCACCACCGTCTCGCCATAGCCCACGGACACGCCCTCGGTGGCGATGATCGGGGGCGACAGCTCCTCGGGCTCGGGGAAACTGAAGACGGTGCGCGCGGCGTCCTCGGGGGCGCGGATCGTCTCCATCTTCTCCAGCATCTTGACCCGGCTCTGCGCCTGCTTGGCCTTGCTGGCCTTCGCCTTGAAGCGGTTGACGAAGCTCTGCAGATGGGCGCGGCGCGCGTCCTGCTTCTTGGCGGCGGCGGCCTGCACCGCGCGCGCCGCGGCGCGCTGGCGCGCGAACTGGTCGTAATTGCCCGAGTAATATGTCAGGCCGCGGTTTTCCAGGTGCAGGATCGCGCCCACCGCCCGGTTCAGCAGCTCGCGGTCATGGCTGATGATGATCAC
>JAGRMT010000058.1:0-13732 GCA_020441125.1 Roseivivax sp.
CCTTTGCCGATATCGGCTTTGACGTGGACGTGGGCCCGCTGTTCCAGACGCCCGAAGAGGCGGCACAGGACGCCATCGACAACGACGTGCACGTGGTTGGCATCTCGTCCCAGGCGGCGGGTCACAAGACGCTGGCGCCGCAGCTGGTCGAAGAGCTGAAGAAGGCCGGAGCGGGCGACATCATCGTGATCTGCGGCGGAGTGATCCCGCAGCAGGATTACGATTTCCTGTACAAGGCTGGGGTCAAGGCGATCTTCGGACCGGGGACCAACATCCCCGAAGCGGCGCAGGATATCCTGAAGCTGATCCGCACCGCGCGCGCGGCCTGATCGGCGTAGGCCCGGCCGCGCAGGCTGCCGGGCCTTTTCGTTTGCATTGGGGCAGGGCGCGCCGGTTGCCGGCGCACCCGACTGCCATCAGGCCAGATCGTCGGGCAGCACGTCGGCGGGGATGTTCTGATAGCACACCGGCCGCAGGAAGCGGCGGATCGACAGCGTGCCCACCGAGGTTGCGCCGAAGTTGGTCGAGGCCGGGTAGGGCCCGCCGTGTACCATCGAATCGCAAACCTCGACCCCGGTGGGGAAGCCGTTGGCCAGCACCCGGCCTGCCTTGCGCTCCAGCACCGGCATCAGACGGCGCGCCAGCGCGCTGTCGCCCGCGTCCATGTGCAGCGTGCAGGTCAGCTGGCCGTGCAGCGACCGGGCGATCTGCATCATCTCTGCCTCGTCCGCGGCGCGCACGATCAGGCCCAGCGGGCCGAACACCTCTTCGCCCAGCGCTGCGTTGGCCAGCCACTCGCGGCCGGTGGTTGCATAGAGATAGGGCGTGGCATTGCGCAGATCGCACATCGAGGTCAGAACCTGCTGCACCCCGGCCGAGCCGGCGACCCGGTCGCGCCCCGAGCGGTACGCGGCAGCGATGCCATCGGTCAGCATGGTCTGCGGGCCGACCTTGGCCAGCGCTTCGGAGGCGGCCTGGGCGAAACCTTCGGCCTCGGCCCCGTCCAGCACAACGGCGATGCCTGGGTTGGTGCAGAACTGCCCCGCGCCCATGGTCAGCGATCCTGCCCAGCCCTGCGCCAGCGATGCGCCGCGCGCCGCCATGGCGGCAGGCAGCAGGAACATCGGGTTGACCGAGCCCAGCTCGCCGAAGAAAGGGATCGGGTCGGGCCGCTGGGCGCACAGGTCGAACAGCGCGCGTCCGCCGGCCAGCGAACCGGTAAAGCCGACGGCCTGGATCAGCGGGTGCTGCACCAGCGCCTGCCCGACATGCCGATTGCCGCCCTGGATCAGCGAGAACACTCCGGCGGGCATGCCGCAGGCCGCGATGGCGGCGTGCACTGCCTCGGCCACGATCTCGCCCGTTCCGGGATGGGCGCTGTGGCCCTTGACCACGACCGGGCAGCCCGCCGCCAAAGCCGCCGCGGTGTCGCCGCCGGCGGTGGAGAAGGCCAGCGGGAAGTTCGACGCACCGAACACTGCCACAGGGCCAATCGGACGCTGCATCATGCGCAGGTCGGGGCGGGGCAGGGGAGCCCGGTCGGGCAGCGCCGGATCGTGGCGGCGGTCAAGATAGTCGCCCTTGCGGATATGCGCCGCGAACAGGCGCAGCTGGCCGGTGGTGCGTCCACGCTCGCCGATCAGGCGCGCCTCGGGCAGGCCGGTTTCCTGGGTACCGATTTCGGTGATCGCATCGGCGCGGGCCTCGATCTCATCCGCGATGGTGTCAAGGAAGGCCGCGCGGGCCTCGCGGGTGGTATAGCCATAGGTCCAGAACGCCTCCTCGGCGGCCTGGCAGGCGGCATCGACCAGCGCGGGTGTGCCCACGGCGAAGTCATGCGACGGGCCATGCGCCGGATCGGATGCGAAGGTGGTCTCGCCCGGCACCCAGGCGCCGGCGATCAGGTGTTTGCCATGAGGGGTGAAGCTGGCCACGGTCTGCTCTCCTTGCTGGCCACGGCAACGCGCGATCCGGGCCAGCCCCGGGCGGGGCCGCAATCCGATACGGCGTGTCGTGGGGCGCCCCGGTGGGGGCGCGTGAAATGGTATACCAGATCGCTAGCAGGGCAGGCCGGTCAGCGCAACGGCTAACCGCCAAGCCGGCGGGCGGTCATTCGGCCGGCTGAAAGCCCACGATCAGCTGCCGCAAGCCCAGCGCGGCGCCGGCAAAGATTGCCGCCAGCGTTACCGGCGCGCTGATCGCCAGCACCGAGAAGGCGGTAATGCCCTGGCCCACGGCGCAGCCCATCGCCAGCACCGCCCCCGCGCCCATGATCGACGCGCCGATGATCTGGCGGCGCAGCTCGCGCGGGTCCTCGCAGGCCTCCCAGCGGAAGTGGCCCTTGAACAGTGAGCCAAGGAACGCCCCGAACCATACGCCGGCGACGGAACCGACGGCAAAGGACAGCGGGCGCGCGCTGCCGGTCATCCACCACAGGATGGTTTCGCCGACCGGTGCCGAGAAGCTGTGCGAAACCACCGGCAGGGCGGCAAAGCCCGAGCGCGCAACCCAATGCGTGCCGGCCCAGCCGGAAATCACCGCCAGCCCGACGACGAAAGCCCAGAACGGGTGCTTGGGCTTGGCCCACAGGTCGCGCGATGCGGCCGAGACTGCCAGCAGCACCAAGCCAATGACGATGCCAATGGTGGTTGCGGGCAGGTGGATGACCGAGGCCAGGTAATGCGCGATGCCCGGCTCGACATGGGTGGTGATCGGGTTTTGGTAGAACAGCGCGTTGCGCAGCGGCGCCAGCGGCCCGTTCAGTACGACATAGGCGGAAACGCCCATCACCAGCACGATGACAAAGCTGCGCAGGTCACCCCCGCCCAGGCGCGCAATGGCGCCATAGCCGCAGTTGCCCGACAGGGCCATGCCGTAGCCAAACATCAGCCCGCCCACGATCGAGGCCAGCGGCATCCAGCGGATCGACAGGTAATAGGTTTCGGGTGCGGTCAGCATCCCCGCCGCCATCAGACCGAACGTGCCCGCGATGGCGGTGCCGATGGCCACACCCCACATGCGAAGGCGCACGTCCGAACCGCCATAGAGATAGTCCTCGATCGCGCCGAGGGTGCAGAACCGTCCCAGACGTGACGCCAGACCCAGAAGGATGCCGCCAAACGCGCCGATCAGGGCGACAAGATTGTTTTCGCCGATCAGGTCGAGCATGTTCCTGGGCCTCCTCCTGCCCGCGAAACGGGCACTAGCGAGGAGTATGCGACGGTGCGTGCCATCGCGCAAGCGACAGGGGCGCGCTCAGTCCTTGCAGAACAGCTCGTACACGGTTTCCAGCATCTTGCGCGGCCGGTCGTCGGCCAGGCGGTAATAGATCGCCTTGCCGTCGCGCCGCGGTACGACCAGCCCTTCGAGCCGTAGCCGAGAGAGCTGTTGCGACACAGCGGCCTGGCGCGCAGACAGCAGGTCTTCAAGCTCGGTCACGGATTTCTCGCCGGTCACCAGGTGGCACAGGATCATCAGCCGCCCTTCGTGGCTGATGGCTTTCAGGAACGACGACGCGATGGTGGCGTTGTCGACGATTTTGTCGAGTTCGGACTCAGTCAGATCGTCGTGTAACACAGGCAATGCCATGCCGTTTGTCCTCGTTCTCTGTCGCTCGGCGCCTTAAGACGCTTCTTTGCGAAACTCCGTATGTGCTTCCAGCATCATTCCCAGCAATCCCCAGAAGAAGTCTTCTCCGGGGTATCCTTCTATCCGCGCCAATTCCTTGCCGTCGTCAACTAGGATAAAAGTCGGCGTATAGTTCACCCGGCGGGCGTATGTCACCCCCTCAGGCGGGTCTGCGCGCAAATCCGCGCGCACCAGAGGGGCAAACTTGCCCTCGGGCGTCTTGGGATAGATCGGCGCGATCTTTTCATTCCACATGGCGCAATAGGCACAGCCCGCCTGCTCGACCATGACCAGGATCGGATCGGCCAGCGCCGCGCCCGCAAGAGCGAACCAGCCCGCGGTGGCGGCAGTCAGGAGATTTCGCAATGACATGTCGAAACCGTTTGCTTTATCTGCTATACAAAACGTAATCTGAATATTTGAATAGATCAAGAACCGGGCGCATCATGCTTGAGACATCCTTCGCAGGTGCTGCAATTGCGGGACTTCTGAGCTTCTTTACGCCCTGCATCCTGCCGATGGTACCGTTTTATCTGTGCTACATGGCCGGTATTTCGATGTCAGAGCTGCGGTCGGACTCGGGCATCAATCCCGGCGCGCAGAAACGGCTGGTGATCTCGGCGGTGTTCTTCGCGCTGGGCGTGATCACAATCTTCGTTTTGCTGGGCATGGGGGCCACGGCCATCGGCCAGGCCTTCGGCGACTGGAAGAAGCCGCTTTCCTATGTCGCCGCGGCGATCCTGCTGGTTTTCGGGCTGCATTTCCTGGGCGTTGTGCGGATCCCGCTGTTGTACCGCGAGGCGCGGATCGAGTCGAAGATGGAGCCGACGACGGTGGTCGGTGCCTACCTGATGGGCCTGGCCTTCGGTTTCGGATGGACGCCTTGCGTCGGTCCGGCGCTGGGCACGATCCTGATGATCGCCTCCGGCATGGGAGACATCACGCGGGGCGGCTTGCTGCTTTTTGTCTACGGGCTGGGCATGACCGCGCCCTTCGTGATTGCGGCACTGTTTTCTGGCCCGTTCCTGCGTTGGACGGCCCGGCATCGCGACAAGCTTCAGTATGTTGAAAAGGTCATGGGGGTTATGCTGATCCTGTTCGCCATCCTGATCGCGACGGATTCGGTGAACCTGATTTCCGATGCGTTGATCCGGTGGTTCCCGGGATTCACAAGCATCGGCTGATGAAGGGAGGAAGAGTATGAAGGCTTGGATAGGCGCGGCTCTGGCGATGGCGATGGCCTTGCCGGCATGGGCGGCCGAACTGGGGGACGACGGGCTTCACAAGGAGCCGTGGTTCCATGACACGTTCAAGGACCTGCGCGAGGACCTGGCCGAGGCCAACGCCTCTGGCAAGCGGCTGGTGCTGTTCTTCGAACAGCGTGGCTGCGTCTACTGTACCGAGATGCACGAGAAGGTGTTCAGCGATCCCGAGATCGCCAAGTTCATCGACGACAACTTCTTTGCCGTCCAGTTGAACCTGCACGGCGACACCGAGGTGACCGACTTCGACGGCGAATCGCTGTCCGAGAAGCAGATGGCGCGAAAGTGGCGGGTTCTGTTCACGCCCAACATCATCTTCATGCCCGAAGAGGTGGAGGAGGGCGCCTCGGCCGTTGATGCGGCGGTGGCGGTGATGCCCGGGGCGTTCGGCAAGGGCACCACGGTGGACATGTTCACCTGGGTGCTGGAAAAACGGTATGAGCTTGATAACGGCGAAGACTTCCAGCGTTATCACGCAAGGCGCATTCAGGAGCGCAATAACGGAAAGACGGATTGAGGGGCGACTTGTCGCAGATCAATTCACTATTGTGAATTTGTTGTTGCGTTTCGCAGGTCCTGTAGCCTACGGTATGCAACAGCCAAAACGCCGAACGGCGTATGAAAGCCTAGGGAGGGAACATGAGGCTTACAGCACTTGCAGCGGCCGCGATCTTGGTGGCCGGCGTGGCAAACGCAAATCCTGTCGCCCCGACTGACGTCGCCTATGACGACAGCGGCGCAGTTGCCGAATCGCTGACCGGAGTTGCCGGCGATGCGGCCAACGGGGCCAAGGTCATGACCGACCGCGGCAAGGGCAACTGCGTGGCCTGCCACGCCGTGACCGCCCTGAGCGACGCACCGTTCCACGGCACGGTTGCCCCGACCCTGGACGGCGTCGGCGGTGTCCGTTCCGAAGCGGAGCTGCGCGGCATCGTTGCGAACGCGAAGATGACGTTCGAAGGTTCGGTCATGCCGCCGTTCTACAAGACCACGGGGTTCACCCGGCCCGGCGATGGCTACACCGGGAAAGCGGCGCCCGCCGATCTGGCGCCGATCCTGACCGCCCAGGAAATCGAGGATGTCGTCGCCTTCCTGGCCACGCTGAAAGACTAATTCCCGAGACTTTTAGGAGACAGAACAATGGAGTTCACTCGACGCGAGACACTGGCCATCGGTGCCGGTGCTGCGCTGATGACGATCCTGCCGCTGCGCGTCAGCGCGGCCGCTGAGGACAAGATCAACGAATTCACCGGCGGCGCCGCAATCGCCGACGGTGGTGTGGAACTGACCGCCCCCGAGATCGCAGAGAACGGCAACACCGTTCCGGTTTCGGTTTCGGCCGCAGGCGCCTCGGCGATCCTGCTGCTGGCAACCGGCAACCCGACGCCGGGCGTGGCCACCTTCAACTTCGGTCCTCTGGCAGCAAGCCAGGCCGCCAGCACGCGCATTCGTCTGGCCGGCACCCAGGACGTGGTTGCCATCGCCAAGCTGGCAGACGGTTCCTTTGCCCGCGCTTCGAAGACCGTCAAGGTCACCATCGGCGGCTGCGGCGGCTGATAGGCTTAGAAACAGGAGAACAAGAAAATGGCATCCGGTGTTAAACCCCGTGTCAAGGTCCCGAAGAAAGCCTCTGCCGGCGAAGCGGTCACCATCAAGGTGCTGATCAGCCACCCGATGGAATCGGGTCAGCGCAAGGACTCGAGCGGCAACCTCATCCCGCGTTCGATCATCAACCGTTTCACCTGCGAGTTTAACGGACAGTCTGTGATCGACATCACGATGGAGCCGGCGATCTCGACCAACCCGTACTTCGAATTCGACGCAACCGTTCCCGAAGCAGGTGACTTCAAGTTCACCTGGTACGACGACGACGGCTCCGTCTACGAAGACAGCCAGTCGGTCGCGGTCTGATCCAGCGGTCAAAGCCTCGCTCCGGTGCAACGGAGCGAGGCAGTCTCAAGGGAGGGAATTACATGAAAATCAAGGCACTGACCGCTGTCGCCGCGCTGATGCTCTCGGCGCCGATGGCATTCGCCGAAGCCGACGAAGACCAACTGATCATCAATGGCGATGTTGCGATGATCTCCAAGACTGCAGCTGCGCCGCACCTGGAAGGTGCGCTGAGCGAGGTCATTTCGGGTTGGCACTTCCGCGATAACGAAACGCAGGCGATGCAGCTGGACGACTTCGACAATCCTGGCATGGTCTTCGTGGACTTGGCGCGTGACGCTTGGGCCACGGCCGAAGGGACCGAGGGCAAGTCCTGCGCGTCCTGCCACGGCGAGCCCGAGGCGATGGCCGGCGTAAAAGCCGTCTACCCGAAGTGGAACGAAACGGCCGGCGAAGTTCGCACCCTGCAGATGCAGATGAACGACTGCCGCACCACCCGCATGGGCGCCGAGGCGTGGAAGACGGACGCCAAGGAAGCGCTGAACATGGAAGCGCTGATGGCTGTCGTTTCGCGCGGCATGCCGATGAACGTGGCAATTGACGGGCCAGCCGCCGAAACATGGGCCAAGGGTAAAGAGATTTACTACACCCGCTACGGCCAACTGGAGCTGTCCTGTGCGAACTGCCACGAGCAGAACTACGGCAACTACATCCGCTCGGACCACCTGAGCCAGGGACAGATCGAGGCGTTCCCGGCCTACCGGCTCAAGGACGCGGCGCTGGTCGGCGTTCAGAGCCGCTTCAAGGGTTGCGTGCGCGACACCCGCGCCGAAACCTTCAGCCCCGGCTCGCCCGAGTTCATCGCTCTGGAGCTTTATGTTGCGTCGCGCGGCAACGGCCTGTCGGTCGAAGGCCCGTCCGTCCGTAACTAATACCGAACTGACCCCGTGCCGAGTTTTCCGGCGCGGGGTTTCCCATTCATAACTTATTCACACATGCGCATGTGTGTCGCGACATAGGAAAGATCCCCTCCCATGATCTCAAGACGCGATTTCCTGCAGGTGTCGATGGCAGCCTCCGCCCTGGTAGGTGCCAGCGGCTTTGGCAACTGGTCCCGCCTGGCGGCCCAGCAGGCCCTGACTCAGGATCAGCTGCTGCAATTCGACACGTTTGGCAACGTCTCGCTGATCCACATCACCGATATTCATGCGCAGTTGAAGCCGATCTATTTCCGAGAGCCTTCGGTCAATATCGGCGTGGGTGATAACCGCGGGCAGGTGCCGCACCTGACCGGCGCCGATTTCCGCAAGGCCTATGGCATCGAGGACGGAAGCCCGTCGCACTATGCCCTGTCGTCTGGCGATTTCTCGGCTTTGGCCAAGGCTTATGGCCGGGTCGGCGGCCTGGATCGCGTGGCCACCGTGATCAATTCGATCCGCGCAGCCCGCCCCGACGCGCTTCTGCTGGATGGCGGCGACACCTGGCACGGGTCCTATACCTGCTACAAGACGGCCGGCCAGGACATGGTCAACGTCATGAACGCGCTCAAGCCCGACGCGATGACCTTCCACTGGGAGTTCACGCTGGGCTCGGAACGGGTGCAAGAGCTGGTGGCAGGCCTGCCCTTTGCGGCGCTTGGCCAGAACATCTTTGACGCAGAGTGGGACGAGCCGGCGGAAATCTTCCCGCCCTACAAGTTCTTCGAGCGCGGCGGCACCAATATCGCCGTCATCGGCCAGGCCTTCCCCTACATGCCGATCGCCAACCCGGGCTGGATGTTCCCCGAGTACAGCTTTGGTATCCGCGACGACAACATGCAGCAGATGGTCGACGAAGTTCGCGCCCAGGGAGCCGAGCTGGTCGTGGTGCTGAGCCACAACGGCTTTGACGTCGACAAGAAGATGGCGGGCAAGGTGACCGGCATCGACGTGATCCTGTCGGGCCATACCCACGACGCGCTGCCCGAGCCGGTGCTGGTGGGCGAAACGATCATCATCGCGTCCGGTTCCAACGGCAAGTTCGTCAGCCGCGTCGACCTGGATGTTCAGAACGGCAAGATGATGGGCTTCCGTCACAAGCTGATCCCGATCTTCTCGGACGTGATCGAGCCGGACAAGGAAGTGGCCGCCCTGATCGACGAGCAGCGCGCGCCGTTCAAGGCAGATCTGGAAGAAGTGATCGGCCAGACCGACAGCCTGCTTTACCGCCGCGGCAATTTCAACGGATCGTGGGACGATCTGATCTGCGACGCGCTGATGACCGAGCGCGAAGCCGACATCGCGATGAGCCCGGGCGTGCGCTGGGGCCCCAGCCTGAACCCCGGTGACAACATCACCCGCGAAGACATCTTCAACGTCACCTCGATGACCTACGGCCAGGCCTACCGCACCGAAATGACGGGCGAATTCATCAAGGTGATCCTCGAAGACGTCGCCGACAACATCTTCAACCCCGATCCCTACTACCAGCAGGGCGGGGACATGGTGCGGATCGGCGGCATGGGCTACCGGATCGACGTGACCAAGCCGCAGGGCGAGCGGATCAGCAACATGACCCTGCTCAAGTCCGGCGAGGCGATCGACCCGGCCAAGTCCTATGTGGTGGCCGGTTGGGCCAGCGTGAACGAAGGGACCGAAGGCCCGATGATCTGGGACGTGGTGGAAAGCCACATCCGCAAGATGGGCACCGTGACCGTTCAGGAAAACACCAGCGTGGAAGTCGTCGGCGCATAAGCCGCGTCGACACAGGAGGAGTCAGACATGACAGAGAACACGGGAAAGGGGGCCTCGCGCCGTCAGTTCCTCGCCGGCGCCGCGGCGCTGGGTGCGGGCACCGTCGCCGCCAGCGTGGCCAAGGCCGCGGGCCCCGATCCGCTGATTACCGAAGTGCAGGAATGGGCCACCGGCCTGGGCGATGGCGTCGACGCCACGCCCTATGGCCTGCCGATCCACTTTGAAAGCGACGTGCGTCGCCGCAACGTGGGCTGGCTGACCGCCGACACGATCAGTTCGATCAACTTCACGCCGATTCACGCACTGGACGGCACGATCACCCCGGCCGGTTGCGCGTTTGAGCGGCACCATTCGGGCGCGATCGAGCTGGCCAAGGAAGATTACCGGCTGATGATCAACGGCCTGGTCGACACCCCGCTGGTGTTCACCTATGCCGACCTGGAGCGCTTCCCGCGGGAAAACCACGTGTATTTCTGCGAATGTGCCGCGAACACGGGCATGGAATGGGCCGGTTCGCAGCTGAACGGCGCGCAGTTCACCCATGGCATGATCCACAACATGGAATACTCCGGCATCCCGCTGCGGACCCTGCTGGAAGAGGCCGGTCTGGGCGCCGCGGGCGATCTGAAGGACAAGTGGGTCTATGTCGAGGGCGCTGACGCGTCGTCGAATGGCCGCTCGATCCCGATGGAAAAGGCGCTGGACGACGTTCTGGTGGCGTTCAAGGCAAATGGCGAAGCGCTGCGCAAGGAGCACGGCTATCCGGTCCGCCTGGTCGTTCCCGGTTGGGAAGGCAACATGTGGGTCAAGTGGCTGCGCCGCGTCGAGGTGATGGACCAGGCGGTGGAAAGCCGCGAGGAAACCTCGAAATACACCGATACGCTGGCCGACGGCACCAGCCGCAAATGGACCTGGGTGATGGACGCCAAATCGGTTGTCACCTCGCCCAGCCCCCAGATGCCGATCAAGCACGGCCCCGGCCCGCTGGTGATCACCGGCATGGCCTGGTCGGGCCGCGGCGCCATCACCGGCGTGGACGTGTCGCTGGACGGCGGCAAGAACTGGCAGAAGGCCCGCCTTGGCGCGCCTGGGGCCAAGAACGCGCTGACGCGCTTCTACCTCGATATCGTCTGGGACGGTTCGGAAATGCTGCTGCAAAGCCGGGCGCATGACGAAACCGGCTATGTCCAGCCGACCAAGAAACAGCTGCGCGAAGTGCGCGGCGAAAACTCGATCTATCACAACAACTGCATCCAGACCTGGTGGGTCACGGCAGACGGAAAGGCAGAGAATGTCGAAGTTTCGTAATCTCCTGATCGGCGCCGCGCTTGTTTCGGGCGCTGTTGCCAATCCCGCGCTGGCTGAAAAACTCGGCCTGGGCCGTCAGGCCCTGCCCGAAGAGATCGAGGCCTGGAACAAGGATGTCTCGCCTGATGGCACCGGCCTTCCGGTCGGCTCCGGCTCTGTCGAGGATGGCGACGCGATCTTTGCCGACAATTGCGCCATCTGCCACGGCGACTTTGCCGAGGGCGTGGACAACTGGCCCAAGCTGGCCGGCGGCATGGACACGCTGAACCACAAGGACCCGCTGAAGACCGTGGGTTCCTACTGGCCGCACCTGACGACCGCGTTCGACTATGTCGATCGCTCTATGCCCTTTGGCAACGCGCAAACCCTGACCCCGGACGAGGTGTACGCCGTCGTGGCCTACATCCTGTATTCCAACGACCTGGTCGAAGACGACTTCGTGCTGTCGAACGAAAACCTGCTGGAAGTGGAAATGCCCAACGCGGGCGGCTTCATCATCGACGACCGGCCGGTGACCGAATACCCGAACTTTACCGAAGCCAACGCCTGCTATGAAAATTGCAAGGAGTCGGTCGAGGTGACGATGCGCGCCGCGGTTCTGGATGTGACGCCGGAAGAAACCCGCGCCAAGAAGGTGCAGGAACTGGTCCGGATGACCAAGCCCGAACGCACCGCCGCACCGGCCGAAGAGGCAGCGCCCGCAGCCGAAGAGACCGCAGCGGCCGAGCAACCGGCAGCCGAGGAAACCCCGGCCGAGCAGCCGGCAGCAGAAACCCCGGCCGAACAGCCGGCGGCCGAAGCTGCCCCGATCGACGCGGCACTGGCTGCCGAGGGCGAGAAGGTGTTCAAGAAGTGCAAGTCGTGCCACCAGGTGGGCGACGGCGCCAAGAACCGGACCGGCCCGGTGCTGAACGGGGTCTATGGCCGCGCAATCGGCGGCGCCGACGACTTCAAGTATTCCGACGCCCTCAAGAGCCATGGCGGCGTGTGGGACCAGGAAACGCTGGCCGGTTATCTCGCCAATCCGAGGCAGTACATCAAGGGCAACAAGATGTCCTTTGCTGGCCTGAAGAAGGACGACGAAATTGCCGCAGTCATCGAGTATCTCCGCTCGTTCCCCGCGAACTGATCGGACCCAGACCGTGCGAGGCCCCATTGCGGGCCTCGCCTTCACGGCGCTGTCGGCCCTGGCCGGTGGCGCCGTTTTTGCTCAGGACCGGGCCGAGGCAATCGGCGATGCCGAGCGCGGCGCCGAGGTTTTCGAGCAATGCTCCGGCTGCCACCAGGTGGGCCAGGGCGCCAAGGACGGCATCGGTCCGCAGTTGAACAACGTGTTCGGCCGTCATGCCGGATCCATCGCAGGTTTTGCCTATTCCAAGGCGATGCAGCGCGCCGCGGCGGGCGGCTTGGTCTGGGATCTGGAACATCTCGACGCCTATGTCGAAAACCCCAAGGCGCTGGTGTCGGGCACGCGCATGTCATTTCCCGGGCTGGACGACGTGCAGGAACGCCATGACGTGCTGGCCTATCTGCGCCGTTTCAGCGCCAGCCCGCAGAACATTCCCGAGGCAGAACCAACCGCGATCCGGCGCGAGATCGAGCTGCCGCCGGAAATCCTGGCGCTGGTCGGCGATCCGGAGTTCGGCGAATACCTCGCCTCGGAATGCCTGACCTGCCACCAGCGAGATGGCTCGAACGAGGGCATCCCCTCGATCACGTTGTGGCCCGAGGAAGATTTTGTCACCGCGATGCATGCCTACAAACAGAAGATACGGCCGCATCCGGTGATGCAGATGATGGCCGGGCGCCTGAGCGACGAGGAGATCGCGGCGCTGGCGGCCTATTTCGCGACTTTGGAGTAAGGAATTCAAGGCGGGCAGAGCAACTGTCCGCGAAACCAGGGAGGAGCAATCATGTCATTGAACAGACGGGCCTTTATCGGAACGTCCATCGCCGCGACGGCGGCTTTGTCAGCGCCGATGGTGCGCGGGCAGGGCAAGCCGCGCGTTGTGGTGGTTGGCGGCGGGGCCGGCGGTGCAACCGCGGCGCGCTACATCGCCAAGGACAGCGATGGCGCGATCGACGTAACGCTGATCGAGCCGACACGCACCTATTACACCTGTTTCTTCTCCAACCTCTACCTGGGCGGCTTCCGCGAGATGGCCTCGCTGGGCCACAGCTATGGCAAACTGGCCGCGGAATACGGGATCAACGTCATCCACGATCATGCTGTCGGCGTGGATCGTGACGCCCGGACCGTGGCGCTGGCCGGAGGCGGGGCGGTTCCCTATGACAAGCTGATCCTGTCACCGGGCATCGACTTTGTCGACGGATCGGTGCCCGGCTGGGACATCACCACGCAAAACGCCATGCCGCACGCCTACAAGGGCGGCTCGCAGACCGAGCTTCTGAAGGCGCAGATCGCAGCAATGCCGCAGGGCGGTACCTATGTCATGGTCGCGCCGCCCAACCCCTACCGGTGCCCGCCCGGCCCGTATGAGCGGATCAGCATGGTGGCGCATGTGCTGAAGGCCTCCAACCCGACGGCCAAGATCATCATCGCGGACCCCAAGGAGAAATATTCGAAACAGGCGCTGTTCGAGGAAGGATGGGGCAAGCACTATCCCGGCATGATCGAGCGGTTGGGTCCCGATTTCGGCGGCGGTAACGTGTCGGTAGATCCGGCGGCCATGACGGTGGATGTCGACGGCGAGCTGATCAAGGCCGACGTGGTCAACGTGATCCCGGCGCAGAAGGCCGGCCACATCTGCGAACTGGCCGGGCTGACCGACGGCAACTGGGCGCCGGTGGACGGGCATTCGATGGTGTCCAGGCTGGACGAGAACGTGCATATCCTGGGCGACTCGGCCAACCAGGGTGACATGCCCAAGTCGGGCTTCTCGGCCAACAGCC
>JAGRMT010000058.1:13756-16012 GCA_020441125.1 Roseivivax sp.
GCGCTGACCGGCTCGCGGGTGTTCCCGGCCAAGTTCACCAACACCTGCTGGTCGCTGATCGACACCGACGACGGCATCAAGGTGGGGGCTTCCTACGAGGCGACCGACGAGAAGATCGCCCAGGTCGACAGCTTCATCAGCCAGACAGGCGAGGAAGCAGCGCTGCGCAAGGCGACTTACGAGGAAAGCCTGGGCTGGTACGCAGGCATCACCGCCGACATTTTCGGCTGAGCAGAAAACCGCGCCTCTGCCACCCTGGCGGGGGCGCATTCGTCCTCTTGACGGGGCGCGGCGGCTCTGCCCCAACTGCGTGAAAAAGGGGCAGGGCATGGCACACGATCACCATCATCACCACCATCACGCAGACGGCGCCGGGGACGGAAAGCTGTGGATCGCGGTTGCGGTCAACATGGCGCTGACGCTGGCACAGATCGTCGGCGGCGTGCTGTCCGGCAGCCTGGCGATGATCGCCGATGCGCTGCACAACTTCTCTGACGCGATATCGCTGATCATCGCCTTCTGGGCGCGGCGCATCGCCCGCCGTCCGGCCGACGACCGGATGACCTTTGGCTATGGCCGGGCCGAGATCGTGGCGGCGCTGATCAACTACACGACGCTGATCGTGATCGGGGTCTACCTGGCCTTCGAGGCAGTGCTGCGTTTCTTCGACCCGATCGAGGTGAACGGCTGGCTGGTGGTGGTGATCGCGGCGGTGGCGCTGGTGGTCGACCTGGTGACAGCGGCGCTGACCTATTCGATGGCCAAGGACAGCGTCAACATCCGCGCTGCCTTCCTGCACAACCTGGCCGATGCGATGGGATCTGTGGTGGTGATCGTCGCCGGCGCGGCGATCATGCTGTATGGCTGGCGCTGGGTCGATCCGGTCGCCACGCTGGCGATCGCCGGCTACATCCTGTGGATGGCGTTTTCCGAGATCGGCGGCGTGATCCGCATTTTGATGCTGGGCCGCCCGCCCGAGCTGGCGCCGGACGCCGTGCTGGCGGCGGTCGAGGCGATGGACGGTGTCGCCGGGGTGCACCACGCCCACCTGTGGCAGATGGACGAGCACCGCAGCGCGATGCAGGCGCATGTCGTCATCGCCGAGGGCCACTGGACGCGCGCCGACACGATCAAGGCGCAGCTCAAGGCGCATCTTTCCACCGCCTTCGGCATCCATCACCTGTCGCTGGAAATGGAGTCCGAGCGCAATGCCTGCGTGCGCCCGGCGCAATACGGATCGTGACCGGGGCGGCGATTTTCCCTCCGCCCCTTGCAGCCCTCCGGCGGCACCACTAAGAATCCATTAGGGAGCTGGGACTACAGAGGACCCGGACAGCACGAGGCAGGCCAGATGAAAGATCCGATCGACACCTATATGAACCTGGTCCCGATGGTCGTCGAACAGACCAGCCGGGGGGAACGCGCCTATGACATTTTCTCGCGCCTGTTGAAAGAGCGCGTGATTTTCGTCAACGGCCCGGTGCATGACAGCATGTCATCGCTGATCGTGGCGCAGTTGCTGCACCTTGAGGCGGAAAACCCGTCCAAGGAAATCTCGATGTACATTAACAGCCCTGGCGGCGTGGTGACCTCGGGCCTGTCGATCTACGACACGATGCAATACATCAAGCCCAAGGTCTCGACCCTGGTGATCGGGCAGGCGGCGTCGATGGGCTCGCTGCTGCTGACCGCGGGCGAAAAGGGTATGCGCTTCTCGCTGCCCAACAGCCGCATCATGGTGCACCAGCCGTCGGGCGGCTATCAGGGCCAGGCTACGGACATCATGATCCACGCCGAGGAAACGCTGAAGCTGAAGCGGCGCCTGAACGAGATTTACGTCCGGCACACCGGCCAACCGCTGGAGAAGGTCGAAGCCGCGCTGGAACGCGACAACTTCATGTCGCCCGAGGATGCCAAGGCATGGGGTCTGATCGACAACATCCTGACCTCGCGCGTCAGCGAAGGCGACAAGTAAAGGTGATCGCGCCGGCCGGATACCCGGCCGCGCGTGACCATTTTAGCAATTGTGGTGCCTGCGCGGCTGCCCTAAGCTTGCCGCATTGAGCAGTTTTATATGAACGTTGCGCACGCGGAAACGCGTATGCAGACAACGCGGGGCCTGAAAGGGTAGGAAATGGCGACGAATTCCGGCGGAGACAGCAAGAACACGCTTTACTGCAGCTTTTGCGGGAAAAGCCAGCACGAGGTGCGAAAGCTGATCGCCGGGCCGACCGTGTTCATCTGCGACGAATGCGT
>JAGRMT010000059.1 GCA_020441125.1 Roseivivax sp.
CGCGTGCGGCTTTCGAACATCGCATCCGAGCAGTTGCGCAGAAGGAAGACCTTCTGCAACTGGTTCAACGTTCGGTTCACCGCGCCGGCGCTGGCGAAGGGGCCGTAATAGCTGCCCTTCTCGGTCTTTGCGCCGCGATGCTTCTTGATCATCGGAAAGGCGTGGTCACCGGTCACCAATATGTTGGGAAACGACTTGTCGTCGCNNNNAGCACGTTGTAGCGCGGCTTGAGCTGCTTGATCAGGTTCTGTTCGAGCAGCAGCGCCTCTGTCTCTGTCCGCGTGGTCAGGAACATCATCGAGGCGGTTTCGCGGATCATCCGCGCGATGCGGCCGGAATGGCCCGACGGGCGCGCATAATTGGACACCCGCGCCTTCAGGTTGCGCGCCTTGCCGACATAGAGAACGCGGCTTTCGGCATCCAGCATCCGATAGACGCCAGGGCTGGAGTCCAGCGTCTTCAGATAGCCCTGGATGCAGGCATGCCCGGTCGAAGTCTGGCCGGTATCAGGGGCGTCGTTCATAGGGCTGAGCCTTCATGTCGTGCGGTGCCGACAAGGTGTGATTCTTACCGTGTCGCTGCAATGCCGTTCTGCGATCTTCAAGGGTAAACAAATCCACCGTTTCTGTGGATAACCCTGCGGAGAAGTTTTGGGCCAGGCGAAATTTTCCTTATTTTCGCCATATTTCGTTACATTGCCTAAAATTTGTGCAATCCTGTAACATATTGATCTTACGTCAAATAACTTTCCGGACACAGCAATCCCCTGAAAACATTTACGATTTCGTAATGGTTTCGTTACACAGCGTGACCGCGTGCAAAACTGTCCGGAGCGGGCCTATTCCACCCCAAGAACGTCGGGCGTTGCCCACGCCAGGTGCTGCCCCCCGTCGACGCAGATCAGCTGTCCGGTAACACCCGGCGAATCGAGGAAAAAGCCCAGCGCAGCGGTGATTTCCGCGGGGTTGGCACCGCGCCCCAGAACAGTGTTCTGACGCTGGCGTGCAAAGTGATCTTCGCTCTGCCGGGCGCCGCGCAGGGTTGGGCCAGGGCCGATGCCGTTGACCCGTACAGCAGGGGCCAGCGCCTGTGCCGCGGTCTGGGTCAGCGCCCACAGGCCCATCTTGGCGATGGTGTAGGTCATGAATTCGGGCGTCAGCTTGCGCATCCGCTGATCCAGCATGTTGATCACCAGCCCCTGCGCCAGGGGCTCTCCGGCGGCGTCGGTGGCGGGCGGGGGAACCTGCGCGGCAAAGTGCTGGGTCAACACGAAGGGTGCGCGCAGGTTGGATTCGATGTGACGGTCCCAGCTGGTCCGGGTGGCACTGCGCAGCGTGTCGTATTCGAAAATCGAGGCATTGTTGATCAGGCAAGTCAGCGGCCCGCCCAACGCCCGAACCGCGGCAGGCACCAGCGCCTGTGTCTGTTCCTCTGACAAAAGGTCGGCTTGCAGGGTCACGGCGCGGCGGCCCATGGCGCGGATTTCCTGCGCCACGTCCTCGGCCGCGTCGGCCGAGGACGAATAATGCACCGCTACATCATGACCGCGCCGCGCCAGGTACAGCGCCATCGCGCGCCCCAGCCGTTTGCCGGCGCCGGTAACCAGGGCCTGGGCCATCGCCTCGCCTCCCACTAGACCAGTACGATTGCGATATAGCCCACATAAAGCGCTGACAACAGCACGCCCCAGGCGCGCGTCAGGTCGCGGCGCAGGAAGACGAACGGCACCAAAAGCAGCGAAGCCCCGAGCATCACCCAAAGATCGAAATGCAGGAAGGCTGGATCAACCGGCATCGGCGCAATCAACGAGGCGACGCCGATGATGGCCAGCAGGTTGAACATGTTCGAGCCGATCACGTTGCCCAGCGCCACATCCGCCTGGCGCCGGATCGCGGCCATCACCGTGGTTGCCAGTTCGGGCAGTGAGGTGCCCAGCGCGACCAGCGTCAGCCCGATTACCGTTTCCGAAAATCCGAACATCCGCGCGATGGTCACCGCGCTGTCGACAAGCAGGTCGGCGCCCAGCGGCAGGCCGATCAGACCCAGCGTGACGAACAGCGCGATCTTCCACCAGGGCATGTCCGGATCGGCACCTTCGGGATCGTCACCGGCGTCATCATCGGCGGCGTCACCGTTGCGGCGATGGTTCATCGCGTCGCGCACCGCGCTGTGCAGCATCGCCGCCAGCGCGCCCAGCAGGATCAAGCCAGAGATCCAGTCGAACGTTCCGCGAAACGCCAACACGATGAACAGGGCGGTGGCGCCCAGCATCTGAAGATAGCTTTTGCGCGTGTTGCAGTGGCTGGTGTGCATGACCGCGATCAATGCCGGGATGCCCAGCACCGCCAGCACATTGGCGGTATTCGATCCGACCACGTTACCCAGCGCGATGCCCGGCGCGCCTTCTGTCGCGGCGCGGATCGAGATCAGCAGCTCGGGCGCCGAGGTGCCGAATGCGACGATGGTCAGCGACACGATCAGCGCCGGAATGCCCATGCGCAGCGACAGGTTCACCGCGCCCTTTACCAGCGCGTCGCCGGCAAGCAGCAGAATCGCTAGTCCCAGAAGGGCGCTGAGCCAGACCATGTCAGCCTTTCCGCTTTTCGCAGGCGCAGGGGCCGCGGCCGACGATGTAGGCGCCGCACTTGCGGCATTTGCGGGCGGTTTCCGGGCCGCGCCGGCGTGTCAGTCCGCCAACGCGCAGCCGGCCGAAGAGGGCCAGAACCGCCATCGCAGCCAGGAAGAGGGAGACAGCCTTGACGATCACGTCAGAGCCCGAACCGCGCGAAACCGGCGCGTTCCTCGATCGAATGCAGGGTGTCCGTCACCAGGCGGACGCTCAGCCGTTGCCAGATCGGGCGGCGCTGGTCGTAGCGTCGGAAGCGAACCTTGTCGCCAAAGCGCTGCTTCATCGTCGGCACCAGGTGGCCGACGCCGTCGGCCAGGCCAACCTGAACCGCCGACTGGCCAATCCAGATTTCGCCCGTGAACAGCTCGGGGTCATCCTTCAGCCGGGCGCCGCGCCGCTCGCGCACTTGCGCGATGAAGTTCTGGTGCAGTTCGCTCAGCAGCCGATCGAGCCGGGCAATGTCTTCGTCCTTTTCCGGCTGGAACGGGTCCAGCATGGATTTGGACTTGCCCGCGGTATGCACCCGCCGCTCTATCCCCTGCCGGGCCAGAAAGACCGGCAAGCCGAACCCGGAAGAAATCACCCCGATGGAGCCGACGATGGAGGACGCATCGACGAAAATCTCGTCCGCGGCGCTGGCGATCCAGTATCCGCCAGAGGCGGCCACATCTTCGACAAAGGCAAAGACGGGCACTTCGTGTTCTTCGGCCAGGCGCCGGATCCGCGCGCCGATCAGCGACGACTGCGCGGCGGAACCGCCGGGCGAATTGATCTGAAGCGCCACAGCGGCGGGTTTGCCCTTGCGAAACGCCTTTTCCAGCATCGAAGCCAGCGCCGCATCGGAAAGCGCAGTCTGGCTGGTGCTGGAAATGCTCCCCTGCAGACGCACGACGGCGACAAGCGGGTCCGATTTCAGGAACGGAATAAAGCGCTTCATGCAAGGGATGTAGATTGCCGCAGGCCGACAAGCAAGGCACCAACCGCGACGGAACGCCGGGAATGGCCGCGCCGCGTCAGTAGAAGCTCTGCGGGTCGATGTCGATTGCCAACCTCAGCTGGCCCTTGATCGGGAAGGGCCGCACCCAATCCGCCAGTGCCTGTTGCAGCGGCGCGCCCTTGGCCGCCTTGACCAGCAGCCGAACCCGGTGCCGGCCGCGCACGCGGGCGATGGGCGCCGGCGCCGGGCCGAACACCTGCGCGCCGATCCGGCGCAGCGGCGCATCGTTGCGGGCCAGCGCATTGCCCAGATCGAACGCCTCCTGCGCGTCGGTGGATGACAGGATGATACCCGCCAGCCGGCCATAGGGCGGCACGCGCACCGCCTCGCGCTCGGCCGCCTCGGCGCGCCAGAAGTTCTCCTCGTCGCCCGACAGGATGGCGCGGATGACCGGATGTTCGGGCTGGTGCGTCTGCAACAGCGCCAGGCCCGGTTTCTCGGCCCGCCCGGCGCGGCCCGCCACCTGCCGCATCAGCTGAAAGGTGCGCTCTGCCGCGCGCAGGTCCGAGCCTTGCAGCCCCAGATCGGCGTCGATCACCCCGACCAGTGTCAACAGCGGGAAATTGTGCCCCTTGGCCACCAGCTGGGTGCCGATGATGATGTCGGCCTCGCCGCCGGCGATCTCCTCGATCCGGGCCTTCAGCGCGCGTGCCGATCCGAACAGGTCTGACGACAGGGTGACCACGCGCGCTTCGGGGAAGAGCGCCTGCGCCTCTTCGGTCAACCGCTCGACTCCGGGGCCAACGGCGGCCAGCTTGCCTTCGACCTCGCATTTCGGGCAGCGCTCGGGCATCGGCTTGGTCGCGCCGCATTGGTGGCAGACCAGCCGCTTGAGAAACCGGTGTTCGACCATGCGGGCGTCGCAATGGTCGCATCCGATCTGGTGACCGCACGCCCGGCACACCGTGACGGGCGCATAGCCGCGCCGGTTCAGGAACAGCAGCGATTGCTCGGACTTTTCCAGCCGGGCGCGCACCGCTCCTTGCAGCGTGGGCGAGATCCAGCGCCCGCCGGGCAGTGTTTCACCGCGCATGTCGATCGCGCGCATTTCAGGCAGAACCGCTGGGCCGAAACGGGCGGTCAGGTCGATACGCTCGTACTTGCCGGCATCGGCATTGGCCCAACTTTCCAGCGACGGCGTGGCCGAAGCCAGCACCACCTGTGCCGATTCCAGCGAGGCGCGCAAAACCGCCATGTCGCGGGCGTTGTACAGCACCCCGTCCTCTTGCTTGTACGAGGTGTCGTGCTCTTCATCGACGACGATCAGCCCCAGATCGCGGAACGGCAGGAACAGCGCCGACCGGGCGCCGACCACCAGATCGGCGCCGCCTTCGCCGACCATGCGCCAGACGCGCCGGCGCTCTGTCATGGTGACACCGGAATGCCACTCGGCCGGCCGGGTGCCAAAGCGCGCCTCGACCCGTGTCAGGAACTCTGCCGTCAGTGCGATTTCCGGCAGCAGCACCAGCGCCTGACGGCCTTGCCGCAGGCATTCGGCCACCGCTTCCAGATAGACTTCGGTCTTGCCCGATCCGGTAACGCCCTTCAGCAGGGTGGTGCCATAGGCGCCGGTTGCGATACCGGAGCACAGCTGCCCGGCGGCTTCGGCCTGATCTTCAGTCAGTTCCTTGCCGCCATAGTCGGGATCCAGCCGTGGGTAGGGCACATCGCGCGGGCTGTCCTCTTCCAGAACCACACCCTGTTTCACCAGCCCCTTGATGACAGAGGATGTCACGCCGGCGGCGTCGCTCAGCTCGCCCAGGGTCAGGGCCAGACCGCCCATTTCATCCAGCGCGGCGATGACGCGGCGACGCGCGTCGGTTTCACGGTCGGGCCAGCCGTCGCCCCGCCGATAAACCTTTCGCATCGAGGGCGCGTCGCCCAACCCTGGCGCGCGAGTGGCCAGCCGCAGCATCGCAGGCATCGGCGTCAACGTGTAGGCGCCGACCTTTTCCAGAAATCCGCGCATCGTCTCTGTCATCGGCGCGGCGTCCAGAACCCGGTTCGCCGGGCGCACTTTGGACAGGTCGAAATCCCCGCGCCCCGGACCCCAGACCACGCCCAGAACCCGACGCGGGCCCAGCGGCACCTCCAGGAAAGCGCCAACATGGCAACCGCCTGCCGGTGCACGATAATCCAGCAGCCGATCCAGCGGCTGCGTCGTCAGCACCCCGATCAGCTCGCCCTCGTCAAACCAGCTCTGCGACATCCCCGTCACGTGTCCGCCACCTGTTAGCGCCAACAGAAAGGGGCTTTAGGGCCCCTTCGCTTTGGGGTAAGGCATAGCCCCAGCAATGCCAAGCAAACCGGGGAAATGCATCAGATGAAATTCTTTGTCGACACCGCCGAGATTGACGAAATCCGCGAACTGCACGAACTGGGCATGGTGGATGGCGTCACGACCAACCCGTCGCTGATCGCCAAGTCGGGCCGTGACATCCTGGAAGTGACCAAGGAAATCTGCGCGCTGGTCGACGGACCGGTCAGCGCCGAAGTGGTCGCCACCGCCGCCGACGCGATGATCTCCGAAGGCCGCAAGCTGGCCCAGATCGCATCCAACATCGCCGTCAAGGTGCCGCTGACCTGGGACGGCCTGAAAGCCTGCAAGGTGCTGACCGGCGAGGGAAAGATGGTCAACGTCACGCTGTGCTTCTCGGCCAACCAGGCGATCCTGGCGGCCAAGGCCGGCGCGACCTTTGTGTCGCCGTTCATCGGCCGGCTGGACGACATCAACCTCGACGGGCTCGACCTGATCGCCGACATCCGCGAGATCTATGACAATTATGATTTCGATACCGAGATCCTTGCCGCCTCGATCCGCTCGGCCAACCACATGAGCGACTGCGCAAAAATCGGCGCCGACGTGGCCACGGCACCGGCCAAGGTGATCAAGGCAATGGCCAGCCACGTTCTGACCGACAAGGGCCTGACCGCGTTCCTGGCGGATGCCGAAAAGGCGGGCATCAAGATCCTCTGACACGCTTTTTGCGTGCGATGCAGTCACAGCGGCGGGCCGGAATTCGGCCCGCCCGGCCCCGGGTGTTGACAGGTTGGCCCTCAGGCGCGAAACGGTTTGGAAACCAATCTACGGCAGCCTCGGCGGAAAAAATCTGATAAGGAATGACCGGGGCCATGGCAGAGGGCAGCATGAAGACCGCCAAGATGGACGAAGCAACGCGAGAGGCCATCCTTTCGCGTCCCGATGTGATTCTGGACGACAAGGAGCTGATGTCAGCCCTGATCGCCGCCAACGAAAAGACGATGGGCGGCAATATCGTCGATTTACGCGGCATCGCGATGGAACGGCTGGAACGCCGGCTGGACCGTCTGGAAGACACCCACCGCAGCGTGATCGCCGCCGCCTATGAAAACCTGGCGGGCACCAACCAGGTGCACCGGGCGATCCTGCGGATGCTGGACCCGCTGGAGTTCCAGGCTTTCCTCGCCGACCTTGGCGGCGAGGTGGCCGACATCCTGCGCGTTGACGCGGTACGGCTGGTGCTGGAAAGCCGCGAAGCCGCCGATGGCCCGATCGAAAAGCTGGGCAAGCTGCTGAAGGTGGTCGAGCCTGGCTTTATCGACGCGTTTATCGCCGAGGGCAATGCGACGCAGGTGCGCCCGGTGACGCTGCGCCAGTTGCAGATCGGCGACCAGGAGATTTACGGCGAATCCGCCTCCTGGATCCGGTCCGAGGCCTGCCTCAAGCTGGACTTCGGCCAGGGTCGCCTTCCCGGTATGCTGGTGCTGGGCGCCGAGGATCCGCATCAGTTCACGCCGCAGCAGGGCACGGACCTTCTGGCCTTTTTCGGCGGGGTGTTCGAACGCGCCATGCGGCGCTGGCTGGCGTGACGCTGGAGATTTCCGCCGCCGCGCGCGACGCGCTGGCGCAATGGCTGATCACGGCGCGCGCGCTGAAGGGCACGTCGGAAAACACGATCACCGCCTATCTGGGTGACGTGACCGATTTCATTGCCTTCATGACCGGGCACCACGCCCAGCCGCAGGGGCTGGGCGCCCTGGCGCGCATCGGCGTGACCGACATGCGCGCCTGGCTGGCGCATCTGCGGGCGCAGGACCTGTCGGCGCGGTCGGTGGCGCGCAAGCTGTCCGCTGTCAAAAGTTTCTACCGCTGGCTGGCCGAGCGCGAGGGCTATGAGCCGACAGCCGTGCTTTCGACACGCACCCCGAAATTCCAGAAGAAGCTGCCCCGCCCGCTGACCGAGGACGCCGCCCGCGCGGTGATCGAAACAGTCGAAGACCACGCCAGCGCGCCCTGGATCGGCGCCCGTGATGCGGCGGTGATCACCCTGCTTTACGGCTGCGGCCTGCGGATATCCGAAGCGCTGTCGCTGACCGGGTCCGACCTGCCGCTTGGCACCGCGCTGCGGATCACAGGCAAGGGCGGCAAGGAACGCATCGTACCGGTGCTGCCGGTGGCGCGCACCGCTGTCGCCCGCTATGCCGCGCTGTGCCCATACCCGATCACCGCGCAGGGGCCGCTGTTCCTGGGTGCGCGCGGCGGACCGCTGAACCAGCGGCTGGTGCAGAAGGTGACCGAACAGGCGCGGCTGCAACTGGGCCTGCCGGCCACGGCCACACCGCATGCGATGCGGCACAGCTTTGCCACCCATCTGCTGGCGGCGGGCGGCGACCTGCGCGCTATTCAAGAGCTGCTGGGCCATTCATCACTGTCGACAACGCAGGCCTATACCGCGGTTGACGAGGTGCACCTGATGAAGGTCTATGAGGCCAGCCACCCCAAGGCAGGTTGAGCCATGCATCCGAACCCGATCTACCGTTCCACCGATCATGCCAAGGACATCGCCTTTGCCCGCTCGCGCGGGTTTGGCGTGCTGAGCGTGAACGGTGCCGAAGTGCCGCTGGTCTCTCACGTGCCGTTTGTGCTGTCCGAAGACGGCAGCCAGGCAGAGCTGCATCTGGTGCGTTCCAATCCGATGGCGCGGCAAGTCTCGGGGACGGCGCCCGCGCGGCTGGCGGTAACCGGATCGGATGGTTACGTCTCGCCCGACTGGTACGGGATCGAGCACCAGGTGCCGACCTGGAACTATGTCGCCGTGCACCTGACCGGCACGCTGGAGCGGCTGCCCGATGACGCGCTGCTGCCGATGCTGGACCGGCTGTCGGATTTCTTCGAGGCGCGGCTGGCGCCCAAGCCGGTTTGGAAGACCGCCAAGATGCCGGCAGAGGCGCTGGAGCGGATGCTGCGGATGATCGTGCCCTACCGGCTGACCATCGGCGCGATCGACGCGACCTGGAAACTGAGCCAGAACAAGCCCGACGCGGCGCGGCTGGGCGCGGCAGACGGGCTGGACGCAGCCGGGATCGGCGCCGAGACAGCGGTTCTGGCCGCGCTGATGCGCAACCCTCCGGCGCTTTGAGCCTTGCGCGCCGCGCGGCAGGCCCTAGGCTGCGATCATCGCAGGAAGGGAGCATGCGCATGAAACTCTTGGCAAACCCCGCCTCGCCTTTTGTCCGCAAGGTGCGCATCGTGCTGCACGAAACCGGTCAGTTGGACGAGGTCGAGCAGGTGGAACTGACCACCAGCCCGATGGACACCAACCCGATGGTCGCCGCCAGCAACCCGGTGGGCAAGATCCCCGCACTCGTGCGCGAAGACGGCTGCACCCTTTATGACAGCCGGGTGATCTGCCGCTTCCTGGACGCGCGCAAGAATGCCGGGCTTTATCCCGCTGCCCATGTCTGGGAAACGCTGACGCTGGAAGCCACCGGAGACGGCGTGATCGAGGCAACGCTGGCCATCGTCTATGAACACCGCCTGCGCAAACCCGAGGGTGTCTCGGAGGACTGGATCGCGGCGCAATGGGCCAAGATCGACCGCGGGCTGGACGCGCTGAACGCGCGCTGGATGAGCCATCTGAACGGCCCACTGGACGCCGGGCAGATCGCCGTGGGCGCGGCGCTGGGCTATCTCGACTTCCGCCAGCCGCAGCGCGACTGGCGTCCGGGGCGCGATGCGCTGGCCGCGTGGTACGCGACCTTCTCGCAGCGGCCGTCAATGCTGGCGACCGCGCCGAAGTGAACGGCTGCCATCGACCCCGAAGGCACCGGGGCGCTGCCCCCGCTTGCCCTTCGGGCAAGCCCCCCCCGGGGTATTTTGGGCAAGAAGAAGCCCCGGGCCCGCGCCGGGCGGTCCGGGCCGCGCTGCTAGGGTAGGGCCATGGTGCGATACGCGCTCAATCGCCTGATTTCGTTGGCGATCAGCCTTCTGATCGCCTCCGTGGCGATTTTCCTGGTGGTGGAGGTCGCACCGGGGGATCCGGCGAGCTACATGCTGGGCATCAACGCGCAGCCCGACACGGTGGCCGCGCTGCGAACCGAGCTGGGGCTGGATGTATCAAAGCCCGAGCGCTACCTGACATGGGTCAGCGGGATGCTGGGCGGGGATTTCGGCACCTCGTATACCTATCGCGCGCCAGTGGCGCAGATGATCGCAGACCGTCTGTGGGTATCGTTGCCGCTGGCCATTTACGCGCTGACGCTCTCGACGCTGATCGCCTTTCCGGCGGGGTTGTTCGCTGCCTCACGGCGCGGCCGGGCCGGCGACATGGCGGTGATGGGCGCAACGCAGCTGGGCGTGGCAATCCCGAACTTCTGGTTCGCGATGATGCTGGTGCTGGTTTTCTCGATCACGCTGCGCTGGTTCGGCGCCGGCGGCTTTCCCGGCTGGGACGCAGGACTGGGCGCCGGGCTGAAGGCGCTGACCCTGCCGGCGGTGGCGCTGGCACTGCCGCAGGCAGCTATCCTGGCGCGGGTGATGCGCTCGGCATTGATCGACATCCTGGGCGAAGATTTCATGCGCACGGCCCGCGCCAAGGGGCTGTCGCGCCGGCAGGCGCTGTGGCGCCATGGCGTGCGCAATGCGCTGATCCCGGTACTGACGATCATCGGGTTGCAGTTTTCCTTCCTGCTGGCAGGGGCGATCATCATCGAGCAGGTGTTTTTCCTGCCGGGGCTGGGGCGGCTGGTCTTTCAGTCGATCACCCAACGCGACCTGATCGTGGTGGAATCGGTGGTGATGTTGCTGGTCTTTGCCGTGATCGTGGTCAATTTTGCCGTCGACCTGGCCTATGCCGCCGCCGATCCGCGGTTGAGGACCCGGACATGAGGCGCAGCCTGGCCCTGGGCGCGGCGCTGACCGCGCTGGTGCTGGCGGGTGGGCTGCTGTCGTTCGTCTGGACACCGCACGCGGTGGACGGCATGGCCATCGCCGACCGGCTGAAGCCACCGTCGGCAGCACATTGGCTGGGCACCGATCATTTCGGCCGCGATATCCTGAGCATGATCATGGTTGGGGCGCGCACCTCGATTGCGGTGGCGCTGGTGGCGGTGGGCATCGGCATGGGGCTGGGCGTGCCGCTGGGGCTGGCGGCGGCGGCGCACAAGGGCGGCTGGCTGGACGAGGTGATCTCACGCGGGAATGACCTGATCTTCGCTTTCCCGTCGCTGGTGATCGCAATCCTGATCACGGCGGTGTTCGGTGCCGGGGCGGTGAATGCGATTGTCGCCATCGGCATCTTCAACGTACCGGTGTTTGCCCGGCTGACCCGAGGCGCGGCGCTGTCCTTGTGGGAACGGGAGTTCGTGCTGGCGGCGCGGGTCGCCGGCAAGGGACGGCTGCGGATCAGCGCCGAGCATATCCTGCCCAACGTGGCGAACCTGCTGATCGTGCAGGGAACGATCCAGTTCAGCCTGGGTATCCTGGCGGAGGCGGGGCTGTCTTATGTCGGGCTGGGGGCGCAGCCGCCAGTGCCCTCGTGGGGGCGGATGCTGGCCGATGCGCAAACCATGGTGGCGCTGGCGCCGCATGTGGCGCTGATGCCGGGCCTGGCGATCGTGCTGACGGTGCTGGGGCTGAACCTTCTGGGCGACGGGCTGCGCGACGCGCTTGACCCACGGCTCAGGCGGAGGCGACCATGACTCTGCTGTCCGTCGCTGCGCTGTCGGTGTCGATCCATGACACCCCGATCCTGAAGGATGTCTCGCTGTCGGTCGCGCCGGGCCAGATCGTGGCGCTGACCGGCGAAAGCGGTTCAGGCAAGTCGATGACGGCGCTGGCGGTGATGCGCCTGTTGCCCGAAGGGGCCGAGGCACAGGGGCGGATCGCGCTGGCGGGCGCCGATCTGATGGCCCGGACCGAGGCACAGATGTGCGCGGTGCGCGGCAATGACATCGGCATGATCTTCCAGGAGCCGATGACCGCGCTGAACCCGGTGATGACGATCGGCGATCAGGTGGCCGAGACGATCCTGGTGCATGGCGCGATGGGGCGGGCGCAGGCGCGCGACCGCGCGCGCGCCGTGCTGGCAAGGGTTGGCCTGCCCGAGGATCGCTTTCCGCTCTCGCTTTATCCGCACCAGTTATCCGGCGGGCAGCGGCAGCGGGTGGTGATCGCAATGGCCATCGCGCTGCGCCCCAAGCTGCTGATCGCGGACGAGCCGACGACGGCGCTGGATGTGACCACGCAGGCGCAGATCCTCGATTTGCTGAAGGGGCTGGTGGCCGAGGAAGGCATGGGGCTGATGATGATTACCCATGACCTGGCCGTGGTGGCCGGCATGGCCGACCAGATCGTGGTGATGCGCCACGGCGCGGTGGTGGAACAGGGCCCGGCACGCGCGGTGCTGTCGGCGCCGGCCCAGGCCTATACCCGCGCGTTGCTGGAGGCGTCGGGCCACCGGGCCAACCTGCCGGAGGCGGCGCCTCAGGGTGCACTGTTGCAGGTGCGGGGTGTCAGCCGCGACTATCGCACCCCTCGCAAGCGCCTGTTCGGGCCGCATGGCACGGTGCGCGCGGTCAAGGACGTGTCATTCGAAATCCAGAAGGGCGAACGGGTCGGGCTGGTGGGCGAGAGTGGCTGCGGCAAGTCCACGCTGACCCGGGCGCTGCTGGGGCTGGAGCCCGTGCAGGCAGGGCAAATCCTGCTGGATGGGCAGCCGGTTTATGCCCACGGCCATCCCAACCTGGCGGTGCGCCGCAAGATCCAGGTGGTTTTTCAGGACCCTTACGGCAGCTTCAACCCCCGGCATCGCGTGGCACGGCTGATCACCGAGCCGTTCCACCTGCTGGAAAGCCCGCCCACAGGCGCGGCGCGGGAGCGCGCCATCGCCGAGGCGCTGACGGCGGTCGGCCTGCAACCGGACGACGCGGGCAAGTACATCCACGCTTTTTCCGGTGGCCAGCGCCAGCGCATCGCCATCGCGCGGGCGCTGATCATCCGGCCCGAGCTGATCGTCTTCGACGAGGCGGTCAGCGCGCTGGACGTGCGCGTGCGGGCGCAGATCCTTGACCTGATGGCCGACCTGTCGCGGCAATACGGGCTGACTTACCTGTTCATTTCACACGATCTTTCGGTGGTGCGCACCATCACCGACCGGGTCATGGTCATGCGCGCCGGTGAGATCGTCGAAGCCGGTCCGACTGAGCAGGTGTTTGACACCCCCTCGCATTGGTATACCAAAGCCCTGATCGCGGCGGCACCCCGGCTGCCCGAGGGAATTGGAGGATCCGATGCTGCCCGACCTGCCCTTTGACATCGCCCATGTCCTGATCGACGGCACCTGGCGCGCCACGGCGCAGACGCTGCCGCTGACCAACCCTTCGACCGGAGAGGAGATCGGGCGCATCGCCCGCGCCTCGACCGCGGATGTGGATGCGGCGGTCGACGCGGCGCGCGGGGCGCTGGATGGCGCCTGGGGCGCGATGACGGCGGCCGAACGCGGGCGCATCCTGGCCCGGATCGGCCAGCTGGTGCTGGAGAACGTCGAAACGCTGACCCAGCTTGAGGCGCTGGACGTGGGCAAGCCGCTGAAGCAGGCGCGCGCCGACGCAATCGCGCTGGCGCGGTATTGCGAGTTCTACGGCGGCGCGGCGGACAAGGTGCACGGCGCGACCATCCCATACCTGGACGGCTACACCGTCTATACGCTGCGCGAGCCGCACGGCGTGACCGGCCACATCGTGCCGTGGAACTATCCGATGCAGATCATCGGCCGGTCTGTCGGCGCCGCACTGGCGATGGGCAATGCCTGCGTGTTGAAACCGGCCGAGGATGCGTGCCTGACCGCGCTGGCCTTTGCCGACATCGCGCTGCGCGCCGGGCTGCCTGCCGGGGCGCTGAACGTGGTTCCCGGACTGGGCTCTGAGGCAGGCGCGGCGCTGACGGCGCATCCCGGGGTGAACCATCTCAGCTTTACCGGGTCTGTCGGCACGGGCGTGGCGGTTCAGACGGCGGCAGCGCGCAACGTGGTGCCGGTGACGCTGGAACTGGGCGGCAAGTCACCCCAGATCGTCTTCGACGATGCCGATCTCGACGCTGCGCTGCCCTTCCTCGTCAATGCCGGGCTGCAAAACGCCGGGCAGACCTGCTCGGCCTCGTCGCGTATCCTGGTGCAGAAGGGCGTAGCGGAAACCGTCATGTCGCGGATGGCGGAAGCCTATCGCGCCAAGGTGGTCGGCCCGGCCACCGATGATCGCGATATCGGGCCGCTGATTTCGGCCGTGCAGAAATCGCGGGTAGAGGCGTTCCTGGACCAGGGCGCAGACCTGCCGGTGCTGGCGCGCGCGCAACTGGCCGAAGGGCTGCCAGAGGGCGGAAGCTATGTGCAACCGACCCTGTTCGGCCCTGTGCCGGCCAGCCACGTGTTGGCGCAAGACGAAATCTTTGGCCCGGTGCAGGTGGTTATCGTGTTCGAGACCGAGGCCGAGGCGTTGGCCATCGCCAACGGCACCGATTACGGGCTGGTCGCCAGCGTCTGGACACGCGACGGGGCACGGCAGATGCGGCTGGCGCGCAAGCTGCGCTCGGGCCAGGTGTTCCTAAACAACTACGGCGCCGGCGGCGGTGTGGAACTGCCCTTTGGTGGCACCGGCAAGTCCGGACATGGTCGCGAAAAGGGGTTCGAGGCGCTGTACGGCTTCTCCACCCTCAAGACCGTGGCGGCCTATCACGGCTAGGCGCGGTCAGCCGTACCTGCGCCGCGTCTCGGCCGCCTCGGCCAGCGGGGTCAGCCCGACCCGGCGATAAACGTCGGCCAGCATGGTGTTCACCGGCACGCCGTCAGGATCGAAGGTACGGCGCAGTTCCAGCGCCTGCTGGGCCTGCGCCAGCCGCCCGGTACGCATCAGCGCGTCAAGGTGGATCTGTTCGAACAGGTCGCGCTGGGCGTGGCTGCCGCCGGTTTCGGCCATGCGGGGCAACGCCTGCCCCAGCCGCGCCACGCAGGTTTCGGCGTCGCCGCGCGCATGGGCCAGCAGCCCTTCGCAGGCGGGCAGCGCCACCTCGGCCCAGACGCCTGCATCGTGCCCGCCCGCCGCAGCGCGCGACCGCACCGCCGCCATCAACGCATCGGCCTGATCGCGCCCGGCGCGGGCCAGCGCGTAGAGGTACTGCATCGTCAGGAACGGCTGCACCGTGTCGGCGCCGCGCGCCGCGATGTGGTCGGCCACATCCGCCCAGCGCCCGCCGACGTCGACCCCGGCCAGCTCCATCCGGGCAAGCAGCGAGGCGGCACCGACCTGGTCCTGGCTATAGCCCTTTTCGATCCCCCAGACGTGCCGGTCATAGGCCTCGCGCACCGCGTCATGCCGCCCGCGCGACAGGTAGAACAGCGCCAGATGCCACCAGTTGTGGCTGTGCATGAAGCTGTTCAGCCCGGCCCAGCTGGGCGCGACGCCTTCCAGGAAGGCGATGCCCTCGTCGACCCGGCCCTGGGTCAGCATCACATGCGCCAGCGCGTGATGCGCCCAAGGATCCGTCGGTTCGATCTGCATGGCGCGGCGGGCGCTGGCTTCGGCGTGGTCCAGCAGGTGGCATTGTTCATAGCCGAAGGCGATCATGCCGTGGACATAGGGCTCGGCCTCGGCGCTGGGCAACGCGATCAGCCCGGCGCGCAGCATTCCCGGCGCGTCACCACGGTTGAAATGGTGGTATTGCAGAAGCTTGATCAACGCCAGGTCGCGCGGATGGGCGCGGGCCAGTGCCTCTGCCTGCTCCAGGAAGGCGGGGATGTTCCCCTGCGCCCACAACCGCGTTAGCCGGGCCAGCGCCGCCTCGCGCGCGGTGGCGCCGGACGATAGCGCTTCGGCCCGGGCGATGAAGGCCTCGGCATGGGCCGGCGCTTCGGGCGCCTCCAGGAACATCCACAACATCCCGGCATAGACCTGCGCCAGGCAGCAGCCGGGCGCGGCTTGCGCGGCGGCCAGGATGTTGGCCGCCTTGGTCTGGTAGGACAGAAAGCCATGTACGAAATTGTCGATCCCGGTCAGCGCCTCGGCGTCTGCCCCGGTGACGGCGTTGCCATAGCGATCCGCGCTCATGCCGGCGTCGCCCCGAAATGGGCCAGCAGCCGGCTGGCCACCCGCTGCGGCGCATCCCAGTGCAGCGAATGGGCACAGCCCGGCAGCACCTCGACCTGAAGCCCCTTCGCCGCCAGGGCGGCGCCCGCCGGGCCTGGGGCGATCAGCGCGTCCTCTTCGGCCAGCAGCGCCAGGCCAGGCATCTCGATCCGGCCGGGCAGCGCCGCAAGCTCCAACCGCCCCAGCGCCCGGGCCTGATGGCGCATCGCGGCGGCAGGTTGCAGGTGCGGATAGGCCAGCCCCGCCGCGATGGAGAACTCCACCGCCTGCCGGTCGGCGAAGAAGTCATCGTGCATCAGCCAGCCCATCAGTTGGCGCAGCCACAAATCACCGGTGCATGAGACACGCAGCTCTGCAAGGCTGCGGAATACCTCGGCCAGCCGGGCCGAAGGCAGCGGACTACATGCCAGCGCGGCGACGGCGGTGATCCGGTCAGGCGCCAGCCCGGCCATCATCAGGGCCACCAGCCCGCCCAGCGAATGCCCCGCGACCGCCAGCCGGCCAATCCCCAAATGGTTGGCAAGCGACAGCATGTCGACCGCCAACGTATCCAGCGCGATCGGCGCGTCCAGCGGCAGGCTGCGCCCGGCGCCGCGTGGATCGGGCAGTATCACGGTAAAGCGGGGCTTGAGATGCGCCATCAGCGGCGCCCAGCTGGCGCCGTCGGAAAACATGCCTGGCACCAGCATCAGCGGCGGGCCATCGCCCACGACCTGATAGTGCAGGGACAGATCGCGCAAGGCAAGATGCGGCATCGAAAGGCTCCGGGTCGCGTTGATCTCAGCGAAGCGCCTGAAGCGCCCGCGGTCAAGCGGGCGTTTGCGTCATTGCCCCAGCTCTGCCCGCAGCGTCGGCAGCAGATCGCCCGGCGCGGGCGTCGCCTCCCACACCGCGCGTGCTATCGCGCGCGACAGGCACACCGCAGCGGCGTGGCACAGCTGGGTCAGCTGGAACACAGGCGCCACCAGCGGCTGGGTGCCGGTGGCAGCGGCAAAGACCAGATCGCCGTCATGCGGGCTGTGCGCCGGCACGATGGCGCGGGCGATGCCGTCCTGCGCCGCCGCGGCCAGGCGCTTGCACTGCGCCTTGGACAACGCGGCGTCGGTGGCGACGATGGCGATGGTTGTATTGCCCTGCCGGGCCGTCGCGGCGGCCTTGCGGCTGTCAGGCAGCGGTTGCAACCCGCGCGCCGGATCGGGCCCCAGCTCGCCGAATTCGGCGTCGATCTCGAAAGGTGCGGCCCAGAAGTGCCGGCCCGACGGGGTGGTGACGCTTCCCATCGGGTTGACAGCCACCAGCGCCCCCACGGTCAGCCCGTCCTCAAGCACCAGAGAGGCAGAGCCCAGCCCGCCCTTGTGCATCGCCGTCTGCGCGCCTGTGCCCGCCCCTGCCGAGCCAAGCGCGAAATCGGGGGCCGCCGCCGCCAGCGCCGCCGCGCCCAGCGCCGGATAGGGGTTCGCCGTCCAGGCCTTGTCACCGCCGTTCAGCAGATCGAACAGGATCGCCGCCGGCACGATGGGCACGCGGGCGGTATGCACGGCAAAGCCGCGCCCGGCGCGATGAAGCCCGTCCATCACCCCCTGCGCGGCTGCCAGGCCAAAGGCGCTGCCGCCCGACAGCACCAGCGCGTCGATCGCCTCGACCCCCTTGTCCGGCTCTAGCAGGTCGGTTTCTCTTGTGCCGGGCCCGCCGCCCATGACCGACACGCTGGCGCAAAAGGGCTGCGCCGCGGTCAGCACGCTGACGCCGGACTTTAGCGCCGCGTCCTGCGCGTTGCCCACCAAGAGGCCGGGAACGTCGGTGATCAGGTTGCGCGGGCCGGGCAGCATGGCGTCAGATGCAGCGCCCGCCGTCAACTTCCATCGCCACGCCGGTAATCATGCTGGCCTCGTCCGAACACAGGAAACAGGCCGCGTTGCCCAGGTCCTCGGGCGTCGAAAAACGGCCCAGCGGAATGGTTGACAGGAACTTGGCGCGCATCTCGGGCGTGTCCTCGCCCATGAAGCTGGCCAGCAGGGGGGTTTCGCCCGCTACCGGGTTCAACGCGTTCACACGGATGCCGAAGGGGGCCAGTTCCACCGCCATCGCCTTGGTCGCGGTGATCACCCATCCCTTGGAGGCGTTGTACCAGTTCAACCGCGGCCGCGGAGACACGCCGGCGGTTGAGGCGATGTTCAGGATCACGCCCGAGCCCTGCTCCTTGAGTATCGGCACCACCTTCTTGGCCGCCAGGTAGATCGACTTGACGTTCACGTTCAGCACGCGGTCGAAATCCTCTTCCGAGACGTCTTCCATGAAGGCGGGCAGATGGGTGACGCCGGCGTTGTTGACCAGGATATCGACCTTGCCCGTCTCGACCATCGCCATGTCGACCATGTTGGAGATGTCGCAACGGTCGGCGACATTGGCCGGGCAGGCAAACCCGCCGACTTCCTGCGCGACGGCTTGGGCGGCGGCTTCGTTGATATCGGCGACGATGACCCGGGCACCCTCGGCCGCGAACTTGCGCGCGATTCCCGCGCCAAAACCAGAGCCGGCCCCGGTGACGATGGCGGTCTTGTTCTTCAGGCGCATGGCTTTCCTCCCTTTTGCAGGGACTGTCGGCCAGCCGGCAGGAAATGGCAATGGGGGGCGAGGCAATGCCGGGCTCTAGACCGGCCTGCGGCGGTCAGCGCAAGCCCTCTTCGTCCAGCAGGTGACGGCCGGCGCGATCTTCGATCTCGATCACCCACAGGTCGCTGTCAAAGCTTCGCTGGCGGGCGAGAGAGGCATCGACCTCGGCTTCGGCCCCTTCGGCCAACACGTCCCAGCGCAGCGCGCCGGTGGCCAGATCGTAGCGCCGGACAAAGGCCCGGGCGCGACCGTCGAGAGTGTTGAGCTTGACCAGCACCGCGCCGGCGGTGTCATCGCCATGGGCGACGACAAAGGCGGGAATGTCGTGCAGTGCCAGGCGCCTTCGGTAGGCGGCTACCCAGAAGCCCGTCGCCAGGCGGGCCTCAGCCATTGCCGTCCTTGAAGTTGAGACCCATCTCGGAATAGCGCTCGGCCTCGTCCAGCCATTTCTCGCGCACCTTGACCTGCAAGAAGAGATGGATGCGGCGGCCCAGGAACTCTTCCAGCTCTTCCCGTGCGGCCTTTGAGATGGCCTTGATCGTCTCGCCCTTGTGGCCCAGCACGATGCCCTTGTGACCTTCGCGGCTGACATAAACCACCTGGTCGATCCGGGCAGAGCCGTCCTTGCGCTCTTCCCAATGCTCGGTCTCGACCGTCAGCTGGTAGGGCAGTTCCTGGTGCAGGCGCAGGGTCAGCTTTTCGCGCGTGATCTCGGCGGCGATCATGCGCATCGGCAGATCGGCGATCTGGTCCTCGGGGTAGAGCCATGGCCCTTCGGGCAGGCGCTCGGCCAGCCAGGCGCGCAGATCGTCGACGCCATAGCCCTTCTCGGCCGAGATCAGGAAAGTCTGGGCGAAGGGGTACCGCTCGTTCATGGCCTGGGTCAGAGCCAGCAGAACCTTGGCCTCGACCCGGTCGATCTTGTTGATCGCCAGTGCCACGGTCTGGCCCTTGGGCAGCTTTTCCAGCCCTTCGATGATCTTCTCGACGCCTTCGGTGATGCCGCGGTGGGCCTCGATCAGCAGCACGGTGATATCGGCATCGGCGGCGCCGCTCCAGGCCGCGGCGACCATCGCGCGGTCAAGCCGGCGACGCGGTGCAAACAGGCCCGGCGTGTCGACAAAGACGATCTGCGTCTCGCCCTCCATCGCGACGCCGCGGATGCGGGCGCGGGTGGTCTGAACCTTGTGCGTGACGATGCTGACCTTGGCCCCGACCATGCGGTTGGTCAGGGTGGACTTGCCCGCGTTGGGCTCTCCGATCAGGGCGACGAATCCGGCGCGTGTGGTCATGGCTTTGTCACTTTCCGCTTTGAGCCACTCCCTTAGACGATCCGGCGCCGCAAGGCGAGAGCCTGCGCGCCGTCACATGACTGACAGCACGAACGCCAGGACCGCCGCACCGGTCAGCCCGAACACCGCGCGCCAGGGGGTAACGACAGTGGTTGCCACCTCGGCACGGTAACCGGCGATGCCCACGGGCAGCCCGACCACCAGCGCCATCACCAGCATCACCGCCTTGGCCCAGAACAGGCCGGCGGTGACGCCACCGATGGCCAGCGCCGCATAGCCCAGCGCCGCGGCGATCAGAGCAAAACCGGCGATGCGATAGAGCAGCGTCAGAACCAGCAGCAGCTGGCCGTCCGGCGCGACCTCGTCCAGGTGCATGATCCGCGCCTGATAGGCGTTGGGCACCGGACCGAAAGCGTAACGAAATGCGAAATAGCCAATGCCTGCCGCGACCAGCAGGTGAAAAAGCACGACCAAGTCGAACATGATGTCTCCTCCTTCGGGCAGGGTACCGCAAGAATGAGGAAAAGTCGTGTTCGCCGATCAGACGCCTACCATAGGTAGTATCACGCCATCAGGCCGCGGCCTTGCGGCGGCGGCCATCACGCCAAAGCGTGTATACGCCCGAGCCGACGATCAGCGTCGCGCCCAGCAGGGTGATCGCGTCCGGCCGCTCTCCGAACACCACATAGGCCAGCGTCAGCGCGATCAGCAGGCGTGAATAGCGGAACGGGGCGACAACGCTGACCTCGCCCGTTCGCATGGCGGCGGTCAGCGCGGTATAGCCCACCACGCCAGCCAGAGCGGTGCCGCAGATCAGAGCCGCCGCGCCCGGGGTGGGAAGCGCGGGCGCGCCCGGTTCGAACGCCAGGATCACCAGCCCGGCAAAGGTGACCACGGCAAAGCCCAGCACGCCCAGCTGGGCCGCATGAACGTGCGGCGGCGCGGTACGGGTGGCCAGATCGCGGCCAGCAAAGCCGATCATGCCCAACAGCGCAAAGATCGCATTGGCCTCGAACCCCGAGGGTGAGGGGCGCAGGATCAGCATCACCCCCGCAAAACCGATGGCCAGCGCGATCCAGCGGCGCGGGCCGATGCGCTCTCCCAGGATCAGCCCGGCGCCCAGCATCACCACCAGCGGCGCGGCCTGGAGGATGGCCGAAGTGGTGGACAGCGGCGTATAGGCCAGGCTGAGCGCAAAGAACAACCGGCCGCAAATCTCGAACGCGGTGCGGATCAGCAGGCGCGGGCGCAGATAGGCGCTGTCCCACAGCGGCACGCCCTTGTGGCGCGCATAGACGGCATAGATGGTCATCGCCATCAACCCGAACTGCACCGTACCCATTCCTGCCGTCACGCCGCCCGATCCGGTCGCGGTCTTGAAGAACGCGTCCTCGATTCCAAAGCCAAGCATTGCAAGGATCATGAAGAGAGAGCCGCGAAGATTATCGGACATGGGGTGCCTTTGGTGCTGCTGCCGGCAGGGGTTGCACGGGTTGCCACGAGCGGCAAGAGGCGCCGTCATGAAATCGGCAGCGCGCGATTGCTTGCGCGCGTTTCATCGGCCCGGACTCTGGTGACGGACAGGTCGACGGCTGGTCAAACGCCGCCGATCGGATTCGCCCAGCGGTGCTCTGCGGCGACGGGGGGCCAGCCATCGTAACCAACGTCCAACAACAAGGCGCACTTGATTTCAGGACGCGCCGTCAAGCCTGTCCAGCAGCGCCTTGGCCGCGGCCTGTTCCGCCTGGCGCTTGCTGCCGGCCTGGGCTTGGGCGCTTTGCCCGTCGTCCAGCACGGCGGCGATGGTGAAGACGGGCGCATGGTCCGGGCCGGTGCGAGCGCGCTGTTCATAGCGCGGCGGGGTCATTCCGCGCGCCTGCGCCCATTCCTGAAGCGCGGTCTTGGCGTCGCGGGCGTCGTCCTCGACCGCGCTGATCCGGTCGGCCCACAACCGGCGAACCAGGTCGCGTGCGGCACCGAAACCGGCATCGAGATAGACAGCGGCGATCACCGCTTCCATCGCGTCGCC